>JAZLCK010000041.1:0-1016 GCA_045614165.1 Christensenellaceae bacterium | reverse complement strand
TGCAGGAACTTGCTCAATGGTGTTTTTAAGTATTAAAAAAGACGACCCCCACGCCAAGGTTGCCGTTAATAAAAAGGCTATTCCTATTAAATTTAACTTTCTACTTTTTTGCATAGACCTAGTATACTAAAAAAGGCTTGCCAAAAGCAAGCCTTTTTATACCTTTTAATTTATTTTAAGCATTTTAGTATTTCACTAACAGATTCTAAAACGTAGGTTGGCTTAATATCACTTGCTTGGTAATCAGCAATCGTAGCCTCGCCAGAAAGAACCATTATAGTGTCTACTTCGGCATTGTAACCCGACGCAATGTCGGTGTATATTCTATCTCCTAAAACAACCGTTTCTGCCCTTGTAACGCCAAATTTTGCCCTTGCTAGGTTAATCATCATTGGGTTTGGTTTTCCTATATAAATAGGCGTTTTGCCCGTTGCTTTTTCATAACCGAAACACATAGAGCCACAATCTGGAACGTAACCGAATTCTACAGGGCAAACCCAGTCTGGATTGGTTGCATAATAAGGAACGTCACACTTGGTTAGAACTTCGCTAGTAACACGCATTTTTTCGCCGGTAAGTTCAGAATCGTATGCAACTAAAACTGCGCCTATTCCGTCTTCTAATTTAGTGGTAACCTTAATTCCATTTTCCTTTAACTCTTTTAAGAAAGATGCCGTGCCTTGAGCATACACTAATTCGCCTGCAAATCTATCCTTAAAAAGTTCGCAAGATGCTTGAGTTGAGGTGTAGAAGTTATCTTCGTTACACTCGATACCCATAGCCGATAAACGGTCTATATAATCTTTAACCGATTTACTTGAGTTATTAGTGATAAAAACGTATCTACCACCATATTCTTTTATCTTTGCAAGAAGTTCGGTTACCCCTGGGAATAGTTTTCCTTCCATATAGATAGTTCCATCCATATCGAAAAGGAATAGTTTTTTCTTGGCTAGTTTACTAAAATCTTTGCCAAAATAATCGATTACCATATTTTTCTCCTTAATTAATCTAAT
>JAZLCK010000040.1:0-98704 GCA_045614165.1 Christensenellaceae bacterium | reverse complement strand
CACAAGCCGTTTTAATGGTTAAAAAGAGCGTTTTAGGTTCTTTTGTTAATCTTGCCGGCAAGTTAGAAGAAAGGATTACTAATAGCGTAGCCTGGGCAAAACAAAATAAAGAACTTGCAGTAACGGCAATTTCTAATCACGGCACAACCACGCTTAAAGCCCCAGCGCTAAGCGAAAGCGTTATCGATTCTTGCAAAATTTATTGGCAAGGCGCTAGCGATGCGCAAAAATCGGTAAAAGAATACGTTAACGGAATCATAGAAATCGATAGCACCAAAGCAAACCAAGTGCAAGACGACTTTTTCTATACTTCATCTTCGCTAACTACTTCTAAACAAGAATACACTTTTATCGCACCAGACGGAGCGCCTGCTCTTGCTATTTCTAAACTAATGAACGATGCCGACGATTTAGGTACGGGCAAAAGCGTTTCTTATAGCGTGGTCACTTCTGACCTTATTAGCAGTAAACTTGCGAAAGGCGAAGCGGAATTCGTGCTTGCACCTATAAATTTAGCAAGCAAACTTTATAAAGCGCACGACAATTTCGACCATTACGTTATGGTTGCAGTTGTTACTCACGGCAACTTTTATATAATGAGCACAGAACCACTCATGGTTGATGATTTAATTGATAATCGCGTTGCAGTTCCTATGATGGGTGCAGTTCCTGATTGGACCTTTCAAATGGCACTAAAAAAACATAATATAAGTATAGCGGTAGTAGAATAATGAATAAAAAAGGTAGACTATTAAACGTAATACTTCCCATAATAACTATTTTTGGGATATTGTTAATATGGTCGGTTTTGGCAAAAGCAATAGATAGCGAATATATATTGCCAAGCGTAGCCGATACTTTTAGCGCGTTTATAAATCTACTAAAAGACCAAAAATTTTACCTTGCCTTTTCTTTAACTCTATTAAGAACGCTAATCGCTTTTAGCATATCTTTCATTATTTCTAGTTTGTGCGCGTTTTTCGCGTATAAAAGCAAGAACTTCGAAAGTATTATTTTAACGATAATGAGTATTTTAAGGGCGCTTCCTACCGTTGCAGTCGTTTTATTGCTACTCTTTTGGACAAATTCTCAAATTGCACCCGTGGTTGTCACTATGCTTGTAGTAATGCCAACCACCTACACGCACGTTAAAAGCGCGTTTGATTCCATAGACAAAACGGTTGTAGAAGCAGGTATGGTGGACGGGGCTAGCAAGTTTCAGTCTTTTGTTAAAGTAGAGTTCCCACAAATCGCACCACAAACTTATAGTGCGATAGGTAGCGAAATTTCACTTAACTTTAAGTTAATGGTTGCAGCCGAAGTGCTTAGCGCAACCGTAAAATCGCTAGGCAGTTTATTAAACGGCGCAAAATTCGATTTTGAAATTGCGCTTATGCTTGCAATGGTTATAACGTCGGTGGCGTTTGGCATAATCATCGAAGCCGTGTTTAACAAAATTTCTTCGCGCGTAGGCGAGTGGAGATAAAACCCCCTAATACCGTATGCGTAAACTAAATTATCGTAAAAATTCCCTTGCACTTAAAAAAAGGGAATTTTTTTGTTTTTAAGAGCGTATAAAACGGGTTTTTGTATTGACAAAAAAGCGCGCGTTTGATACAATTAAACCATATAAACGATTTGGCGCGTTTAATTAGGAGTTATGTATGAACGTTAAAAAAGGGCTACTACTTAAAGAAGTCGCAGGAAACTATATCGTAGTTGCAGTTGGCTCTGCCGTTAAGGTGTTAAACGGTGCGATAACTCTAAACGAAACGGGCGCGCTACTTTGGAAATTGCTAGAAAACGGCACGGATTTTGATACCCTAGTTAATGCTTTAACAAGCGAATACGGGGTTGAAAAAAGCGTCGCTATAAAAGACGTTGGTGAGTTCTTAGATAAATTACAAAAAGCCGACTTGTTGGCGTAAGGAAAGGGTTTTACGGAGGTTAAAAGTGAACGCAATAGGGTTTGATAACGAGAAATACTTAAAATTACAATCCGAAAAGATACTTGAACGTATTTCAATGTTCGGCGATAAATTATATCTTGAACTTGGTGGCAAATTATTTGACGATTATCACGCGTCTAGGGTGCTACCGGGTTTTATGCCAGATAGCAAAATCAATATGCTATCGGCTCTTAAAGATAAAGCCGAAATTTTAATCGTTATTAACGCTAACGACATAGAAAAAAACAAAACCCGTAGTGACATTGGTATTACTTACGAACTAGAAGTAATCCGTTTAGTAGATGTTTTTAGAAACAAAGGCTTTTTCGTTGAAAGCGTTGTGCTAACAAGGTTTGCAGGGCAAATGTCTGCACTTGTGTTTGAAAAGAAGTTATCTAACTTTGGCATAAAAGTATATCATCACTACGATATAGAAGGCTACCCATCAGAAGTAGAAAAAATCGTTAGTGAAGAAGGGTTTGGCAAAAACGACTTCGTAGAAACCAAACGCCCACTAGTTATCGTGACGGCACCCGGCCCAGGTAGTGGTAAAATGGCAACTTGCCTATCTCAACTCTACCACGAAAACAAACGCGGGGTTAAGGCAGGCTATGCTAAATACGAAACTTTCCCCGTTTGGAATTTAGGTCTTAACCACCCAGTAAACGCTGCGTACGAAGCGGCAACGGTTGACCTTAACGACCTTAATATGATAGACCCGTTCCATCTAGATGCTTACGGCGAAATGGCTGTAAACTATAATAGAGACGTAGAGATTTTCCCTGTTCTATCTGCTATGATGAACAAGATTATGGGCGATTCTCCATACAAATCTCCAACGGATATGGGCGTTAATATGGCAGGTTTTTGCATTACTAGTGATGAAATTTGCCGTGAAGCAAGCAAACAAGAAATTATTAGAAGATATTACGCTACTAGCATAGACTATCTAAAAGGCAACGTTTCGAAAGAATCGGTTTCTAAAATGGAAATCATAATGCAAAAAATGAAACTTGTGACAACTGATAGGGTAGTCGTTGGCCCAGCACTAGAAAAAGAACTTGAAACAGGCACGCCTTGTTCTGCTCTTGCATTGCCAGACGGCAGAATTGTGACGGGTAAAACGGGCAAACTATTAGGCGCAAGCGCATCGGCATTACTTAACGCTCTAAAAGTGCTTGCCGATATAGACGATTCGATAGATATAATATCTTCTGCCGTTATAGAGCCTATACAAAAACTCAAAGTAGAACATATGGGTTCGGAAAACCCAAGGCTACATACAGATGAAATATTATTATCACTAGCGGTATCGGCTGTCACTAACCCGATAGCAAAACTTGCGCTAGAACAACTTGAAAAACTTCGTGGCGCGCAATTCCACTCATCTGTAATTCTTTCGCACGTAGATAATAAAACGCTCAAAAAACTTGGGATAGACGTGACGTGTGAACCAAAAAGCAAGAAAAAATCTTTACTTATGTAGATAAAATGAACAGGGAGGAATAATATATGAGTCCGACAACGCTAATCTTTTTATACGTTTTAGGGGGATTATCGCTATTCTTTTTACTATACATAGCGATAAAAGTAGGCAGAAACTTTTATAGAGTTAAAGATAAAAAGCCTATCAAAGAAGAAATCGTCGAACCCGAAGTAGTTTCCACCGAAGAAACGGCTTTAAACACCGAAGTGATTGAGCCAATTACTGAAACCACCGAAGAAGTAAAGGCAGAAGAACCTGTCGCTGAACCTGTGGTAGAGCCAGAAGTTGTTGCGCCATCTAACTTATCAGAAGTAAAAGAAGTAGAGCCGATTGAAGAAGTTGCTACCACCGAAGACCAAACTACTGATAACGAAATAGTTATTGCCGATATCGACGAAGAAGATGAGTTAGCAGACAAACTCAATATTAAAAGGGTGCATTTTGCTCAAAAACTTCTTAAACTTGATGAACACGCTTTGCTTTACTACGACGAAATTTACAATAAGTTCGTCTCTTTTAGGGGCGTAAATTCAAGGCTATCGTTTAAGCACGTGACTTTTAGGCACAAGAGAAAACTTATAGCAAAACTAACCATTAAGGGCAAAACCCTTAAACTTCACTTAGCACTTGATACAGAGGCGTTTAACAAAAACGTTTATTTCCAAACAAGCCTTGCTGACGTTAAGGCTTATGAAGAAGTGCCTTTTACCGTAAAAGTAAAAAGCGCGCGTGGGCTTAAAAATGCACTTGCTTTAATAGAAATTCTTTGCGAAAAAGAAGGGGTTGAATTAAAAGCAAGGCACAAAAAAATAAACGCTATTAAAGAAATAATGCAAGTGATGGGCTTAAATTAACAAATTGGGCTTAAATTAACAAATACGATACAAATTTTTAATGATATATTAAATGCGAAAGTAAAAGTCGTTAAGGCGGATAAAAGGCTACTGACTTTTACTTTTTCGTTTCTACTAAAAAGCGGTAAAACCGACAAAAAATTCTCAAATTTTGGTAAAAAAATATCATATTCCATTGACAAAAATTTTTTACCGTATATAATAAATATTAGCACTTAAAAAAGGTGAGTGCTAAAACATTTAGGAGGCAATAAAATGAAGGTTAAACCTTTGTTCGACAAAGTAGTAGTCGAAAGTCTTGAAATGGAAGAAAAAACTAAAAGTGGTTTATTCTTACCAACGGCATCACAAGAAAAACAACAAATGGCAAGGATTGTAGCAGTAGGTCCTGGTGGAATTATTGATGGTAAAGAAATCGTTATGCAAGTAAAAGTAGGCGATAAAGTATTGTATTCTAAATATGCTGGTAGCGAATTTAAGGTAGACGGCAAAGAACTTACTATTATTCGCCAAAGCGATATTTTAGCAATAGTAGAAGATTAAGGAGAATATTATGGCAAAGCAAATTAAATACGGCGAAGAAGCAAGAAAAGCCCTTCAAAAAGGCGTTGACATCCTTGCTGATACTGTAAAAATTACGTTAGGCCCTAAGGGTAGAAACGTAGTTCTAGAAAGAAAATTCGGCGCACCACTAATCACTAACGACGGTGTGACCATTGCAAAAGAAATTCAACTTCAAGACCCGTTTGAAGATATGGGCGCACAACTTGTTAAAGAAGTATCAACCAAAACGAACGACGTTGCTGGTGACGGTACTACCACGGCAGTTATTTTAGCGCAAGCAATGATTAGCGAAGGTCTTAAAAACGTTGCAGCAGGCGCAAACCCTGTAATTTTGAAAAAGGGTATTGCAGGCGCAGTTGCTGTTTGCGTTGAAGCACTTAAAAACATCAGTAAACCTGTTAGCACCAAACAAGCAGTTGGTCAAGTAGCATCAATCTCTGCTGGCGACCCAGAAGTTGGCAAACTTATTTCAGAAGCAATGGAAAAAGTTGGTAAAGACGGGGTTATCACCATCGAAGAAAGCAAAACCATGAAAACCGAACTCACTACCGTTGAAGGTATGCAATTCGATAGAGGTTATGCTTCTGCGTATATGGTGACCGATACTGATAAAATGGAAGCAGTTTTAGATGCTCCTGTTATTTTAGTGACTGATAAAAAGATTTCTTCTATCCAAGAAATTTTACCTGTAATCGAACCTATCGCACAACAAGGTATGAGATTACTTATCATTGCCGAAGAAGTTGAAGGCGACGCGCTTGCAGCACTTGTTGTAAACAAACTCAAAGGCGTGTTCAACTGCGTTGCAGTTAAAGCCCCAGGTTTTGGCGATAGAAGAAAAGCAATGCTTGAAGATATTGCAATTTTAACGGGTGCAACCGTTATTTCATCAGAAGTTGGTATGGAATTTAAAGATTTCAATATGGGTATGCTTGGTAGGGCTGGCACCGTTAAAGTAGATAAAGACAACACTACCATCATCAACGGCGCAGGCGACCCAAGACAAATCGAAGCAAGAAAACAAGCAATCAAGGCTCAAATTGCAGTCACCACTTCTGACTACGATAAAGAAAAATTACAAGAACGCCTTGCTAAACTTGCTGGTGGCGTTGCCGTAATCAACGTGGGCGCAGCAACCGAAATCGAAATGAAAGAGAAAAAACTTCGTATTGAAGACGCGCTTAACGCTACAAAAGCAGCAGTTCAAGAAGGTATCGTTCCAGGTGGCGGTATCGCGCTAATTTCTATTATCCCACAACTCAAAAAATATATCGAAACTTTAGAGGGCGATGCTAAAACGGGTGCTATGATAGTTCTTAAAGCAATCGAAGCACCACTTAAACAAATCGCAACGAACGCTGGACTTGAAGGTTCTGTTATCCTTAACGAAGTTCTTTCTAAAAACACCCCTAACTATGGTTTCGACGCGTTTGCAAACGAATACGTTGATATGGTAGAACGTGGAATTATCGACCCAACGAAAGTGACTCGTTCAGCACTAGAAAATGCAGCAAGCGTTGCAAGCGTATTCTTAACAACCGAATCAGTAGTTGCCGATATTAAAGAACCAGAACCACCACAAGCACCAAATCCAGGTATGGGTGGAATGTATTAATATAAAGGTTAAACAAATTAAACAACAAAAAAAGACACGTTGCCTAAAAAGCGACGTGTTTTTTATTTGTTTTTTGTTGAAATATAAACGACGTTGGTATATAATAATTTATAGTTTAAGGTTTAATATAAATCAAATAATAAACTAAAAAGGATTTTTCGTATGAGTTATGTAGAAGAAATGTTTTCGTTAAAAGGTAAAAGAGTATTGCTCACGGGTGGACACGGTTTATACGGCTCTCAAATCACACTAGCGTTATGCAAGGCAGGTGCTAGCGTTATTATCGCATCGCGTAGCGTTGAAAAGAATAAGGCGTTAGTAGAAGAACTTACTAAACAAGGATACGACATTTCTTGTGAAGAATACGACCAAGGTAGCGAAGAAAGTATTGTTGCTCTTGGCGAAAAAATCAAAGCGGGTGGCGGGCTAGACGTTTTGATTAATAATTCCGTTTTAAGAATTATGAAAGGCTACCACGACGACGCTGAAAAGTTTACCAAAAGTTTAGAAGTAAACGGCACGGGCTTATTTTTAATGCACAGGGTTTTCGGCGATATGATGGCTGAAAAAGGTAGTGGCAGTATTATAAACATCGGCTCTTATATGGGGCTTTTAGGTCCAGACGACACGCTTTATAGGGGCGTTTCATTCTCAGGTTTTAATGGACCGGATTATTTCTTTCATAAAGGTGGCATGACTAATCTTACAAGGTTTATGGCTAGTAAATACGGTCCACAAGGCGTTAGAGTAAACGTGTTAGAACTTGGCGGATTATTTAACAATCAAGACGAAATTTTTGTAGAAAGATATAACGACAGAACTTTTTTAAAGCGTATGGCAAACGATACCGACGTTATGGGTATAATCATCTTTTTAGCGTCAGATGCGTCTAGTTATATCACGGGAACGGCTATCCCCGTAGATGGTGGATATACGGCGAAATAGGTGGACTTTATGCAAACAATTAACGTTTTTGGAAACGAAATTTCTAAAATAACACTAGGCACGGTGCAACTTGGGCTTGATTACGGCGTGAACAACACCGAAGGAAAACCAAGCGAAGAAAAGGCTTTCGAAATTATTAAAACGGCAACGAAACTAGGAATAACTGCTTTCGATACGGCGTCTGACTACGGCACAAGCGAAAAAGTTTTAGGCGATTATTTTAGAAAAAATGGATTTAAAAATTCTACTATAATAACAAAAATAGGCATAAGAGATAAAGAAAAACTTTCTTCGTTAGAAGTTGAAAAAAGATTATACGAAGAAGTGGAAAACTCTTTATCTCGTTTAGGATACGAAAGTTTGCCACTTGTTCTTTTGCACAACCCTAAAAATTTAGAAGATTATTTTAGCGATTTTGAAAGAGTTTTAAGAAAACTTCAAAACGAAAAATTAGTAAAGAAATTCGGTGTTTCTATCAAAGAATTTTCGGATTTAGAAATGGTGCTTAAAAGCGACCTTTATAATGCAATTCAATGCCCGCTAAACGTTCTAAACGTTAAAGACGCTAATAGTGGCGCACTAAAAATGCTTAAAGAAAAAGGCATAGCAGTTTTTATAAGAAGCGTTTTTTTGCAAGGCTTGCTTTTTAAAGACGTTAACACTTTGCCAAGTGGTGTTTTGCAAGGCGCAAAAGAGCCACTACTTAAACTTAGAAAAATCGCAGAAGAAGAAAATTTAAGCGTTGCAGGGCTTGCTATTTCTTATATTAGAGATTTAGAAGGCGTTGTTTCACTAGTAATGGGCGCAGAAAACGAAGACCAAGTTAAAGAAAACGCATCACTAATCGGTGTTAAAAAACTCTCTTCCACTACTCGTGAAAAAATCTATTCGGCTTTTTACGATATAGATTCTAAAATATTAAAACCTTGGCTTTGGTATAAATAAACCCACTAAAAAAACGGATACAAATCGTATCCGTTTTATTTTTTTCGTTATCTTTTTACACGAAAAGCGTGTAGAATTCGTTTTCTTTTTCGCCTTGCATAAGGTTATAAATATCGTTTGCCAAAACGTCTACGTCAAAGCACGCCTTGGCGTATTTTTTAAGGCTAGAAACTTCACTTTTTCTAGTTATTAAAGGAATTTTCGAAGTTTTAGAAAGGTGCGAAATTAGGTCTTTTTTATCACCCGTAACGGCAAGAACTTTGGCGTAAGTTTCGCCGTCTAACGCCTTTAATACAATGTCTTTTTTAATTCCTAAAAGGTTAGCCGTGATAATTCTTCTAACCCTTGTTTCGTTATAGCGTTTAGTGGTAATTTTTTCAACCAAATCGTCAAGAGAAAGGTTGTCCTTAGAAAGTGCTTTAATTCGGTTTTCTAGCCCTTCGGTGCAGTCTAGCACGTCTTTAAGTTCGTCGGTAGAAGTGGTTAAAAGTTTCAAAACGGCAAGTTTATTAAACTCAAAAGGGTAGGAGTTAAGGTCTTTATAAACGAATTTAGGAACAGAACTTTTAACCTTTTTCTTCTTTCCTATTTTAACCATATTTCTAATACTTTTAGCACTAGTAAGCCCTTTTTTATACTTAACTTCGTTATGGTTTCCCGTTCTAAGTAGCGGGTAAATTTCTATGTTAGAGCCAAGTGAAATTATCGCCTTTGTGTATTCAATCGCCAAAATATTATTAGGAGAACCTATCAAACTTTCATCGTATTCTTCGCCAAGTTCTTTTAGCGTTAAAAATTTTGCCTTTGCTAGCGAAACGCCCGTATCGAGTTTTTCTTTTAACACTTTTTTAAACTCTTTGCTTTCGTTGCTTAGCGCAGTTGCAAGGCTAATATAGTCTTCTTTCGTGCCACTCTCAACGCCAAAACAAATCCCGTCTACTGCGCCTAGCGAATTAAGAACGCTTATCGCGCCTTTTGCAAAAACTTCGGCGTTAGCCGTTGCGAAAACGGTAGGGAGTTCGATAACTAGGTCTGCTCCTGCAAGCACGGCTTGTTTTGCGCGCTTATATTTATTTAAAATGGCAGGTTCTCCACGTTGAGTAAAGTTTCCGCTCATAATTATAACTACGTTTTCAGCGCCCAAAACTTCTTTAACGTATCTAATTTGCTTAACGTGACCTAAATGTAATGGGTTATATTCGGCAATAATCGCGCAAATTTTCATAAATGCTTAAAAACCTCTAAATTTATTTTACTTTTTTAAAATAATGATGTAAAATATATACGTTAATTATATTGTACTACATTTTTACTAAAAATGCAAAAAATTATCTTAAAAATTTAAGGAGCAAAATTTTATGTCTAACGTTTTAGAAAACATCAAAAAACAAGCAAGTCTAAAAAACAAATGCGTAGTTCTTCCAGAAGGCGAAGATTCTAGGGTGGTTAAAGCCGCTAGTGAAGTTATCCGCGAAGGTTTAGCAAAAATCGTTCTTCTTGGAAACATAGAAGAAATCAAAGCAAAAAACCCAGACGTTGACCTTACGGGCGTTACTATTATCGACCCTGTATCATACGACAAAACTATCGAATACGCTAATATCTTATTCGAAGCAAGAAAGGGCAAAATCAACAAAAAAACAGGTCTTCCTGAATATGCTACCGTAGAAGAAGCAAAAGCAAGTATTCTTAAAGACTACACTATGTACGGCGCGCTAATGCTAAAAGCAAGCGACGTTGACGGACTTGTTTCAGGTGCTTGCCACTCAACTGCAAACACCTTACGCCCAGGTTTACAAGTAATTAAAACTGCACCTGGAATTAACACCATTTCAAGTTCGTTCGTAATGATTGCTCCATCAATGAATAACCCTTATAATAAAGACGGCGTTGCAGTATTTGCAGACTGCGCTATCAACATCGAACCAGATGCTAATCAACTTGCAGACATCGCAATTTCTTCTGCTGAAACTGCTAGGGAAATCGCTGGTATCGAACCAAGAGTTGCAATGCTTTCTTTCTCTACAAAGGGCTCTGGCAACGATGATAAGTTCTTTAGAAGCGTTCCAAAAATGCAAGAAGCAACTAAGATTGCAAAAGAACTTGCACCTGACCTTATTTTAGACGGCGAATTCCAATTCGACGCAGCAGTTGCACCAGAAGTTGGCTTACTTAAAGCACCAGATTCTAAGGTTGCAGGCAACGCTAACGTGTTTGTGTTCCCAAATATTAACGCTGGTAATATCGGCTATAAAATTGCTCAAAGATTTGGTGGATATTTAGCACTTGGCCCAATTTGCCAAGGCTTTGCAAAACCTATTAACGACCTATCACGCGGTTGTTCAGTAGAAGATATTATCGCAGTAGTTGCAATTACTGCACTTCAAGCAAAATAAGTTTAAGGAGATATAAAAAATGAAAATTTTAGTTATAAACGCAGGTAGTTCTTCACTTAAATATCAACTTATCGATATGACCAACGAAAGCGTAGTGCTTAAAGGTATTTGCGAACGTATTACTTTTAACGGCAGTAAACTTACCCAAAAGACTTTCGATGGCAGAGAAACCGTTATTCTTCAAGACATGCCAACTCATAAAGAAGCAATGGAACTTGTTCTTAAAGCAATGCTAGACGAAGAAAAGGGCGCACTAAAATCAGTTAGCGAAATCGGTGCAGTTGGGCACAGAGTTCTTCACTCTGCAGAAGATTTCCACTCATCAGTAGTTATCGACGACGAAGTTATTAGAATTTGCGAAAAGAACGCAGAATTCGGCCCACTACATATGCCAGGCAACATCGCTTGCATTAAATCTTGCAGAGAAGTTATGCCAGGCGTTCCTATGGTAGCAGTATTCGATACTACTTTCCACTCAACAATGCCACAAAAAGCGTATATGTATGCAATTCCATACGACGTTTATGATAAATACAAAATTAGAAAATATGGTTTCCACGGCACTTCTCATAAGTTCGTTAGCGAAGAAACCATTAAACTTCTTGGCAAAGAAAATTCTAAAATCGTTATTTGCCACCTAGGCAACGGCTCTTCTATTTCGGCTGTTAAAGACGGAAAGTGCCAAGACACTTCTATGGGCTTTACACCGCTAGAAGGCTTAATTATGGGTACTAGAAGTGGTGACATCGACCCAGCGGCTGTTGAATATATGCGCACGAAAGTTGGCTTAAAACCAGAAGAAGTTGTTGATTACTTAAACAAAAAATGCGGTATTTTAGGCGTTTCTGAATATTCAAGCGACCTTCGTGACCTAACCGCAGCGGCAGAAAGTGGCAACGAAAAGGCAAGACTTGCACTTGAAATGCTTGCATATAGAGTTAAAAAATACGTTGGTAGTTATATCGCAGTTTTAGGTGGGGTAGACGCTATCGTATTTACTGGTGGTATCGGCGAAAACTCTCCACTTATCCGTGGTCTTGTTATGGAAGATATGGAATACTGCGGAGCAATCTTTGATAAAGCAAAAAATGCTGTTCGTGGTGAAATGTATCTAAACACCGAAGATTCGAAAGTAAAAATTATGGTAGTACCTACAAACGAAGAACTTTCTATTGCAAGAGAAACCAAAATTCTTACCGAAAACAAATAATAGTAAAAAAGCCAAAAAACACTTAAAAATCGTTGACAAAGCCTGTTAAATGTTATATACTTTTATGGCTTACCGAAAGGAATAGTATGGTTATTGATTTAAGAGATATAAAAAGGCAAGGCAAAGACCAAATTGATTTCTTCTTTGAATATGCTTTGGATAATTCGCTTATCGACTTGCCAAACGTCACTTTTAGCGCACCTGCAAGGATAAACGGCACGGTCACGCTGACGGGTGAGCATAGCGCCCTTATCGAAGGGGATATCGAATTTTCTTTGATAGGCGACTGTACTAGATGTTTAGAAAATGCTAGCAGAGTATATACGGCAGACTTTTCCGAAGAATACGGGCTAGGCACCGAAAACGAAAGTATGGTTAAAGGTGATAGGATAGATTTTAGTCCTACAATAATCGAAACGGTAATGGCGTTTATGCCTTATAATTTCTTGTGTAGTGACGATTGCTTAGGGTTATGCCCAACTTGCGGAACAAATCTAAACCTTAAAAATTGTAATTGTAATAATAAATAGGGATGGTAAATAAAAATGGCAGTACAAAAAAGTAAAACTTCTAAACAAAGAACGAATAAAAGATTCGCTAACTGGAAGATTTCAGCACCAAATCTAGTAGAATGCCCACAATGTCACGAACTTAAAACTCCACATAGAGTATGCCCAAAATGCGGTTATTATGATGGCGTTTTAGTAGTAGACAAAACTAAAAAAGAAAAAAACGCGTAGTTTAATAAAAAATTAGCGTAATTTTTTCGCGCAACAGGCAAAAAAACCACTTTATTAAAGTAGAGTGGTTTTTAGTATTTTAAATTTTGGTAATTATCAAAAAAATAAATTTAAGCGTGGTTATGTATTGCCACGTTTATTTTCTAACTTTTTATTTTGAAAATTTGCTGAAAAAACCATTTACATATCAAGGTAATTGATATATAATATAATAACAACGAAAAACAATAAAACTAAAAATTTTTTAGGAGAAAAATATGAAGATTTTATTTTACGGTTTTCAACACGGACACATTTTTAATTTATACAACAAAGTTAAAGACAATAAAGACGTAGAAATTATCGCTTGTGTTGAAGATGATGAAAAAAAGAGAGCAGAACTTAAAGAAACGCGCGATATCGTTTGTTCAACCGAAAGCCTAGAATATTGGCTAAATGGTAAGGGCGTTGATATCGTTGCTATCGGCGATAAATACGGCAAGCGTGGCCCAGCAGTTATAAAAGCGCTTAAAAGTGGTTGCCACGTTATAGCGGACAAACCCGTTTGCACCACATTAAAACAATTCAAAGAAATTAAAGCGCTTTCCGAAAAGAATAATCTTAAAGTTGCTTGTATGTTAGACCTTCGTTATTTTTCTTCTACCCAAATAGTTAAAAAACTATTAGACGAAAAAACTTACGGCGAAGTTAAAAATATTTCTTTCACTGGTCAACATTGTATCGACTACGCGCATCGCCCTGCTTGGTATTTCGAAAAGGGTATGCACGGTGGAACTATTAACGACCTAGCAATTCACGGTATCGATATGCTTTCTTATCTAACGGGCTTAAAAGTTAAAAAAGTGCATTCTGCAAGATGCTGGAACTCTTACGCGTATAAAACGCCAGACTTTTTAGATTGCGCTATGTTTATGCTAGAACTAGAAAACAAAGCAGGCGTTATTGCAGACGTTTCGTATTCAGCACCAAGCCAAGTTTTCACAATGCCAACTTATTGGGACTTTAAGATTTGGTGTTCTACTGCAATGATACATTATAACATAACTTCTAACGTAGTGACCGTTTATGAAGAAGGCGAAACTGCGCCAAGAACCGTAGAACTAGAAGTGCCTGTAAGCGACTATTTACTAGACTTACTTGCAGAAATCAAATCGGGCGACAGAACGTTTACGAACGGCGTTTTACTAGCAACCGAACAAACTTTAAAAATTCAAAAAGCGTCTAAAAAATAGGTGAAAATATGAAAAGTTATAAAGTTGATAAATTAACCGTAAAAATTTTTGAAACGAGAAAAGAAATGGGCGAAGTTTCTGCAAAAGAAATTTCGGCAAAGATTAAAGAACTTTTAGCCGTAAAAAAAGAAATCAATATGATTTTTGCGGCAGCACCTTCACAAAACGACGTGCTAAAATCACTTGTAGAAGACAAGACTATTGAGTGGGATAGGGTAAACGCTTACCATATGGACGAATATATTGGGCTAGACAAAAACGCGCCACAAGGTTTTGGCAATTTCTTAAAAGACCATATCTTTGGTTTAGTGCCTTTTAAGAGCATTAACTATATAGACATTACCACCACCGACCCTGATAAAGAAGCAGATAGATACGGCGAACTACTTAAAAACAACCCAACCGATATCGTTATAATGGGTATTGGCGAAAACGGACACATCGCGTTTAACGACCCACCAGTTGCAGACTTTAACGATGCTAGATGGGTAAAACCCGTTAAACTAGACGAAATTTGCCGTCAGCAACAAGTTAATGATGGTTGCTTTAAAACTATTAACGACGTGCCAACCCACGCGATGACGCTTACCGTTCCAACCCTAGTAAAAGCACCATATCTATTCTGTATCGTGCCCGCACCAACCAAGGCAAACGCCGTTTACGAAACCTTAAACGGAACGATAGACGAACATTGTCCTGCAAGTATTTTAAGACTTCAAGACAACGCTATACTATATCTTGACGGGGATAGTTCTAAACTCTTATGATTAAAATTAAAAGCGATAAAATTATTATAGGCGAAAGCATTTTTAACGGCTATATTTATATCGAAAACGACAAAATCGTAAACGTAACCAAAAAGAACAAAAAAGCCGATGAGTTTTACGACTTTACGGGCAAATACGTTTCGGCAGGCTTTATCGAAGTGCATACCCACGGCGCAGGTGGCTACTCTTTTATCAATAACACCGTAGAGGACGTTATAAAAGCGTGCGAACACCATTTATGCCACGGTGCAACAAGTATCTTGCCAACCGTAACCACCGCTCCTTTTAGGGTTATGAAAGAAGGCGTTATAAATATTTCTAAGGCAAAACGCTTAAATAAATGCAAATCTAATATTTTAGGCGCGCATTTAGAAGGCCCATATCTATCTCTACAACAAGTAGGTGCGCAAAGCCCTGAAAATATTACCGAGCCTAAAAAAGAAGACTATATTCCTTTAATTGAAGAATATAAAGACGATATTAAGCGTTGGACTTACGCGCCCGAACGCGACGAAAACGGTGAGTTTTGTAAATACCTTGTTAAAAACGGAATTATCGCATCAACGGGGCATTCTAACGCCACTTATAAAGATATGAAAACGGCAGTAGAAAACGGTATGAATATGACAACGCACCTATATTCAGCAACGTCTACCGTTATTAGAACGCAAGGTTTTAGAAGTCTTGGCGTTATAGAAAGCACCTTTTTAATGGACGAAATTTACGCTGAAATCATTGCCGACGGCAGACACTTGCCACCAGAACTTGTTAAAATGATTGTTAAAATTAAGGGCAAAGATAAAGTTATCGCAGTCACCGATAGTATGGAAATTGCGGGTACCGACGTTAAAGAAGGCAACCTTTCGGGCGTTGAATACATAGTAGAAGAAGGCGTTTGTAGGCTTAAAGACAGGTCTGCGTTTGCGGGTAGCATAGCAACTTGCGATAGACTTGTTAGAGTTTTAACCAAAGAGTGTGGTTTTAGCCTTGCTGATGCTGTGTATATGATGACCGAAACGCCTGCAAAACTTTTAGGCGTTAACAAAGGTAGAATAGAAAAAGGCAAAGACGCTGATATTATCGTGTTTGATGATGATATTAACGTGCTAAACGCTTTTGTAATGGGCAAAAAAGTTATTTAGGATATAATAAAACAAACAAAACGCTTGGGAAATATTCTCAAGCGTTTTTTACTATTTTATTTTCTTTTTTTGGGCCTAAGTAAAAGTTTAATAATAAAGCATTGAAACCTGTCGGGAAAGATATTAAGTAGTTTAAGTAAGCGATTCGTATGCTTTTTGTAAACTATTTTATTTCTTTTAGTGGTTAACGCCTTATAATATAATTTAGCAATTTTTTCGGGTGCTTTGGGTTTTCCCATAAAAGTTTTAACAATTCGATAAAACTTATAAGACTGCTCTTTATAAAGCGCCGTGCCATCAGCAAGTTCTTTGGTTTTAACAAGTGCGCCTTGTGATAGAGAAGTGTTAAAAGCCCCAGGTCTAACGGTAATAACCTTGTTTCCTAGTAGGTTAAGTTCTTGTCTTAAACCTTGCGCATAAGCGTCTAGCGCGGTTTTTGTGACGTTGTAAATAGAATTAAACGGCATAGGCGAAAGCGGTGCAACTTCGCTAGTAGTGATAATAATTTTACCTTTCTTTTTAAGTAGCGGGTAAAAGGTTTTATTAACGAGCATTGCGCCCATAAGATTAACGTCGAAAATCTTTTTTAGTTTTTCATCGCTAATTTCGATAAACGAATCAATAAAAAATATGCCTGCGATATTAACGATAGCATCTAATATAACGCCACTAGCACTAATTTTGTCGTAAATTTCTTTAAGCGAATTTTTATCGGTGATATCCGCCTTAAAATAATTAACGCTCGCTATGTCGCAACTATCTAAAACGTCTAACGCGTAAACGTTAACGCCTTTACCTATGTAATAATTAACTACGGCGCGCCCGATACCGCCAAGCGCACCCGTGACTAAAACGTTCATAATTTCTCCTATAAAAGTATTATATTATAAAAGATTAAAGGTGGCAAGCGTATTTTCAAATTAAAAGACGAGTGCTTATAAATTATGTGCTAAAAACCAAAAAATAAAGTGGTTTCGTGCGAAAAGAATTTTAACTTTTTGTTGAATATCTCACGCTAAAATGTTATAATTAAAAAAAACGAAAAAGGTGCGCTATGAGAAAAGATATAATCCACTCAAAACTTCCAGACGTGTTTAAGTTTGACAACGGAACAAGGGTAAGCGATACTCACTCTTGGGAAGAAAGAAGAAAAGAAATTATAAATACTGCATTAGAATTAGAATATGGCGGTATGCCACCAAAACCCGAAAATATGTGGGTAGAGCCATTAACTTTTATGGAGTTTAGGGGCATTTATAGTTATAGAATACATTGCATAGAAAAAGGCAAGGATTTTACCTTTACTTTTACCGTATATCTACCAAGCAATGAAAAATGCAAAAAATACCCAGTAATTCTAACGGGCGATGAATTATACGTTTGGTGCCTTAACGAAGAAGTTATGAAAGAGGCGCATTCACGTGGCTTTGCAGTAGTTAAGTTCAACCGCAACGAACTAGCGCACGATATGCATGTTGTTATAGACAACACAAGTAGAGCAGGTGGCATAGATAGTCTTTTTCCGGACAAAAAATTCTGTGCTATTTCGGCTTGGGCTTGGGGCTATCATAGGGTAATAGACGCGCTTGTCACGCTCCCGTTTGTAGAAAGCGACCACATTTGTATCGCGGGGCATTCTAGGGGCGGAAAAACCACCTTGCTTGCAGCGGCAACTGATGAAAGAATTTTTGCAACCAACCCTAACGGAAGTGGCGCGCACGGCTGTGGCTCTTATAGATTTGAGCAACGCGAAGAAGCGGGCATATACGCCATAGACCGTAGTGAAACGATGGCAGACCTATTTAGGCAATTCCCTTACTGGATGAACCAAGACATGCTACCACTAAAAGATAAAGCACACGAACTCTTTTACGACCAACATTTTTTCAAGGCTCTAATCGCACCAAGGGGGCTGTTTGAAACCAACGCATACGGCGATATTTGGGCAAATCCAAGGGGTTCTTATTTAACACACATAGCAGCAAGAGAAGTGTGGAAACTATATAATAAAGAAGAAAACACGGGCTACTTTTACCGCGAAGGTGGGCACAGCCATACCAAAGCAGATTTTATGGCGTTCTTTGACTTTGTAGAAGGTATGCTAGGTAGAAAGCCAAAATATCAGTCTAAAATTCCATACGAAGATATTTCGCCAATCCACGACTGGTCTTGTCCTAAAAAATAGATAAAAACTAAAACCACCCATCAAAACTGATAGGTGGTTTTTTTGCGCTTTAACTTAAATTTTTAGCGTGTTTTTAAATTCAGTAGGCGTCATATTAGTAATGCGCTTAAACACCCTAGAAAAATATTGTGGGTTATCAAACGCCAAAAGGTCGGATATTTCCGAAAAGTTAAGGTTGGCATCGCGGATAAGGGCTTTTGACCTTTTTATCTTTTCGCCGAGCATAAAGTTATAAATAGTATCGCCCGTTTCGCGAATAAAAATCTTGCTTAAATAACTCTTGCTATACCCAAGTTTAGAACATAAATCGGCAACCTTAAAAGGCCTTTCAAGGCTTTCTAAAATATACTTTTTCGCCTTAACTACAAGGTGGCTTTCCATACTCTCTTTTGATAAAAACACTTGCGTCTTTTCAATTTTAAGTTTGTTTCTAACAAGCAAAATTAAAAGTTGTTCTAAATAGGTTTTTATCATTTGTTCGCCACCGATAACGGGCGAATCAATCTTTTTTAGTTCTTTAAGTTCGGTGTCGTTTTTAGGTAAAATAAAAGTCGATTCCGATTCGTGAATAATAGCCGAAATAAACGGCTTTAAGTTCTTGTCTAAAACACCGTGGTATTTTTCTAAATATTTAATTAACGGCGAACTGCACACAAACGAAATAACGAAAAAGTTAGGCGAAGATTCGTGCGCCTTTATCGCGTGGAATTCGTTTGGCTTATGAAAAATAATTTCGCCTTGCGAAAGCGTAATGCTCTCATTTTCGGTGCTAACTATAACGCTACCTTTGTCAACGTAAACCATTTCCCAAAAGTCGTGTTTTTCGCCGGCGTAGTAAAAATTCTTGTCAAACTCATAGTAATGCACGGTAACGATTTTAGAAATATTAAGCACGTTTTTAATTTGAGTTTTAATATAAGTTGCTTTCATAAAAGAACACCTAAAAAAATATTGTGTACGATATTGAACGTTAAGGATAAAAAAATGTATGGCATAGTTTTGCCATATATCTTATAATTATTATATCTAAAAACAAAAAATTTTGCAAGGAGTTTTTTATGAAAAAAGGTATCAATATTTGGTCTTTCCCTGGTGGGAGTATAAGAGAAAATATTTTGCTTGCTAAAAAAGCGGGCTTTGAAGGCATAGAACTTGCCTTAAACGAAACGGGCGAACTTTCTATGACTTCTACCGACGCTGAAATTAAAGCAATAAAAGATTTTGCTAATAGCGAAGGTATGGCGCTATATAGTTTATCGTGTGGTATGTGTTGGGATTATCGGCTATCCGACGACGATAAGAATATGCGCGAAAAAGCAAAAGATATGATAAAAAAACAACTAGAAGTTGCTAAAAAAATCGGCGCTGATACCATTTTGGTTATCCCTGGCGTTGTAAACGTAAGTTTTTCGCACCCAGAGATTAAAGTTTCTTACGACGTTGTATATAACAGAGCGTTAGAAGGCTTAAACGAACTAAAAACTTATGCCGAAGACTTAAAGGTAAATATCGGGTTAGAAAACGTTTGGAATAAATTTTTATTATCTCCAATCGAAATGCGTGACTTTATCGACAAAATCGGCAGTAAATACGTGGGAAGTTATCTTGATATAGGCAACACCCTATACTGCTCTTACCCAGAAGACTGGATAAGAATTTTAGGCGATAGGATTAAGAAAATTCACTTTAAGGATTATAGGGTAGAAGCGGGTGGACTTCACGGGTTTGTAGACCTTCTTGCCGGCGACGTTAATTATCCAGAAGTAGTAAATGCGCTTAATGAAATCGGCTATACCGACTGGGTTTCAGCCGAAATGATACCGGGTTATAAACATTATTCGGATACCATAATTTATAACACGTCAAACGCGATGGATAAAATTTTAAGGAGAAAATAATATGATAAAAGTTGGTTTAATTGGTTGTGGTTTTATGGGCAGTATGCACGCGAACTGCTACAAAAATATCGAAGGTGTTAAGGTGACTGCCGTTGCAGACCTTAGGCGCGAAAAGGCAGAAGAATTAGCAAACGGTGCTGAAATTTTCGCTGATGGCAAAGACCTTATAAATAACGCCGACGTAGACGTTATTGATATTTGTCTTCCTACATATCTTCACGCTGAATATGCTATACTTGCTATGGAAAAGGTAAAATATCTATTCGTAGAAAAACCCGTAGCACTAACTAACGCCCAAGCAAAAGCAATGCAAAAGAAAGCGAAAGAAACGGGCTGTAAGGTACAAGTAGGGCAAGTAATAAGATTTTGGGACGAATACGTAGAACTCAAAAAAATTATCGATAGTGGCGTATACGGCAACGTTATCAACGCTAATTTTAGAAGAATAAGCCCACGCCCAACTTGGGGTTATAATAACTGGCTACTTGATATATCGTTATCTGGTGGCGCAGCGCAAGACCTTCATATACACGATACCGACTACGTTTTATCGGTATTTGGAACGCCAAAGAAATTTTATTCTATTAAAAACGTGGCTGGCGAAAAAAATTCTTATATAAACACCGTTATGAAATATAAAGATTTCGCTGTTTCAGTAGAAGGCACTTGGGACTTACCGGGCACTCACCCATTTGAAGCAAGTTTTAGAGTGGTTTTTGAAAAGGCCACGATAGAAAATGCAGGTGGTAAATTCGTTTGCTATACAAATGATGGCGCAACCGAAATTAAAATAGAAAAGAAAGATTTAGGCGAAGGCGCAAAAGGTGGCAATATTTCGGACCTTGGTGGTTATTATAACGAACTTGTATATTTTATAGACAAAGTAAAAAATGGCGAACAAATTGATAGAGCAACTCTTATAGACGCTTCTAAATCGTTATCGTTCGTTCTTAGGGAGATAAAAAATGCTTAAAGTAGGCATAATCGGTTGTGGCAATATCTTTACAATGCACGCTACGTCTTGCCACTATCTTAAAACGGCACAACTTGTCGGTGTGTGCGACGTTAAAAAAGAACGCGCTGATAGATGGGCAAAAAAGTATGGCGTTAAAGCCTATTACGACTATAAAGAATTTTTAGATACCGAAAAATTAGACGTAGTGCATATATGCGTTCCACACTATTTGCACCCCGTAATTTCCAAATACGCCTTAGAGCGTGGCATTAACGTTTTGTGCGAAAAGCCAATGGCAATCAATTACGAAGACGCGTTAGAAAACGTTAGAATCGCCAAAGAAAAAGGCGTTAAATACGGCATAATTTTTCAATGTAGGTTCAACGACACTTCTAAACTTGTTAAAGAAAACCTAGAAAACGGCAAACTTGGCAAAGTGCTATCTGCAAGAGTTGTTTTAACTTGGTGCAAACCCGATGAATATTATTCGCTATCAGACTGGAAAGGCACTTGGGACAAAGAAGGTGGTGGCGTTATTATCGACCAAGCAATCCACTCACTAGACCTTGCAAACTGGTTTATAAACGACGAAGTGGTTTCAGTTCAGGCTCATTTATCTAACCGTGGTCACTCTATTATGGAAGTTGATGATACGGGTGAAGGTCTTATTCGTTATAAAAACGGCGCAACCCTTTCGTTTTGGGCAATGAATAACTACGCGTGCGACGAAGATATCGAAATTCGCCTTTGCTGTGAAAAGGGCACCGTTCGTATGAGTTATGACGACGCTGTTATAAAGTTTAAGGACGGCAAAGTTTTAACCGTTTCGCAAGGCGCAGGCGACATTGAATACGAAGACGGCAAAGATTACTGGGGCTTTCAACATATTCGCCAAATCGAAGATTTTTACGACGCAGTTATAAATAACCGCGAACCAAAAATCACGGGGGAGAGCGCACTTAAAATTCAAAAACTCATTTGCGAAATCTATAAAACGGGCAGATGGTAAACCAAAAAAATATAATAAAAAAGCACGGGGTTTTCCGTGCTTTTCATTTTGTAAATTTTAGTCTTTTTTCTTTTTTAGTGGTGGCAATTTAATTTGCGCAAGCAATACTGCAATGAAAACAAGTAAGCAACCCATAAGTTCTTTTATAGATAACTTTTCGCCTAAAACAACCCAACCACTTAAAACGGCGAACACCGATTCTAAACTCATTATAAGCGTTGCGCTAGTAGGGTCTGCCGATTTTTGCGCCACTATTTGCAAGGTATAGGCAATGCCACTCGATAAAAAGCCCGCATACATAATTTCTATTTTACTGCCCCAAATACTAGATGCGCTTGGGCTTTCAAATATAAACGCTAACACTAGCGAAATTAACCCAACTACCAAAAATTGTATGCAAGAAGTTTTTATCGGGTCTGCGCCCTTTTCCATAAAATAATCTATAATCAAAATATGAAAGGTGAAAAAGAACGCGCTAACAAGCGTTAAAAGGTCGCCAAGTTCGATATAAAACCCGCCTTTAATCGAAAGTAGATAAAACCCAATTGTAGCAATCGGCACGCATATTATAACGATTTTAGGTATACGCCTTTTAAGTATAACGCCAAAAATAGGCGTAAATACAATGTAGAGCGCCGTTATAAACCCAGCCTTGCCAGAAGCATTATCCGTCATAAGTGAAATGCCTTTTTGTTGGCAATAACTAGCCACCGTTAGTGCAACGCCACAAAAAACACCTGCAATAATCGTTAACTTATTAGGCATTAAAACTTGCCTTTCTTTATTTTCTATCAATTTTTTATTGCTTTTATAATTAAAAAAGCAAATAACGGGTATTAAAAACAAAAAGCCCAAAAAACTTCTAGAAAACAAAAAAGTAAACGGCTCAACCGTGCCACTTGCCGTTGTTTGCGCAACAAAAGTGCTACCCCAAATAAGCGCAGCGATTAAAAGCATTAAGTTAGCCCCAAGTCTTTTTGGCATTTTTTATCTCCCTTTTTTGTTTTAACACCCTATCATTATAGCACGATAAGCAAATTTTCTCAACCAAAATCAATAAGAATAAATTGCTAACAATTTATCTAGTTTGTGCTATCCATAGCGCTACAAATAATAAGTTTGTGAATAAAGTTTGACAATTACGTTAAAAGAGTATATTATATAGGTATGAAAATCATTATTTTAGGTATTGGTAGAGTTGGCGAACTACTTGTAAAAAACCTTTCAAAAGAAGGGCACGACGTTGTTGTAGTCGATAAAGATAGTTTTGTAGTCAACGACATAGTAAATCGTTACGACATTATAGGTTTTAACGGAAGTGGTATAGAACGTGAAGTTTTAGCACAAAGCGACGTTCCTAACGCTGACGTATTTATTGCTTGCACGCAAAAAGACGAAGTTAATATTTTGGCGTGTGTTCTTGCTAAAAAACTTGGCGCAAAAAGATTGATTGCGCGCGTTAGAGCGCCCGAACTTTATAGCGAAATGCCAAACATAAGCAAAGAGTTAGGTATAGACTTTGCTTTCAACCCAGAAATTCACACGGCAAGCGAAATTTTCCAAGTATTAAAATATCCTTCGGCTATAAACGTAGAAGGTTTTGCTGGTGGCAAGGCAATAATGCCAGAATTTTATATTGGCGCAAACAACCCGCTTATCGGTAAAACGCTAAGCGAAATTTCATCATACGGTTTTAAGATGCTTTTTGCCGTTGTTCATCGCGGAAAAGACGTTATAATTCCAAAAGGCGACTTTAAGATACAAGAAGGCGACTGCGTGCGTTTAATCGCATCTGAAAGCGAAATAACGGCGTTTAGCAAAAAATTAAAAATATTTAAGCCACGCGTTAAATCGGTGTTTATCGTTGGTGGTAGCACTTCGGCATATTATCTTGCAAAACAACTTGCAAGCGCTAGGGTAGACGTAAAACTAGTAGAAAAAGATAAAGAAAGATGCAACGTATTTAGCGAAGAAATTGCAAACATAACCGTTCTTCACGCCGATGGTACCGACCAAAACGTGCTAGAAGAAGAAAACTTAAAGGGTGCCGAAGCAGTAGTTTCGCTAACGGGTGCTGATGAGTCTAACGTTATTATTTCGCTATACGCAAAACATAAAGGCGTTAATAAGGTTATAACCAAACTAGACAAACCAAATATTATCGAAATGGCTCCACTATTAGGGCTAGACACCATTGTAGAACCTAAAATTGCTATTGCTAGCCACGTTTTAAGGTTTATTCGTGCTTGCCAAACTGATAGCCAAAACGGTATGAAAAGTTTATACAAGATAAGCGACGAAGTAGAAGCAGTAGAATTTACTGTGAGCGAAGATTTTATAGGCAAAGATACACCGCTTAAACAACTTAAAATATCAAAGAACATACTAATCGGTGGCATTGTTCGTGGTGATGAATTTATTTTGCCTAGTGGTGATACTACGATTATGGTAGGCGACAGGGTAATCGTCGTTGCAAAAGCAAAACAAGTTAACGAATTGTCGGAAATTTTTAGATAATGAATTATAAAATGGTTTTAAATACGCTAGGCAAAGTAATGCTTATCGGCGTAATAATTTTAATATTGCCACTTTTGGTTAGTATTATTTATAGCGAAAATCTTGAACTAAGTTTTATTGTGCCTATCATAATATTACTTGTTCTTTCGATTCCGTGTTTATTGGTGAAGCCAAAAAACAAAATGATATACGCAAAAGAAGGGTTTGTTATCGTTGCACTTTGCTGGATATTGCTTTCGGTTATAGGCGCAATTCCTTACGTTATTAGTGGGGCAATACCAAACTACGTCGATGCTTTATTTGAGTGTGCATCGGGCTTTACTACCACGGGCGCATCTGTTTTATCCGCTGAAACAATAGATAAAATCTACCAAGCCCAAAAGTCAATAATGTTTTGGCGCTTGTTCACGCACTTTATCGGGGGCATGGGCGTGCTTGTGTTTTTGCTTGCACTTTTCCCATCCGAATCACAAGGCTTTATACACATTTATCGTGCCGAAAGCACGGGGCCAGAAGCCTCTAAACTAGTAAGTAAAATGAAACATACTGCTAGAATTTTATACGCTATTTATATGTCTTTAACTTTATTACTAACAATTCTTTTAACGTTTAGTGGTATGGGCATATACGATAGTTTATTAAACGCCTTTTCAGTTGCAGGCACGGGCGGTTTTTCTCCGCACGGTAGTGGTATGGCGTATTATAACAGCGCTTATGCCGAAATCGTTATGGCTGTGTTTATGGTGCTTTTCGGTATAAACTTTAACGTTTACTATCTAATTATTATCGGCTGTTTAGGAAAGGCACTAAAAAGCGAAGAACTTAGAGTTTATTTACTAATCGTTATTTCTTCTACAATAATTATTGCTATAAACGTTATGTCAACTTGCACGTCGTTTGCTAATGCTTTAAGAAACTCTTTCTTCCAAACTGCATCAATTATTTCTACAACCGGTCTTGCTACGGTAGATTTTGGTAATTGGCCGTCGCTTTCTAAGGGCATACTACTCTTTTTAACAATGATTGGCGCGTGTGGTGGCTCTACGGGTGGTGGCTTAAAAATTTCTAGGCTAATGATTTTGTTTAAGTCCGGCGCAAACGATTTTAGAAAAGTTATTCGCTCACGCGAAGTGCTTGTCACTAAAATAGAAGGCGAACCTGTTTCGAAAGAAGTTGAAAGAAAGGTGCGTTCGTTCTTTTTGATTTGGGTGTTGTTGCTTATCGTTTCAACCATCTTAATTTCAATCGACGGATTTTCTAACGGCGATATCTTTACCGACTTTTCGGCATCTCTTGCTTGTATAAGCAACGTGGGGCCGGGGCTAAATTTAGTTGGACCTATGTTTAACTATGGTGGTTATAGCATTTTCTCTAAATTAGTGCTTTTTGTGGTAATGATTGCCGGAAGATTAGAAATTTTCCCTATTCTAATCTTGCTATCTCCAAGAACTTGGCGCAAAAATCGATAATTTTTAAAAATAGATTTAAAACTAAAAACACGGCAAATTATTGCCGTGTTTTATGTTTTTTTATTAAAACTTATTTTATTAGGTCTAGTAGGTCGGCGGGTTTTTTTGCAAAAACGGTTGCGCCCGAAGCACGCATATCTTCTTCTTTGCCATAGCCCCATAGCACGCCAATAAACTTCATACCGGCATTGTTTGCCGTATCGATATCTGCTTTCATATCGCCAACCATATAGGTTTCTTCGGGTTTTGCACCATACATTTCAAGTATAGGCAAAACAGATTCGGCATAAGGCTTTATTGCGCGACCTTCTATGCTACCCCAAACTAAATCCACTATATCAACTAGCAGTCTTTTAGCAATTCCGTCTGTGGTGATTTGGGCTTTGTTTGTGCGCACGGCAATTTTATAACCCCTGCGCCTTAATTCTTCTAAAACTTCTTTCATTCCGTCGTAGCGCACGGTATTAGGACTGCCACAATTAGTATAAGTATCGTTGTAAAGGGCAACGGTTTCTTCAAACTTGTTCGGCTCAATAGGTTCGTCAACAGAATCTTTAATTAAGTTTCTTGGCCCATATCCCGCAATGGCAAAAAACTTTTCAAAGGTAATGGCGTTAAAACCACTTTTAACAAGCGCCTTGTTTAAACTTTCAAAAATATCAGGGAAAGAATCTATAATAGTTCCGTCTAAATCAAAAATAATGCATTTGCTCATATAGTTGCTCCTTTTATCGTGTAGAATATTAAAGTCGGTTTTATTACTTTTATATAATATTATAAATCTAGCGCATATATTTTGCAAGGCAAATATTTTAATAAAATACCCAAAAATTCACGGATAAAAAACGGTGTGTTAGAAAAAAAAGAATTAGCATTGTGGTGATTGCATTCTAATTTTTTGTGAATATTTTATTAAATATGACTGAAACTGTCATAATTAAATGTTATATTAAAGAAAAAACAGATGCTGAATAAATGACTCTCTTTCTTGCAATTTTAGGCATTGTTATTGGTTTTTTTGAGGTTATCACTAAAAAGTAAACCTTAGGTTGAGTTGACTGAAACTATTCAGTCATTGACAATTAAAGATTCAATGAATTATAATATGTGTAATAAAATTTTTAGAGGTAAATTTATGATAAATGAAAGACTTAAGAAGATTAGAGAAGATTCAGAATTAACACAAAACGAGGTTGCTAAGCAATTAAATATTAGTCCTCAGTCAGTTTCAAAATGGGAACGTGGCGAGGCTTTGCCCTCTGCAGAATATTTACCTAAGCTGGCAAAATTATATGGTTGTAAGATAGACGATTTCTTTGCAGAAGAAGAATTAGAAAGCAAAGTAAGTAAAAATATTGAGTCAAATAAATTAAAGGAAGCTTTTAAAATATTAAGAGAAACATTTAATGGTGATGCAGATAAAACTGAGCTGGAAGAATTTTCTAAACAAAATCAAGATGTTTTAAAATCAATTTTGGCGGTTGCTAAATATGCAAAAAATAAAAGTGAGTTATCAATAAGCAAAGTTCAAAGGACTTTTAATATCGGATATTGCAGAGCAGGAGATTTGGTTTGGGGGTTTGAAGATTTACAAATAGCTATAGATTGTAGTAAAGAAAGAATGGTTTCGGAAAGAAAAATTGAGATGTCGTTGCTAAATAAATTTATATCATTTTTGAGTTTATATGTTAAATAAAGATAGTCATCAAGGAAAGTGCCTTATTAATTTTTTCAATAAGGCACTTTCCTTTATTGTGTTATGTCTTCAAGTTCCTTTATTATAAGCTTTTTTGTGTGGAACAGCTTTATTTAACTAATTGCGTGGGAATTGCAATTCTAGCAACACCTTTATAGCAAAAATAAAAGAGATTGTACCCGTTAGAATACAATCTCTCTTGGCGGAGAAAATGGGATTTTCGCCTGTGCGACCATACCCGATAAACAGTGGGTGTCCACTGTTTACCCTACGGGAAATTGCTAATGCAATTTTCTCCTTAATTCAAATTCCATTTATTTATTTTCGTAAACTTCATACAACAAAAAAAGACCATCAAACGATGGTCTTATTTTGCTGGCAGTGAGGTGGGGAAGATGTTCGAATTTTATAGAAAAAAAGGGCGAGAATTTTATCTCCCCGCCCTAATATTACGTTGTTTAGAATTTACTGAGCTACATAAATTAGAAATTAAATAGTCCTAATTTATATTTATGGTTGACGTCATTATTTTCTTCAAAAATATTTTCTTTTTTATACCCGAATTCACCACATAAATATTTTTGTACTTCCTTAAAATCAGTAAAATCCACGCCTAATTTACAAATCTTATCAAAATCAAACTTTTCGTTAAAACGGTTAGCAAAATTTTCTTTTGTTGTAAAAGCAAGAGCAAAAAGACATGTGTCTCCCATAACTTTGCTTTGATAAATAAAAACGACTATTTTATCATTTTTGTTTTCATTTATCCAATCATTTCTTTTTTTCCACTTATAATGTGGATTTTTGCTACAATCGACAAGTTTAAATAATCCACGCTCGTCTTTAATAAATACAAAATCAAAATAACTTAACATAAATTACCCACATCGATTATTCTATAAAGAGTTTTATACTATTTTCTATATTAAGTCTTTGAACTAAATCTTCCCATTTGATTTTTTGCCCATTAACAGTAAATCTATGCCATTGTCCATATGTGTCAAAATATTTCTCGTACATGCAAAGCTCGCAATTACCATAGTTTCTTCTTTTATCGTCCCCCATAAAAACAATGCCGATTTCTTGTCCTTTGCTATTTATTGCAGGAAATCCTTTTTTCCCTCTAAAAACCTTTTGTATATTATTTATTGTAAAATATTCACAATATTTTCTTTTTAATCCTTTTTCCCCTTTTTTTGTTGTGTGCATGGCTTTTATTCCTTCCTTTATAATATTGCAATTTTCACTTTTTATATTGTTTTTAATTATATCGTTTTTTTTATAATCAAAGTCTTTAATCATAATTCCAGCTTCTAAATAATCGCTATAAATTACTTCCTCGTAGTTAGAAGATCTAAAACTTTTATTTTTAATTTTACGGTCTTCTTTTTTCAAAAGTTTACATATAGATAATTTATCTAATACTCTCTTTACAGAATTGTAATCTAAAATTGGTAGATTTATTAATTCTTTTATTAATACGTTGACAGGGACAACGTGTTCATCAATAAAAACCTCGTTAAAAATAAACGACTCACCATAGGAGAGAGCGTAGTTTGTTTCGTGTGGATATTTTTCGCTACCTTTATATTTATCTACTAAAACAAAATCATAAGTGTTTTTTGTAACTTTATCTCTATATGTATAATTAAAGATACTATCAGTACTTATTTTTGACCACGTTTTAAAAGCTTCTTTGCTAACAAAGTATTGTTCAGGCTTTATTTTGTAATGTCTTAATATTTGACCTAATAAATATTCGCATCGGTCTAGTTCAAAAGTTTCGTCATTAAAATTTGGCGAAAGAAATTGATTTTTTTTAACGCCTTGAACGAGATTGATAATAATATCTAGTACTTGATTTTTTTCCATTTGTTTCTCCTTTAGACTTATTTATTCCAATAACAACCGCCACCTTTTATTTTTACAATAGGCTTTCCATATTCTATCAAATAGTCTACGTTTCTTCCAATAGTTTTTCTATCACACGGTATATTCATAGAATTTAAAACTTTTGTCATGTTTGTAATTGTGATAGGCTTCTCTTTCGTAGAGCCTTTCTCCAACATGTCTAAAACATATAGTATTATAGTTTTCTTAGCAATTTGTTTTTTCATAACGCACCTCTCATTTATATTGTATCATATAAATATGGACAAAACTAGTACAAGGTAAAATTTTTAATAAAATATGTTAAATTATAAGGTTGGCATACTTTTGACAAGATTTATGTGATATAATTAAATTAAAAGCAATTAAGGAGAAATCAGTGTCAACTATTTTTATAAGAAAGAAAAAATGTGCGGTGTGTGGGGCGGAAAACGAGATTCAAGTATGGGGAAGCACTTCTGTTTTTGGTTTTTATGATTTGGATTTTCGCCCACCAGAGCACGAGCGTTCGCTTTTGTATTTAAAAGTTGAGGAGTGTTCAAAATGCGGTTTTGTTGGGTTTGATATTGAAAGTAATGAACACGCGGACGTTTATAAAAAGATTGCAGATAGCTATAGTTATGTGGAATGCGATGGTATAAATTTTGCAAGCAGATATTCAGAAAATTTTTACAAGATGTTCATAATAAATAAACATTTATCTATGCCCGAAATATCGTCGTTTATTATGCTAAGAAATGTCGCATGGTCTTGCGATGATTCAAATGATTATGAGAATGCTAAGATGTGTAGGATAAAGGCGTTAAAATATATAGAAGATTTGTTAATTAAAAATCCTAAAGACGAAAGTCTTATCCTAATAAAAATTGATTTTTTAAGGCGTAGTGAAAAATATGACGAACTTATAAACAGTTATAACGATTACGAGTTTACAATTGAGGATTATAAACAAACGTGTAGATTCCAAAAACACCTTGCAAAAAAGGAAGACAATAAAATACATACTTTTGAGGAACTTGTGGCATTTATAAATAATAAATATTAGAAAGCGAAAATTTGCTTAAGAGTTTAAGGCGCAAACAAAACAAAAAACCCAAACCAAAAAAATGGTTTAGGTTTTCCGTGGGGGAGAAAATGGGTTTTTCGCCTGTGCGACCTACCCGATAAAATGTCCACTGGACATTTTAGTCCTACGGACAAATTGCTAACGCAATTTTCTCCATATTCAAATCCCATTTTTATTTTTTTATGAACTTCATACAACAAAAAAAGACCATCAAAAGATGGTCTTATTTTGTTGGCGGAGAAAATGGGATTTGAACCCATGCTACGCTATAAACGTACTACTCCCTTAGCAGGGGAGCCCCTTGAGCCACTTGGGTATTTCTCCAAAAAATCAAGTTAATTATTTTTGCTATTAAGTTTTGTGCTTGCTCCACTGCTAAGGGAACCGAAGCAGGGGGACGACGCGTTAAGCAAATGGTTTAGTAAACCATTTGTAGCCAAAGTCGCGAACAAGCTATGCTTGGAGTTGGCACGGAGTGACCTTGAGCCACCCAGGATTTTCTCCAAAAAATCAAGTTTGTTTTATAAAATATTAACTTTTGCTTGGCTCACTTATTTAAGCAAGAATAATGTTAGCACAAAAAATGCTATTTGTCAAAGTATTTTTTATCGATTTTTGATTTTTGCCATAAAAACATTAAAAAACAAAATTTCGACAAAAAAATAACGGCAGTTAAAAACCACTACTGATTTTTAACTGCCGTTTCGTTAACTTTTACTTAAAAAATTCTAGCATTTGGTCGTTTTCTATCGCGTCTAAAATCATAAGCATACGCGGTAGGTGGAACGGCCCTTTAAAGATATTACCTTTAATATGAGTAGAAGGGGTAGAGTTATAATGCAAATACCCATACCACTCTCCGTATTTTTTATCTTCGAATTTCTTAAACGCGAATTTGAGTATTTTTTCGTATTGTTTTTTATACTTTTTGTCGCCAAAAATTTTATACGCCATAAGGTTAGCAATAATTGCTTCGTTTTGTGGCCACCAAAGTTTCATATCCCATTCTAGTTGAATAGCCGGCTTACCTAGTGCATCGGTAAAACCTATAATGCCACCATGCTTTTTATCAAGCCCTATTGGCATAGTGCAGTCTATAATTTCTTTGCCGACTTTTAGCGCGTTTTCATCGCCACTAACTAGCCCTTCAACAAACAAGAACCACGCCGTTTCTAGCGAATGCCCTGGGTTAACAACTCTACCGCTAGGCGTGTTAACAAATTCGCCCTTTTCAGAAACGCTTTCTAAAACAACCTTTAATTCGCGGTTAAAATATCCACCGTTTATAACTTCTTCTTTATACTTATTAGCAAGTTCGTTATATTTTTGTGGATTTGGCGCACACTCTGCCATAGAACGCGCAGTGGCCATCATAATCATAACGGGAGAAAGCGCTTTGCCTTTACTATAATACTTTGGCGCGTTTAGGCTAGGGTTATTAAAGCAATCGTTTGCAACGTTAAAAAATCTTTCAGCGTTTTCCCACGCCTTAATATCGCCCGTTGCCTTAAAGTATTGTGCCGAGCCTATCGCTGCGAACGTTTCGCTAAAATAATAACGCCTTTTTTGAATAGGCGAACCATCTCTTTTAACGGTGAAGAACATACGCCCGTCTTTATCGACACATTTTAGCAAGAACTCATAAATTTTATGGCACGCATCTAAATATTTAGGGTTTTTCTCAACCTTATTATACGCCTTTGCAAAAGTCCAAAGCGCACGGCCTTGAAACCAAACGCTCTTTTCTTCGCCATAAATCGTTCCGTCGCGCTCTACTTGTGTAAAAATTCCGCCTTCTTTTTCATCAATGGCGTTATCAAGCCAAAATTTAAGCACGTTTTCTGTTAAATATTTTCTAAAATTAACTTTAAACATAACGTTTTCCTATATAAAAATTTTATTTATACCTAATCTATTTACATCTCAATTAAAGCACAACGCGTGCTGTATTGTCCTTCTTCAACTTCCCAAAACGACAATAAAACGTTGCCGTCTTTAAGGCAAATTGCACCCGGTTGCCCGAATTTTAAGCAAGAGAAAATCTCTGCCATATTATTGCTTTTAACAATAGCCGTCTTTGGCTCCCAAACAAGTTCCTTTTCAATAATATTATAGGTCTTGTTAGAAAAATCAACCACGCAAGCAAGAATACCCGGCCTATCAGTATCACGGCGAATAGCGTGTAGCGATAAGAACTTTTCGCCACCAAGCGAGCATACGCTAGACGCTTGACCCATAATGCCCGTAGGAATAGGCTTAGACCAAGTAATGCCTTTATCGTAAGAAACGGTGTAGTGGTTTACGTATCTTTCGCCCGTTTCTACGTGTTCGTTCCAACCAATACAAATAATTGCACCCGATTCTAGTTCGCACATGCGTTGCTCAAAGCAAGTAATAGGTTGGTCGCCAAAATCCATGCAAATGCTATCGCAGTTCCAAGTTTTGCCACCATCGGTTGAACGCGCAACCCTACCACAAAGTTTGCTGTCTAAACTTCCGTCCCAATTGTTAAATGGCGCAATAGGGGTGATAAGTGTGCCGTCTTTAAGTTCGATAACGGGCGCAGACGCTTCGGTAGAATACCAAGGCGTTTTGATGATATTAAGTTCGCTCCAAGTCTTGCCGTTGTCTTTTGAACAAGAACAGAACACAAGACTTTGTAAAGAACCACCGTTTTCTGGATTGCAAACGGGAAGTTCTGGGTTTTCTCTAACGTAAGCATAGCCAAAGCAAATAAGAGTTCCATCACGCAAAACCGTTGCCTTGCAGTAATCGGTTAGTGGGAATTTATAGCCCGTGGTATCGTGCATTTTAACGGGTTTAGACCAAGTTTTGCCTTTATCATTACTTGTTAAAAAATAAGTTGCGCCATCTACTGATTCAAGCGCTTCGCCAATAACACAGGTCGCGCCCAAAGTTCCGTCTGGAAATTCGCACAAAAACGGAAATGCGCTTTGTCTACTCTTTAATTGTGGTAATGGGTTCGTAAAAATGGTTGAACAATATTTTAGTTTCATTTTTTTGCTCCTTAACGCCAAGCGTTTATTTATTTAATTATAAAATGTAGCGCATAGCATTTCAAGAAGATATCAAGTCTAAAAATTCAAGATAAAATCTTTAAATTTTAGTTTTTAATTGCAATCGTGTATTATTTTTGCAATTTTATAAACCCTATTAACTTTTTCAGTATAAAACACTTTATACGTAAAGAGAATATCTTTTAAAATCCATTTATATATCATTTTTTATAGCCAAAAGGCTAAATGTAAAAAGTTAAATCGGGCGGAAAAGAAATGCTAGCGTGTTAAGTTTTATCGTGATAAACTTTATAAAGATTTTTCGATTTGGTCGATAAACTTTGCAATCTTGTTAATTCTTTCACTTTCGCTAGGAATAACGTTAACAAGTGGTTTTCTAACGCCACCAAGGTCAAGCCCTGTGCGCACTTTTAGAACTGCTTTAATAGTAGCGTACATATTAGACGGGCCAGAAGTGAGCATAGAAATAAGTTCTAGCGCAGTTTTTTGTAGCGCAAGCGCCCTATCCATTTGCCCGTTAATAGTAGCGTTATAAATCGCGCAGTAAAGTTCTGGGCAAGCACCGTAAGTTCCGCCTATGCCACCACACGCACCTGCTAAAAGCCCGTGAACTAATTGTTCGTCTGGTCCGTTAAGAACGGCAAAACCTTCGCCGCCAACAGCACAAAAATCTATCATATCGATAACCGACATAGAAGTGTTTTTAATGCCTACAACCTTTGGGTTTTTAGTCATTTCTTTTAAGCACGCCGGCGAAACGCTAACGCCCGTTAGTTGTGGAATATTATAAACGATAAAATCGGTGTTAGGTGCGCTAGAAGAAATATCGTTCCAGTAAGCGCGTATGCCTTCGTCGCCCACGCGATAATAAATAGGTGGGATAGCCGAAATAGCATCAACGCCAAGACTTTCAGCGTGGCGTGCAAGTTCCATACTGTCTTTGGTATTAGAAGACGCTACGTGCGCAATAATCGTTAACCTGCCTTTAGCGACCTTCATAACGTGTTCTAACACGGTTTTTCTTTCGCTAACGCTTTGATAAATGCACTCTCCACTAGAACCACCAACGTATAAACCCTTAACGCCTTTTTCTATTAGGTATTCGGTAAAAGTTTCTACCATTTGGGCGTTAATGTCGCCATTATTATCGTAGCACGCGTAAAATGCAGGAATAATGCCTGAGTATTTAGAATTGTCCATAAAAAACTCCTTATTATGTTTTTTATTTAATTATAACATAAAAAATAATATAAGGTTAACGTGATATTGCTTTATATTTTATTCTGGTTGCTATTTTTCGGCATTAGTGCTATAATATAGAAAAGAAAAAAGTTTACAAAACAAACGGGAGCGCTTATGGAAATATCTCATCACGAACTTGGCAGAGACCCACTTTATAAAATTTGGAATAGTTCAAGCAAAAATTTTATAATTTTTACCTATACTTCGGGTGGGAGATTTGTTTTTCAAGACAAGGTTTTTGCGATGGAAAGGGGCTCTTTATGTTTTATCAAAAGTGGCACCTTTCATTACACCGTTCCCGAAACGCCTGAAAAATACGATAGGAGCAAAATTTATTTATCAAACGAACATTTTAACAAGATTTTAGCGCTTTCTAGCATTGATACGGAGTTTAGCAAAACCTTTTCGGGCGAAGTGGCTTATGCCAAAGTGCCAGAGAACGAGATTTGCGCGATAGAAGAACTTTTTAATAGGGCGAACAAGGCAATAGAAAAGGATAAAGCCGAATTTTTAAGTTGCTACTTTGCGCTTTTATCGGCAGTAAAAAAACACAGCGTTAAAAAGTACGAAAGCGTTAAAGCATACGCGCTTAAAGACTGTGTTTCGATTGCCATAGATTACGTTAATAAAAACTATTCAAGTCCCATTACCCTGGATGAAATTTGTAAAAAAGTGCTAACAAGCAAATACCATTTTTGCCGAAAATTCAAAAACGCCGTGGGTATGACGGTTATGGACTATCTAACCTACACCCGCGTTGTCGTTGCAAAAAAACTTTTAGCAGAACAAGATTTAACCATTAGCGAAATAACCGAAAGGTGTGGTTTTTCGTGCATTTCGTATTTTTGCCAAAAGTTTAAGAGCCTAACGGGCGAAACGGCTAATCAGTATAGAAAAAAATTTAATCGTTAGGCCGTTCGCAAGTTTTATTCGCTTTTTTAAACGTTTGGTTTTTCGCTAGCATATTCGGTGGGCTTTTTAATAACGATAAGCCCTTTTGCGCCACGGTAAGTATCCTTTCTAATTTTTTTAATCGAAACGGGTTTGCCGTTTATTATTTTTATAAGCGCGCCTTCGCTAGTAAGCCCTTTTTTGCTATAAGAAACCACCTTTTGCTCTCCGTCTTTAAGTTCGGGGTAAAGGTTTTCGGTATCGAACACTTTATCTTCTTCTGGCGCAGGAAGTTCGCCCGTCACGATGCTTTGGCGTGCATATTTTTCTTGCATTTTTTGCCCGTAAATGCTAATAGTTAGCATATAATCACTTGCATCGGCTTTTATTAAAATGGGAAAGCCCGTGTCGTTAATAAATCTTAGGTCGGCAAAATTAAAACTAACCATCGCGTCGAAAGACGGGGCGATATAACTAACGGCAAGGCTATGTGGGTGGCTTTCGGTGACCGTAAGTCCTGCAAGCAACACGGCGTTATAAAGCGTGGTCGAAACCTGACAAACGCCACCACCAACGCCATCGATAAACTTGCCGTAAGAAATAATTTTAGCGTTTTCGTATCCGTTTTCTTCACTTCTTTCGCCAACCACTTTGTTAAACGAAAATTCTTCGTTTGCATCTAAAAAAGTATCGTTAATGGTGCTAGACGCGCGTTTTATATTGCTTATTCGCTCTTTTGTTGATGAGTAGTATGTGGTAAAAAACTTGGCGCGCAAAGAGTATTCAAACTGCTCAAAATACGGGGTGGAACTACAAACTGCCACTTTTTGAGAATTATAATCTAATATAATAGTTTGTTTGCCCAAAACTTCTTGACACGAAAATAGATATAATGTTATAATTGCGCAAAGCAATAATTTACCTTTTATTTTCATATATATTTATAATGCGCTAAACTGGTAAAAATAATCTAAAAAGAGATATAAAAATGGACCAAAAAACTACTCTTATCATTAAAGAATATTCGTTAATAGTTCTTTTTTCGCTACTATATTCGGTGGGGCTAACTTTTTTCGTTTTTCCCCACAACACAATGCTTGGTGGAACGGGTGGTATTTCGGTAATAATCTCTGCAATTTTCGGCAGTTCGCCTGCCTTTATTATGCTTATAATCAACCTTTCGCTATTAGTTCTAGCCTTTATTTTGCTAGGCAGAAGTATGGGCGTAAAAACGCTAGTTGGAACGATTATCGTTGCTTTTGCTTGTGCTATTTTAGAAAAATATTGCGTGAGTTTCTTGCCACTTATAAAGAGCCCCGTTTTGTCTAGCGCAATCGGTTCGTTTATAGTGGCGATTGCTAGCGCAGGACTATTTAGGCTTTCGGCAAGTTCGGGTGGAACAGATATTATCGCACTAATTATCAATAAGTATAAAGAAATTAAATTAGGCAAAGCGCTTTTTATTTCAGACGTGTTAATAGTCGTTGTAGGTGGGATAGTGCTTGGGCTAAAAATTGCGCTAATTTCGGCGCTAGCGTTTATAATAAAAGTTGTGGTTATAGAAGTTTTATGTAGCGCCGTAAAAAAGGCTTAAACGCTAAATAAAAAAATCAAGCAAAAATTGATTGACAAAGTTTAATATAAATGGTAAAATTATAAAAAAAAGAGAGGCGCTTGTAGAAGAGTTAACGCTATAAACTTTTATTTTAGAGAGACGGGAAAGGTGTAAGCCGTTATAAAGGTCAGCGTTATGTAACTTCGTAGCCAAAAAGAAGAAAACCGAATTCGGCTAGTAGAACTTTTTCGTGATTGCTGCGTAAATGCATAGGGATTGATAGATTCCGAGTGGCGAGAAATCGCAATTTGAGTGGTACCGCGGGTAAAACTTACTCGTCTCAAAGGTTTGAGACGAGTTTTATTTTTATATCGTAAAATACGAGAGATAGTAGGAGAACGTTATGAATTCAATTAACGGGTTAGACAAAAGAATAAAAGAGATGTCGGCGCGTATTAAAGAACTACGCGAAATAGAAGGACTTTCTATAGAAGAAATGGCAAAAAGAACGGGCGTTTCAGTTGCTGAGTACGAAAATTGCGAACTTGGTAAAAGCGACTTAAACTTTGCCTTTATCTACACGCTCGCAAATGCGCTTAAAGTCGGCGTGACCGATATTATCGAAGGGTTTAGCCCAAAACTCCGTTCTTACACGGTCACTAGAAGTGGCAAAGGTCAAGAAATAGCAAACGCGCATGGTATGACTTACTATAACCTAGCGTATGCTTTTAAGAATAAGATTGCCGAACCGCTTTACGTTAAGGCTAAATACGAAATAGGTGCAGAAGATAAACCTATCGAATGCACTACTCACCAAGGCCAAGAACTTGATATCGTGCTTGAAGGTAAACTTATGGTTCAAATCGGCAAGCATAGAGAAATTCTTTCAAAAGGCGATAGTATTTTCTACGATAGTTCAGCACCACACGGTATGATAGCGGTTGGGGGTAAAGACTGCGTGTTCTACGCAATAGTTCTCAACCCAACGGGCGAACCTATCCCAGATTTAATCCATACCGAAACCAAAAAAGAAATTCGTGCCGTAAATTTTGAAAAAGACGGCAAGAGTAGAATTTACAAAAAGTTTATCGACGTTAAAGAAGACGAAAATGGCGTTCCTAAAAAAATTAAATTCAAAAACACCGAAAAGTTTAACTTTGCTTTCGATTTAGTAGACGGGCTTGCAGAACGCGAACCTGAAAAACTTGCAATGCTACACGTTTCGCGCGATAAGGTAGAACGTAGATTTACTTTCTCTGATATGAAAAAGCAATCTGCTAGGTGTGCAAACTACTTTAAGTCAATCGGCATTAAGTGTGGCGACAGGGTTATGCTAGTCCTAAAACGTCATTACGAATTTTGGTTTGCAATTTTAGGGCTCAATAAAATTGGCGCAATAGCAATTCCTGCAACAAACCAACTCCAAGAACACGACTTTGAATATCGCTTTAAGTCGGCAGGCGTTTCAGCAATAATCTGTACGGCAGACGGCGAAACGGCTAACCAAGTAGACTTAGCATCTAAAAATATCAGCACCCTAAAAAACAAAATTTTAGTAGGTGGCACAAGAGAAGGTTGGAGAAACTTTAACGAAGAATACACAATGTATTCTACCCACTACGAAAGAACGGAAGATGCTCCGGGTGGCAACGATACGATGATGATGTATTTTACTTCGGGAACTTCGGGCTATCCAAAAATCGCAACACACAACTATAAATATGCGCTAGGGCACTTCCATACTGCAAAATATTGGCACCACGTAGACCCTGATGGATTGCATTTTACCATTTCGGATACGGGTTGGGCAAAAGCAATGTGGGGTAAACTCTACGGGCAATGGCTATGCGAAGCGGCAACCTTCGTTTACGATTTCGATAGGTTCGATGCAGGCGATATATTGCCTATGTTTGCTAAATACGGCATTACAAGTTTCTGCGCTCCACCAACGATGTTAAGGCTTATGGTTAAGCAAGATATTTCTAAATACGATTTAAGTTCGGTTAAGCATATGTCAACGGCAGGCGAAGCGCTAAACCCAGAAGTATTTAGACAGTTTGAAAAATTAACCGGATTAAAAATACACGAAGCGTTCGGTCAAACCGAAACCACTATGATTATCGGTAATATCGGCGATGGCGCGTTAAAACTAGGTTCTATGGGTAAACCTGCTCCTATTTACGACGTAACGCTTTTAGACCCAGATGGCAACCCTGTTCCTGATGGCGAAACGGGTGAAATTTGTATCAATGTTTCAAACGGTGCACCTTGTGGCTTGTTCACGGGATATTATAACGACAAAGAAAAAACCGAAGAAGTATGGCACGATGGCTACTATCACACGGGCGATACTGCTTGGCGTGATGAAGACGGAAATTACTGGTACGTTGGTCGTGTAGATGACGTTATTAAGTCTAGTGGCTACCGCATCGGGCCATTTGAAATCGAAAGCGTTATTATGGAACTTCCTTACGTTTTAGAATGTGGCGTTTCTGCTAGTCCAGACGAAGTTCGTGGTCAAGTAGTAAAAGCAAGCATCGTTCTAACCAAAGGCACCACCCCAAGTGATGAATTAAAGAAAGAAATTCAAGAATACGTAAAAGCAAAAACCGCTCCATACAAATACCCAAGGATTATCGTGTTTAGAGACGAATTGCCTAAGACCACGAGTGGCAAAATCCAAAGAAATAAGTTATAAACGGCGTGTGGCGTCGTTTACTGTTTAGCATTTTGACTTCGATAGCCAAAAAGGCTAATCTCAGCCAAAATACTTCACGAGCCTAGCCACACTTGTTTCTAACATATTTCTTACATAAACAAGTTATAAACATCGCAATACTGCGTTTACTGCTTTGCGTTTTGATTTCAATGACCAACAAGGTCAATTTCATCCAAAACGCTTCGCGAGCCTTGTCTTGCTTGTTTCTAACTCATTTCTTACATAAACAAGCATAAACTACGCGTGGGCGTCGTTTACTGCCTAGACCAAATAAAATAAAAAACGTAGAGATAAAATTATCGCTACGTTTTTTGTTTTAGTTTTAATGTGTTATTTTTCTAAAATTTTGGTTGCCGTTAAAATTCTCATAATACTAACGGCTAAAACTACGCCCACTCCACCTTGTAAAAGGTTCCAAGGAGCGTTTACAATGGCAACTGCTGGCGTTGTGAAAAACAATATTTCATAACAAAAATATCCTAGCGCCATTATAAGTGCACCAACTATTCCGCCAACAATTTCGGCTAGCATTGCTTTTTTAGTTGCTTTTAATAAAATTTCATAAATAATCCAAGCAACTAGTGCCATTGCCGATTTAATAATTAACGTTCCGGGGGCGTAAGAGATATATCCAAAAAGGTCTGCAAGTCCAGAACCTATCCCTGCCGAAATCGTGCCGTAAATCGGCCCTAAAATAAACACCGAAAGCAATACAAACACGTCGCCCAAATTAACGTATCCAAGCGGAAGTGGTATTCTAATAAACATTGTTGCCACCATTGTTAAAGCCATCATTAAAGCCGTTGTCACTAATTTTTTCGTGGTAATATTTTGCATTTTTATTTTCCCTTTTAACGCCAAACTTCTTTATGGCGTTTTTTTATTGACTTTTATTTGCTTTTATAATACAATATTTTTGGTTATATTAAAATAGTCAAAAAGGGAGAATTTTATAATACCAGATGAACTATAAAATTGATAAAAACAGCAATATTCCAGCGTATATACAACTGTATCAATGCTTAAAAGAAGATATTGTGCAAGGCGTTTATCCGTTTAATACAAAATTGCCGTCAAAGAGAACTACTTGTTTAGAAACGGATTTAAGCATTATAACGGTAGAACACGCTTACGATTTGCTTATAGAAGAAGGCTACGTAGAGCCCAAAGAGCGAAGTGGATATTTCGTAATATTTAAGCCAAACGTTGGTTTTGCATCTTATTCGCGCCCCGAACATTTAAGTAAAGCCTACGCCAAAAAAACAAACGCATTAAGTAAAACGGCGTTTCCTTTTTCGGTTATTTCAAAGTCTATGCGAAAGGTAATTAGCAATTTAGAAGAAGATATTTTAGAGCGTTCGGTAAACGTTGGTTGCTACGAACTTCGAAACAATATAAGTTTATATCTTGCGCGCAGTCGTGGGATACACGCTTTGCCCGAGCAAATAGTGATAGGCGCAGGGTCAGAATACTTATACGGGCAAATCACATCTTTGCTTGGGCGTGATAAAACCATTGCGATAGAAAGCCCTTCTTATAAACAAATCGAAAAGGTGTATAATAGTTTAGGCGTAAAGTACGAAAAACTAGAACTTGGGCACGATGGCATAAGAAGTTTAGATTTATGGAAAAGCAAGGCAAACGTTTTACACGTTTCGCCGTATCGCAGTTTCCCTAGTGGTGTTTCGGCATCGGCATCTAAAAAACACGAATATCTTTCTTGGGCAAACGAAAACAACGCCTATATTATAGAAGACGATTTTGAATCGGAATTTTCGGTGTCTAAAAAACCCGAAGAAACGCTTTTTGCAACAACCAAAACAAACAACGTTATATATCTTAACACCTTTTCTCAAACAATATCTTCGGCTTTGCGCGTGGGGTATATGGTGTTGCCTAAACGTTTAGTCCCCGACTATTTAGAAAAACTAGGTTTTTATTCTTGCACCGTTCCAACTTATATTCAATACCTTGTTGCCGAACTAATCGCAAACGGCGACTTTGAAAGGCACATAAATAGAGTTAGAAGGCAAAAGCGTATCGATAATTAAACTTAGCGTGTAGTTGGGTTTAATAATTAAGTTTAATAATTAGGTTTAATAAACAGCGACTTTATATGCTTAACATAAAAGCGAAAAGAGAGCAAATAAAAAATTTACTTGCAATTAGTTAAAGTTAGATATATAATATATCTAACGAAAAAAGAGGGCAATATGAAATATTACATCAAATCATCTTGGATACCATTATTATATATGTTTTTTCAGTCTGGGCTATCTATTGCGATATTCGATATAGACATTAAACCACTAGCATTTGTACTGCTTTTTATCAATATGGCAATTTTTATGTTCACAATAGGTGTTTTTGCCTTTAAAAACGGCGAAAATAGTTATAAAGAACTACTCCTTAACGACGCGCAAAGAAGAATTATAGTCGAAACGGGCGAAGATAGGCCACTTAACCTAATCGAAGAATACGCGCCGTATAAAGGCATTATTCTTGGATTAGTTCCACTAGTGCCGTTGTTTATCTTTATGCTTGTTCATTTTATAATATTTATTTCGGGTGGCGAATATTTGGGCATAGGTTCACTTGCCGTGTTTATGTATAAATCGCCATACGCGTTTTTTGAATATCTTGGCTATAAAATGACTATGACGAATTGCTTTTTAACCTTGCTTTCAGTTCCCGTAGTGTTCTTGCCTATATATGTTAGTTATAACCTTGGCGCAAGAAAGGCTAGAATTAGAGAAGAAAAGATACAAGAAGAAAGAAAATATCTTCACGGAGAAAAGTAATTGAGAATTGTTGGTGGCATTTTTAAGGGCAGAACGCTATTAGAGTTTAAAGGGAAAGACGTAAGGCCGACTTCTGATTTAGCGCGCGAAAGTTTATTCAATATCATAAAATCTAGGGTTAGTGGTGCAAACTTTTTAGACCTGTTTTGTGGCACGGGCGCAGTTGGTATAGAAGCGTTGTCGCGTGGCGCGAGAAGGGTGGTTTTTAACGACCTATCCAAAGAGAGCATAAGTCTTACCAAAAAGAATTTAGAAAAGGTAGATAAAGAAAAAGTATCTAACTCTTTAAGCGTGGCGTTTTATAATTACCAAGCAAACTCATATCTTAAAACTTCTACCGAAAAGTTTGACGTCGTGTTTATAGACGCGCCATACGGCTCTTTGGAGATTATGGAAACCATAAAACTAGCAAAAAGCGTGCTTAATGAAAACGGCATAATAGTTTTTGAAGATGAAAAGCCTTTAGATATACTAGATGCTAGTTTAGAAGTTTACGACGTTAGAAAATACGGCAAAGCAAACTTTACTTTTATAAAACAAAAAAAGGACTAAAAATGAGAACTTGTATTTTTGCAGGTACGTTCGACCCCATAACAATAGGGCACGAAAACGTAATAAAAAAATGTCTAAAACGCTACGGAAAAGTTTTAGTAGTTATAGGCTCTAACGCGCAAAAAAGCACTTTTTTTACTGATACCGAAAGAACTGAACTAGTTAAAAAAGCCCTAGAAGACTGCGATGGGGTTACGGTTATAAATTACTTAGACCTAAAAGACGAATATAAAGAGTTTTTAGAAACTAGTGGCGTAAGGTTATACGTTCGTGGCATAAGAAACGCTAGGGATAAAAAGTTTGAAAACGCGATGAAAAAGCAAAATAAAAAGATTTATCCGTTTATCAAAACAAAGTATATTAAATGTGCAAGAAAATATAAAAACGTTAGTTCAACTTTGGTTAAAGAACTAATGCTAGAAAAGAAAGACTACCTAGATTATATCCCCGAAAACATTAGGGGCGAAGTTATTAAACTTGTTTCAAAAAAATTAAAAGCAACAAAAAAATAGAGCGACTAAAAAACTTAAAACCGCACAAAAGATTTTAGATATTATAAATCTTGCGGTTTTTATTTTTGCCTTTTTTAAGAATATCACCGATTGCATAAGGTTAGATAACCCGCTTAAAGAAACTATAAAACAACAAAGCGGAAAAGAGAGCACGCTTTTACTTTTTGTTAGAATTTTTAGCCCCTTATTGCTTTCTATAATTCCGTAGGTTAGCCCACTAGCAACTTCGCTATCTTTAAGCGTGGCAAACCAAAACTTTTCTAATATAGAAAAAACGCCATAGTGCTCTAACACGTCGCATAAAACGTAGAATAAAATAATAAGCGCGCCCACAAGTAGCGCAGTTATACACGCACTATAAGCACTATCGTAAATCGCACCGCAATTCAAGGCGTAGTTTTGCTCTTTTTTATTAACCTTTTTCTTGCTAAAACAAAATAAAAATGCTGTAATAATCGTACAAGAAAGGCAAGTTAAGTAGATTTTCAAACCTAAAAGCGTGCTGCCAAGCATTACGTTTCCAAGCGTGAAAATAGTAAAAGAAATAGGCGGGGTAGAAACAAGACAACACACCCTTTTAGCATCTTCGCGCTCTATAAGATTTGCGCTTGTGAAATCGGCAACGATTTTCGCACCTGCTGGATATCCCGATACTAGCCCGATAATAAAAGCAAGCCCGCCATAAGAATTAACTTTAAACGCGCGTAGAAAAAAAGGTGAAGTTTTGCTTGCTAAAAACTTGGTGACGTTAAGCCTAGAAATATAAGCCGTTATAAAAAATATCAAAAATGCAGACGGCAAAATTACTAACGCGTAAAAGTTTAGTCCGTTTTTAACCGAACTTACAAACTTTCCACTAAAAATAAAGGGCATAAAGGCGCAAACGACTATAAAAGGCAAAAGGTCTTTTAAGATTATTTTTTTATCGTTCATATTATATTGTATTAGCACTTGAAAAAAATTATCGTTTATGTTAAAATATTCGTATGGATTTATTTGATTTTGCAAACAAAAAACAAAACACTAACGTTCCTTTGGCAGAGCGAATGCGTGCTAGAAACCTTAAAGAGTTTATAGGGCAAAAGCATATCGTGTCTGAAACGGGGCTACTTTCACGCGCTATTAAACTAGACAGGCTTGGCAGTTGTATTTTTTGGGGGCCACCGGGCTGTGGAAAAACCACTCTTGCCAACGTGGTGGCAAATTCAACTGCGGGCAATTTTGTTAAACTAAACGCCGTTTCTAGTGGCGTTAGCGATGTTAAGGCTGTTGTAGAAAAGGCTAAGCAAGACCTTAAACTTTACGGCAAGAAAACTTACCTTTTACTTGACGAGTGCCATCGTTTTAGCAAAACCCAAAGCGATAGTTTGCTACCTTCAATAGAAAACGGGGACATTATTTTCGTGGGTTCTACCACCGAAAACCCCTACGCTTCGATGACGCCTGCAATCGTTAGTAGGTGCCGTATTTTTGAATTTAAAAGGCTAAACGAACAAGATATTATGGGTGCGCTTAAAAGTGCGCTTTTAGATAAAGAACGTGGGCTTGGGGCATACGACGTTAGCGTTGATGAAGATGCGCTCAAACACCTAGCAGTAGTTTCTAGTGGCGACCTACGTATTGCTTACAATTCGCTAGAACTAGCAGTTTTAACCACCCCACCAAACGATAAAGGCAAAATTAAAGTCACCCTTAAAGATGCCGAAGAATCAATACAGCAAAAAGCCCTATCTTTTGACGAGCAAATGTATTACGATATGCTTTCGGCGTTTTGTAAAAGCCTTCGTGGTAGCGATGCAAACGCCGCGCTATACTATATGCAACGTCTAATTCAAGGCGGTTGCGACCCATTGCTTATTTTAAGAAGAATTATTGCACACTCCGCAGAAGACGTGGGCATGGCAGACCCTAACGCGCTAGTAGTTGCAACAAACGCGCTAGTGGCGTTCGAAAAAATCGGTATGCCCGAAGGTATGCTTGTTATTTCCGAAGCAATAATCTACGTGTGCGAAGCCGAAAAGTCTAACTCTGTTTACCTTGCTATGAACAAGGCAGGGCAGGATGCAAGAGAGATAAAAGACGACAACGTGCCGTCTTGGGTGAAAAACGCAGTGTACGGCTCAAAAGAAGATAAAGAACTTTCTAAAAACTATAAATATCCACACGACTATGGCGGGTACGTAGTTCAACAATATTTACCCGATAAACTAAAAGATAAAGTTTATTACGTGCCAACTGACAACGGCTACGAAAAAACGGTAAAAGAAATCAGAAAGAAAAAAGGAAAATCGAAGTAATGCAATCTCTTAGAGAACTATATAAAATAGGCATAGGTCCGTCTAGTTCACATACGATAGGCCCCGAAAAAATCGCTAAATTCATCAAAGAAAAATACCCTAACGCAAAATACAAAGTCGTTCTTTACGGCTCGCTTGCTTTTACGGGCAAGGGGCACGGTACGGATAGGGTTCTAAAAAAGATACTTGGTGAAAATACTGAAATTGAGTTTAACGTTTTTAAAAAAGATTTACCTCACCCCAACACTTTAGACGTTATAGTAAATACTGAAAACGAGAGTAAAACTATTCGCGGTATAAGCGTTGGCGGTGGTAGCGTTAAAATCGAGGGAGTAGAGTTCAAAGCGCCTCAAAACGTATACCCTTTAAGCACGTTTAAGGACATTAAAGAGTACGTGCAAAAAAAAGGTATAACCCTATACGAATACGTTTACGAGGTAGAGCCTGATATAAAAGACTACCTTAAAACCGTGTGGGAAGTTATGTGCGAAAGCATAGAAAGAGGGCTTAAAAAGTCTGGCAAACTTCCAGGTGGGCTAGAAGTTGATAAAAAGGCTAAGTTTATATACGAGAGCGACGATATTTTCGTTAGAGATAGCCTAATAAGGAACAAAATCACTTGCGCATACGCGTTAGCCGTGGCAGAGGAAAACGCCGATAACGGTCTTATAGTGACAGCGCCGACTTGCGGTGCGTCGGGCGTTTTGCCAGCAGTTTTATATTACGCGTATAAAAACGAGCGCGTGGGCGAAGAAACTATTATAAACGCTCTAGCGACGGCGGGGCTTATAGGTAATATAGTAAAAACCAACGCCTCGATTTCGGGCGCAGAATGTGGCTGTCAAGCCGAAATAGGAACGGCTTGTTCGATGGCGGCAGGAGCGATAGCCGAAGTTTTCCGTATGACAATCGACCAAATAGAGTGCGCTAGCGAAGTTGCTATGGAACACAATTTAGGGCTTACTTGCGACCCCGTTTGTGGACTAGTTCAAGTTCCGTGCATAGAGAGAAACGCAATGGCGGCAATGCGCGCATTTGACTCGTTTAGCATAGCGTATTATCTTTCGCCTATGCGCAAGATACCGTTTGATACTATCGTTAAAACAATGTACGAAACGGGTAAAGATTTAGGTAGCGATTACCTAGAAACCTCTCGCGGAGGGATAGCGAAAAACTATAAAATAAAGGAATAGATATGGATTATTCAGTAAAATTATCAGCAGAATTTAAGATTAGACCAGACCACGCTAAAAACATTATCGCGCTTATCGACGACGGAAACACTATTCCGTTTATCGCAAGGTATCGTAAAGAAATGACGGGTTCTTGCGACGACCAAGTTTTAAGAGAAATTTTCGATAGGCTAAAATACCTTCGTTCACTAGATAAAAGAAAGCAAGAAATCGTTGATTCTATAACCGAGCAAGGCAAAATGACCGATGAGATTATGGTTGCCTTACTTAAAGCCGAAACAATGACCGAAGCCGAAGATATTTATAGACCGTATAAACAAAAGAAAAAAACGCGTGCATCGGTGGCTATCGAAAGGGGGCTAAAACCACTTGCCGAATTTATTTTGTCTAGCGAAAACGCTGAAATTTCTATTGATGAAAAGGCAAAAGAGTTCATAAACGAAGAAAACGGCGTTTTAGACGTTGCGCTAGCAAAATCGGGCGCAAGTGACATTATTGCTGAAATTATTTCAGATGATGCAGAACTAAGAAAAATTCTCCGTAAAAAATTATTCGATGATGGCGAGATTTCGTGTAAACTTTTAGAAAACGAAAAGGCTAAAACTTACGAAATGTATAAAGAATACGCCGAAAGGATAAATAAAATCCCATCGCACCGTATTCTTGCAATCAATCGTGGCGAAAAAGAAGATTGCCTTAAAGTTAGCCTAATCATAGACGAAACTGCTTTTACTGACGTTATAAAAGCGCACTACACTTCTAAAATACTAGATAGAAAAGAGTTTATTTCTATTGCGTGTGAAGACGCATTTTCTAGGTTAATATTCCCATCGATTGAAAGAGAAGTAAGGAACGATTTAACCACAACTGCAAGCGAACAAGCAATAAAAATGTTCGAAGTTAATTTAAAGCCACTACTACTTCAACCACCACTAAAAAACAAAACGATTTTAGGGCTAGACCCAGCGTATAGAACGGGTTGTAAAATAGCGGTAATCGACGTGCTAGGCAACGTTTTAGATACTGCCGTAGTATTCCCAACCCCACCGCAAAACAAGATAGAAGAAGCCGAAAAGATTTTAACGGCTCTTATCAAAAAACATAACGTTAACGTTATTTCTATCGGCAACGGAACGGCTAGCAAAGAGTCGGAAATTTTCGTTGCAAACCTTATTAAAAAACTAGACAAAGAAGTTTCTTACGCCGTTGTTAACGAAGCGGGCGCATCGGTGTATAGCGCAAGCAAACTAGGCGCAGAAGAATTCCCAGACTTCGAACCTGCGCAACGCTCTGCGGTTTCTATTGCAAGAAGGCTATTAGACCCACTAGCCGAACTTATTAAAATAGACGTAAAATCAATCGGTGTTGGGCAATATCAACACGATATGCCTGAAAAAAGGCTAGAAGAAGTTTTAGGTGGCGTTGTAGAAGACTGTGTTAACAGCGTTGGTGTAGACCTTAATACTGCATCGGCATCGCTTTTATCTTTCGTCTCGGGCTTAAATGCGGGCATCGCAAAAAATATAGTAGAATTTAGAAAAATTAAACCTTTTACCACAAGGGCGCAACTTTTAGAAGTTAAAAAACTAGGCGAAAAAGCGTATATTCAATGCGCAGGCTTTTTGCGTATTCAAGGCGGTAGCGTGTTAGACAACACGGGCGTGCACCCAGAAAGTTATGGCGCGGTAGAAAAACTACTTTCTTTTACCGGCTATACCCTAAAAGACGTAGAAAAAGGTGGCGTTAAAGACATCAAAGAAAGAATAGAAAAAAATTCTTGGGAAAAAACAGCCGATGCTTGTGGTGTGGGCGTTCCTACTCTTAAAGATATCGTTAACGAACTATTAAAGCCGGGTAGAGATATCCGTGATAGTTTGCCAAGTCCCGTTCTTCGTAGCGACCTATTAAGCCTAGCAGACCTAAAAGAAGGTATGGAACTAGACGGCGTTGTTAGAAACGTTATCGACTTTGGCGTGTTCGTAGATATAGGCGTGCATCAAGATGGGTTAGTGCATATCTCACAAATTTCCGATGGATACATTAAGCACCCATCAGAAGCGCTAAAAGTTGGCGATAAGGTTAAGGTTAAAGTTTTAGGCGTAGATACCGTTAAAAATAAAATTTCTTTAACGCTAAAAACCGCCGAAAACCCACGCGGAATAGCAGTAGGCAATCAAAAAACGGATAAAGAGCGAAAAGAAGGCAAAAAACTTGCCGAAAAGAAAAAGCAATCAAACGAAGACGTATTGAAAATGCTTTATAAAAAATTCGGTAGATAAAATTATTGACAAGTTCAAAAAAAAAGATTAAAATATAGGGTAGCGAAATATTCGTAGGAAGTAATATATGAAAAGATTATACAAAAAATTTGTAATGCTACTAACGCTTATAATGGCGCTAACGGCTTGTGTTTTCTCAACGGGCTGTGCCGATATTAAAACGTTAGAGTTAAAAGTTAGAATTTACGATTACGTAAACAACGTTGCGTTAGAAGGTGACGATTACGTTTTAACCGTAGATTTATATCGCCACTTAGCGCCAAAAACCGTTGATGCGATTATAGACCTTGTAGAAGACGGATATTATGATAACGCGTTCTTCTATCAAAAATCAGAAGTTTCTTATGACTCTTCGCACTCACTCAAAAAGATTTTAGTTGGCAACTTAAAATACGAAAACGGCAAGATTATCGAACAAGTTGCACCACAAATCGAAGGTGAATTTGAAAGAGCAGGCGTTGTTGGTAGCAACCTATTAAACAACAAAGGCTATATCGGTTTAGCAAGAAGTGCATACGTTTCAGACGTGTCTTATAAAACCACTAGCAATGCGCACAACAGCGGTAGAGGCACTATGTATATGCCATTACAAGAAATCCTTGATTACGATGGGCATTTCTGTGTATTCGGTAAATTCGACGTAGAAGAAGAAAACAACAAAAACGTTTTAGATGCTATTATGGCTGTTTTCGATGGTGAAGACGATTATTTTGATGAATATAAAGTTTACTACACTGGCGAATACGACAAAGATAAAGCAGATGAAAACTACGGCTTAACCTTTAACTACGTGTTAAATTCTGACTTTAAAGATATGAAAGATAGCATTGCAAACCTATTCGACGTAGAAGAAGGCAACTATATTGCAGACTACAATCCTTATAAAATTTACGTTCCTAAGGTAAAAGAAGGTAAGGTTGGCGCACAAATCGTTTCTGCAACCATTAAATAGTTAAAAAACAAATAAAAAAAGCACACTTTTAAGGTGTGCTTTTTCTTTTTTACTCATCTAACTTGTTTAGGTTTACTATTTTGTCGTTTTCTATGGTAAAGGTGTAATACTCAACAAAAAACGTGCTTTCGCTTTTTTTATATATAAGCCCCACTTCGTTTTGCGCGCGAAAGAGTGGCGGAGTTATTACTGCTATATATTCGCCAAGATATTCTTTAAGGCTATCCGTTTTACGTAAAATATCGCAAGATATATAACGGCTAACGTCTTCGCCAAGCATAAAATCTTCTAAAAATAGATAAGGCAAAATTTCGGGTAAAATTTTTATCTCACCATCGCTTTTTTTAGCCGTAAGTGTGGTGCTTTTAGTGATAATCTTTTCGCCATCGTAATCAAGAACTTCGGTTAAAACGTGCTTTTTTATATCCTTAAAATCAGTTATAACCGAAAGTGTTTCATTAAGGCAAAAAGAACTAACTTGATTATTGTAAACACACCTTATTTTGTCTTTAATATCATAAATCATTATATAAACGCCCTTATTTAGCGTTATAGAAACCAAAATAAGCCGTTTATCGTTAAGGCGTTTTATTTGTGCGTCACGGGCGTTTTCAAAAATTGTAGTGGCAAAAAAATCGCGTTCGGTTTCTATCGAAAGCCTTAATCCGTTTTCTAAAAACACCGTAATTATAGCATCGGCATATTTTTCTTGTGCCAAAATCTTAAACTCGCTATTATTAGGTTTATCCTTAAAATGCAACAAATATCCGCCTTTAAGGTCCGTGACAATAACGCCTTGTGGCGGATTTTCTAGCGAATTAGAGTTTAAAATTAGTCTATAATCATCGCCCGCATTGTCAAGCGAAACGGCCTCTATAAAGGCGTTGTTAGAACTTACGTTGCATTTTTTGGGCGTTTCGCTAGCAGTTCCTAAATATGCGCCCGATAAAAATATCGCTCTTGGCGATGCGCTATGAAAATAATAATACATTTATATATTGTTATGTATAAAAACAATTCGTTATGTCAATAAAACAATAAATAAAATTTTTAAGGAGAACGTAATGAACGAATTATACGGATACAAGGAAAAAGACGTTTTAGGTCTAATCGAATATATGAAAAACAAAAAGGGTGCAAAAAATTTAATGTTTCGTGGTTATGCCGAAATTTCGGGCAAATCAGTCGGCACTATTAGAAACCTTTATTATCAAATCGTTAAGTTATCTAACGTAAGCGAAGAGTTTTGCAAAAAATATCTTGGAGATAAGCCACTAACTTCTAACAAAATTGAGTTTTTCGATAAAAGGGAAGAAAGAGAAATTCTCAAAAAGATTTTACTTCTTAAAGCCGAAGGCTATTCTGTTAGAAACGCCATAAACCAAATAACCAACGGAAACCCTAAACTTTCTTTAAGGTATCAAAACAAGTATAGGGGCGTTATGAAAAACGATAGAGAACTTGTTTTAAGTGTGGCACACGAACTAAAATCAGAACACCCAAATATGAGTTTTTCTTTAAGCGCGCCTAAAAAAACAAGTGATTTAGCACTTAACAGGCTAAAAACCGAAATCAATTTTTTATACGAACGCTTGTTTTTAGGTATTCAAAGCGAAAACCACGCCTTAAAGAAAAAGAACCAAGAACTAATTTGCGAACTAGAAAAACTTACTAAAAAATCTATTATAAACAAGCAAAAAAACGCGCTAGACTATTTTAAGGGCGAAGATGAAAATGGGGCTGTGAACTAGCATTTTTAAAAAAAGGTTTGCTTTTTTGTATTTAAATAAAATATCATTGACAAAACGTTAAAATAATGTTAAACTTACTAGGTATACTAATAGTATTAACAAGAGGTTTTTAATCGTGAAAAGATTTTTCAAATTTTTAATTACAACCTTACTTTTATTAGGGCTTGCCTTTTCAATGATTGCTTGTGGCGAAAACGGCGACAATTCAACCACAATTCAAAAAGGCTTTAAGTATAAAAAAGATGCAAAAACGGGCTTATATACCGTTTATGGCTACGTTCAAGAAGATAACGTTACGGTTTTAGACCTTGGCGATATTAAAGACGAAAACGGAAACGAAATCATCGTTGGCAAGATTGCAACGGGTGCTTTTAGCGGAAACGATGCGATTGTTAAAGTTATAGTGCCAGAAAGCGTTATCGAAATTTCGGCAGGCGCATTTAAGAATATGAACAAGTTAGAAGAACTTGTATTGCCATTTATCGGCAAAACGGCTAACTCTGATGCTTACTACAACGAAAGTAGTGAAGACGGCAAAATTGAAGGCGTAGAAAAATCAGTTGATATCGAAAGAAGTTTTGCTTATATCTTTGGCACCGATTCATACGAAAAGGGCGCGCCTATAAAAGCAAACTACGGTGCTGGCGAAGCAACTTATTATATCCCTGCTTGCTTTAAAACCGTAGAAATCGCAACTAGTAGCGACTACTCAATTCCTATGTATGCGTTCAGCGGTATAAACCTAGTGAGAGAAGTTAAACTTTGTGACACGATTGACGCTATCGGAGAAAGCGCGTTTGCTAATTGCCACGATTTAGTTAGCGTTAACCTACCATCAAGTTTAACTGCTATCTACACGGGTGCGTTTAAGGATAGCGTGAATTTTGGTAAAAACCTTGGCGAAACCGAAAGAACTGCTCTTGCAAGTTTTATTGATAGCATAGCAAACGGCACGGATATCTACGCTGGGACTTACCTAGATAAAGAGTAATAAAAAATTTAAAAACCACTTAAAAAAAGTTGACAAGAAACTATAAATCTTGTAAAATATTATCGTTCCTAAGAAGAAGTACCCCTTCTCGCCGACTGAAAATGGTCAAATCGGCTCAATAAATCAAAAAAAGCGCTTGCGCTATTATTTTGGTATTTTCGGGTTATTCTTTTTTAGGATAACCCGTTTTAATTTATATAGAGAGGTAAACTACTATTAAAAAAGAACATCAAATAAACGCGGAAATCCGTGATAGAGAAGTTCGTTTAATCGACGAAAACGGCGGGCAACTTGGCATCGTTTCTTCAAGGGAAGCGCTTGCTATTGCAGAAGAAAGAGAACTAGACTTAGTTAAAATTTCGCCTAATGCTAACCCACCAGTTTGCAAAATTATGAACTATGGCAAGTATTTGTTTGAACTTCAAAAGAAGGCAAAAGAAGCAAAGAAAAACCAAAAAGTAGTAGAAATCAAAGAAGTTTGGCTTTCTATGACGATAGACGTGGGCGACCTTAATACTAAGGCAAAACAATGCAGTAAATTCTTATCAAGTGGAAACAAAGTTAAAGTTTCTATTCGTATGAAAGGCAGACAAATGGCGCACGCTGAACTTGCGCTTGACGTTATGCAACGTTTTTACGAACTTGTTAAAGAAGTTGGAACAATGGAAAAGCAACCGCTTACAGAAGGTAGAAACATTTGGATGATGTTAGCGCCTTTAAAAGCGTAGTTAATAAAATTTATCGGAGGGATTTATTATGCCTAAAATGAAAACTAAAAGTGGTGCTAAAAAAAGATTTAGAGTAACGGCATCAGGCAAAATTAAAAGAGCGTGCTCTGGCAAAAACCACATCTTAACTAAAAAAGACAGAAAGAGAAAGAACAATCTTTGCGCAGGTGCGTACGTAGACGCAACCCAAGAAAAGACCGTAAAGACGCTCATCTACAATAAATAATAAGGAGTGAATGAATTATGCGTATTAAAAGAGGAGTAAACGCTCAAAAGAAGCGTAGAAAAATATTAAAACTCGCTAAGGGATACTTTGGTGGCAGAAGCAAAAGATATAGAGTAGCAAGAGAAGCCGTTATGAAGGCTGGCAACTATGCTTATATCGGCAGAAAGGCTAAAAAACGTGATTTTAGGTCTTTATGGATTGCAAGAATCAACGCTGCTTGCAGACTTAACGGTCTATCATACAGCAAATTTATGTTCGGCTTAAAGAAGGCTGAAATCAACTTAAACAGAAAAGTTCTTTCTGAAATCGCTATTCAAGATGCTAACGGCTTTACCGCACTTTGCGAAAAAGCCAAAGACGCTTTAAGCAAATAAATAAATTAAGCCTACCTAGCGTAGGCTTTATTTTGATATGATAACATCTAAACAAAATCAAACCATAAAACTCATAAGGTCGCTATCTAGCAAGAAATTTAGAGATGAACTAGGTTTATACGTTGTTTCGGGCGTAAAACTTGTGCGCGAAGTGCTCAGTTCTTCGCACGAAGTTGTTAGCATTTTAACAACCGAAAAACTTTTTGATGAGTTTTCTAACCTTTTTTCCAGCGTAGAAATGGTTTCTAACGAAATAATGGACTACGTTTCGGACGAAGTGACGCCACAAGGCGTAATTGCTATCGTAAAAAAGCCGTCTTTTCAAGCCGAAAAAACAAGTAAAACTTGTGTTTTGTTAGACGGGGTTAGTGACCCAGGCAACGTTGGAGCGATAATTCGTTCTATGGCTAGCGCGGGCTACAAAAAAGCGTTTATCACACCCGATTCGGCAGACCCCTTTTCGCCAAAAGCAGTAAGGGCTAGTATGAGTGGCGTGTTCAAAATCGAAATAAACGTCGTAGAGCGCGAAAGCGTGCTAGATTTTATTAAGGTTCCGCTAATCGTAGCCGATATGAACGGTGAAAACGTTTTTGAGTTTAACGCGCCAAATGAGTTTTGTTTGGTTATAGGAAACGAAGGTAGAGGCATAAGCCAAGAAATAAGAGAAAAAGCAAATTGTATTGTGGCAATACCTATGCAAAATGGTATGGAAAGCCTAAACGCTTCGGTTTCGGCAGGGATACTTATGTATCAACTTAAATTAAAAAAATAGGAGAAATACAATGTCAGGACATAGTCACGCGGCGAATATCGCCGTAAAAAAAGCGAAAATGGATGCTGTAAGGGGTAAAATTTTTACAAAAGTGGGTAGAGAAATTGCCGTTGCTGCAAAAAACAACCCAGACCCATCTACTAACAGCAAACTTGCAGATGCAATCGCAAAAGCAAGAGCAGTTAATATGCCTAACGACAATATTAAAAGATGTATCGCAAAAGCATCTGGCGAATTAAGTGGCTCTAACTACGAAGAATTAACTTACGAAGGATACGGCCCAGCGGGTAGCGCAATCATCATTAAAACTCTTACCGATAATAAAAACCGTACCGTAGACTACGTTAGAACGGCTATGCGCAAACACGGTGGTTCACTTGGTAATACAGGTTGCGTATCTTTCACGTTTAGCACTCTTGGGGTAATCGTTATCGAAAGAACTCCAAGCCTATTAGAAGATGAAGTTATGGAAATGGCACTTGACGCAGGTGCAGACGACTTTATCGCAGAAGATGATGCTTTTGTTGTTCATACCGAAGTTTCGGCTTTTTCGGAAGTTAGAAAATATTTAGAAGATAAAGGCTTAAACTTCTTCTCAGCACAAATCGAAATGGTGCCACAACAAAAAATTACGCTTGAAGGCGAAGACCTTGCTAAGTTCAAAAAGTTAGTTGATGCGTTAGAAGACCTTGACGACGTGCAAGACGTTTACCATAACGTAGACCTTCCAGATGACGACGAAGAATAAAATTTAAAAATTAAAGTATAAAATTATCTTATTTACCTATACTTATAATATCGGTGGTAAGATAATTTTTTTTAAGTAAAAAATTTTTAATTTATACTGCCGTTTATATAGAGCAAAAACGGCAGTATTTTTGTCATTTTTGCGAATAAAAGGGCGAAAAATCGCCCTTTTATTATATTTTTTAGTAAGAACCTAAAAATCTAAAAGTACCGAGAAAAAAATTTTTTTTAATTTTTTAAGTAATTTTTAATAAAAATGTGTTATTATAATATATGTAATAAGTTAAAAACTTTTTATAAGGCTAAAATTCGTGGCTTATATTCACGGAGGAAATATGAAAAAAATAATATCTTTATTATCCGTTATGGTAATAATTATTGCATTTTGCTTTTCGGGTTGTACCTTTATAGAATCTAATATAAACGGTAACGGCACGATAAACGGTGGAACGCAAAACGGTGGAACGGGAACTCAATCTCCTTCTACCGATACTCCAACCGAACAAGCAAGTGGCGTAGAGTTTACTACTATTAGCGAAGCGGATAGAGAAATTCTTTCACTAACCCAAGCAGTAAAAATGGTAGAAAGAACGTCGGTTGCAATAAAAGTAGGTTCAGGTTCGGGTTCTGGCGTTATCGTAGGCGTTAAAGATAAAGCCGAAAGTTTCGTTTATATTCTTACTTGCCATCACGTTGTTGAAGCAGGTGGAAACATAACCGTATATCTTCCTGACGAAGATTGTAAATACGATAACAACGACTACGTTTTTACAGGAACTATCGGCACGGGTATGTATACTGATAAAGCAGTCACGCTAGTTGGTGGGGACAGAGTTTCGGATATAGCAGTTCTAAAAATAGACCTAAATATTCCAGCATCATCAGGCAACAAACTTTCGACTGATAAAATTGTAAGGGCAAACGTTCCCGTTGATACTTACAACGCGCAAAAAGGCGAAGAAATTTTTGCAATCGGCAACCCAACGGGCACGCTTCCGGGTAGCGTTTCTTCGGGTATTGTTAGTTATTTAGAAAGGTCGGTTGTCGTTGGCGACGTTGGAAATATGAGATTGATGCAAATAGGCGTTTCTACAAACCCAGGCAACTCTGGTGGTGGACTTTATAACCTATACGGCGAACTAATCGGCATTACAAACGCCGGCAACACTAATTACGACGAAACTAACTACGCTATTCCTTTTGAACTATCAAACGGCAACGGATATCTTAACATTGCAAGGCATTTAATAAAAACTGCAACGGCAACTAACTACGGCTACGTTCCTGAAAGATGGGAAATGGGCGTTTCAATTCAAGAAGTTAGAAATGGCTTTACCTATTACGCGCAAGTGTCAGCAGTTAAAGCGGGTAGCAATGCAGACGGAAAACTTCAATACGGCGACATTATAAATACACTTTCTTGGAATTATAACGGCGTTAAAACTTATAGAATTGAGGCGGACGGAACTAACTTTACAACTGCAACTTCGGCGTTTAGTTTCTACGCATCGCTAATGCGCACCGAACTTAAAAAAGGTGATACCTTTATCGTTGGTATTAGCCGAAACGGCGTTTCATCGAACGTGGAAATTAAGATAAATAAAGCCGACTATATTTTCTGCAACACGGGAAACTAAAATAAATAATAAATTAAGCAAAATAAAATTAAAAAACCCACCGAAAATTCGGTGGGTTTTAGTTTTAGAAATAAGAGCGCAAAATTATTTGCATTCGTCTGCTTTGCCAGCACAACCTAAAACGTTGATAAGTTTGTGTCTAACGATTTCTTTAATGTTAGCACGAGCAGGTTTTAAGTATTCTCTTGGGTCGAATTTGTCTGGTTTATCAGCAAAGAATTTTCTAATAGTACCGGTCATTGCAAGTCTTAGGTCAGAGTCGATGTTGATTTTGCAAACTGAAAGGCTTGCCGCTTTTCTTAATTGTTCTTCTGGAACACCGATAGCGTCTGGCATAGCACCGCCGTTATCGTTAACCATCTTAACGTATTCTTGTGGAACAGAAGAAGAACCGTGTAATACGATAGGGAAGTCGCCAAGTTCACGAGCAACTGCTTCTAAAATATCAAAGCGAAGTGCTGGTGGAACTAAAATGCCTTGTTCGTTTCTGGTGCATTGTTCAGGTTTGAATTTGTATGCGCCGTGAGAAGTACCGATAGCGATAGCAAGGCTATCAACACCCGTTCTTCTAACGAATTCAACAACTTCTTCTGGTTTAGTGTAAGATTCAGCGCCGTGTTCAACTTTAACGTCGTCTTCAATACCAGCCAAAGTTCCAAGTTCGCCTTCTACGGTGATGTATCTGCCACGAGCAGCAACGTCGTGAGCGTAGTCAACAACCTTTTTGGTTAGAGCAACGTTTTCTTCAAAAGAAAGGTGACTTCCGTCAATCATAACTGATGTGAAACCGCCATCGATACAAGCCTTACAAGTTTCGAAGTCAGGACCGTGGTCTAGGTGTAAAACGATAGGAATATCTGGGCATTCTTTAACCGCAGCCTCAACTAGTTTTACTAGGTAAGTGTGGTTAGCGTAAGCCCTTGCACCTTTACTAACTTGAAGAATAACAGGAGCGTGTTCTTCTTTACATGCTTCGGTAATGCCTTGAACGATTTCCATGTTGTTAACGTTGAAAGCGCCGATAGCGTAGCCGTTTTTATAAGCCATTTCGAACATTTTTTTCGAGTTAACTAATGCCATAAATTTTGCCTCCAAAATATATATAAATTTTTTATTTTTTTTCGTAAAGTAAAAATCTACGATTTCCACAAACTATAATAGCATTTTTAATAAAATATTGCAAATAAATTTCAAATCAAACTAAAAAATACTTTATAAAAATATAATTTCGGTGTATAATGAAAGAAAAAAACCAAAAAAAGAAGGTAAATTATGACTGATGAGAGAATAAACAAACTTGCTTACGGGCTAATTAACTATTCTTGTAAACTTAGTAAGGGCGAAAAAGTTTTAATCGAAGCCAAAGGTATTGATTATATGCTAGTAAACGCGCTAGTAAAAGAAGCGTTTAAGGTGGGGGCATATCCTTTTGTGGAAATTTTTGATAACAGAGTTTCTAGGGAACTTTTGATGGGCGAAAGCAAAGAATACGCTATGTTAAAGGCTAAATACGATAGTTTTCGTATGCAAGATATGGACGCGTATATAGGGATAAGGGGCGGAAACAACGCCTTTGAAAATTCAGACGTGCCAGAAGAAAATTTACAAATCGAAAGCGAATATTATTCTCACCCCGTTCATCACGAAATTAGAGTTAAAAAAACCAAGTGGGTTATTTTAAGATATCCAAACGAAGGCATGGCAAACAGCGCGTCTATGAGCACGGACGCGTTTGAAGAATTTTATTTTAACGTGTGCAACCTTGACTATTCAAAAATGGATAGGGCAATGGACGCACTTAAAGTAAGGCTAGATAAAGCCGACAAAGTGCGTATTACTGGTGCTGGAACAGACATTACCTTTTCCATAAAAGGGATAGGCAGTAAGAAATGTTCGGGCGAACATAATATCCCCGATGGCGAAATTTATACTGCGCCCGTTCGTGATAGTGTTAACGGGGTTATTACCTACAACGCCCCATCTATTCAAAACGGCACTAAATATGAAAACGTTTCGCTAACCTTTAAGAACGGCAAAATCATAAGCGCAACGGGCAACTATCCAGATAAAATCAACGCCGTGTTCGATACTGATGAAGGCGCGAGATACGTTGGCGAATTTGCTTTTGGCGTTAATCCGTTTATAAAGAGCCCAACGGGGGACATATTATTTGACGAAAAAATTTCGGGCTCTATTCACTTTACACCGGGCAGTTGTTATGATGATTGTTATAACGGCAACGTTTCTGCGGTGCATTGGGATTTAGTGCTTATTCAAACGCCTGAATATGGTGGTGGCGAAATTTATATCGACGGCGAACTTATTAGAAAAGACGGTAGGTTTATTCCAAAAGATTTAGAGTGCTTAAACCCTGAAAATCTAATTTAGTGCTGATAGGCGCGAAAAAAAGGCAAAATCAAGCACATTATAGTTAAAACTATAAAAAAATAATGAAAGCACGCGTTAAAACGTTTGACTTAAAGTTTTTATAGGGGTATAATGTATAAGAAAAAAAGTTGGCGTTTTTTTGAAAACGTGACTAGAAAACGAAAAATTATTAAATAAAGATAAATATTTGGAGGACAATAAACATGTCAAAAGTAACAAAAGTTGCAATCAACGGTTTTGGTCGTATTGGCCGTCTTGCTTTCCGTCAAATGTTTGGCGCAGAAGGCTACGAAGTAGTTGCTATCAACGACTTAACCAGCCCAAAAATGCTTGCTCATCTTCTTAAATATGATACGATGCAAGGTAACTACGCTAACTCACACAGCGTTTCTTATGGCGAAGCAGTTCTTAACGAAGACGGTTCTATTAAAGAAAACGGCTATATCGTTGTAGACGGCAAAAAAATCACCATTTACGCTATGGCTAAGGCAGCAGAACTTCCTTGGGGTGAACTTGATATCGACGTTGTATTAGAATGTACTGGTTTCTATACTTCTAAGGCAAAAGCACAAGCACACATCGATGCTGGCGCTAAAAACGTTGTTATTTCAGCACCTGCTGGTAATGACCTTCCAACCATCGTTTACAACACCAACCACACCACTTTAACCAAAGATGACCACATTATTTCAGCAGCATCTTGCACCACTAACTGCTTAGCACCTATGGCAAAAGCACTTAACGGCTACGCTGCAATTCAATCTGGTATTATGACCACCGTTCACGCTTACACCGGCGACCAAATGATTCTTGACGGTCCTCAAAAGAAAGGCGACCTTCGTCGTTCAAGAGCAGGCGCTATGAACATCGTTCCAAACAGCACCGGCGCTGCAAAAGCAATCGGACTTGTTATCCCAGAACTCAACGGCAAACTAATCGGTTCTGCTCAACGTGTTCCAACTGCTACTGGTTCAACCACCATTTTAGTTGCAGTTGTTAAAGGCAAAGACGTAACCAAAGAAGGCATCAACGCTGCTATGAAAGCCGCTGCTAACGAATCTTTCGGTTATAACGAAGATGAAATCGTTTCTTCTGACGTTATCGGTATGAGATTTGGTTCTCTTTTCGATGCTACTCAAACTATGGTTGCTAAAATTGACGATGATACTTACCAAGTTCAAGTTGTTTCTTGGTACGACAACGAAAACTCATACACCAGCCAAATGGTTAGAACTATCAAATACTTCTCTGAAATTAAATAGTTCGAGTAAATTAAAGCAAAAAACCTACCGATATTCGGTAGGTTTTTCTTTTTCTAATTTTGGCGCAAAACCTATAAACTTTTAATTTGCGTTAATACCAAAATTAAAACAAGCGCCGGTAGTCGTTAGTAAGGCAAGCAATAAAAACAATTGCGTACAGTTTATCGTATTGCTAGAAGTTAGCAGTAATAGTAGCGCAACTAAAACGATGTTATTTGAATTCATAACTCCCCCTTTGCCAAAACGGCGTATCGTTATATTATATGTCCAAAACTTATTAAATTGACAAATTTTGCTAAATTTATATATAGCCACCTAAAAAGCGTAAAAGTCTTTTCTTTATAATTTAATATATATGTACATTTATTATGTATAAAGGAGAGTATTATGAAAGAACTTTTAATCGACCAAAGGCTAAAAACTATGATAGACGACTATGTGCCAAAAGGTGAAATTTTAGATGATTTAGTGTGTTTCTTCTCTATTTTTTCAGACTACACTAGGCTAAAAATGATATCAGCACTTGCTATAACCGAAATGTGTGTTTCGGATATTGCAAGCGTTCTAAACCTTAACCAAACCACCGTTTCGCACCAGTTAAGGCTACTAAAAAACCTTAACGCCGTGACTACTAAAAGGCAAGGCAAGGTTGTGTTTTATTCGCTTCGAACGGATACTCTTAACGAAGTTTTACTTAAAGGCGTAGAATTTTTAGGATATTAAAACTAAAACGCCTAAAAAGGTGCTAAATAATAAAATTATTATATGCAAAACGTAATTTTTGTGATATACTATTACTATGGGCGTTTTAGAAGATAAATTAAAACTTTTACCCGATAAACCCGGCGTTTATATTATGTTAGACGAAAATTCTAACGTGATATACGTTGGCAAAGCCAAAAACTTAAAAAATAGGGTAAGACAATACTTTTTCAATAGCGTAAAAACAAACAAAGTTATGGCTATGGTAAAAAACGTAGCCAACTTTAACTATATAATAACGCCTACTGAAATAGATGCGCTATCGCTTGAAAACAACCTAATCAAAAAGCATAAGCCAAGATATAATATTCTTCTTAAAGACGATAAAACTTATCCATATTTAAGAGTTGACTTAAAAGAACTTTACCCAAGTTTTAATATCACAAGAAAAATTAAAAAAGATGGGGCTAAATATTTCGGTCCGTATATGGGTGGAATTTCGGTTTCGAACCTATTAGATATAATAAACACCGTTTTTTTAACGCGCCCGTGCGATAAAAAGTTTGAAATAAATAAAACTTATAAGCATTGCCTTAATTACGACCTAAAAAAATGCAACGCGCCGTGCGAAAAACTAATTTCAAAGGAAGAATATTTAAGCGCCGTTTTAGATGCCATTGACTTTTTATCGGGCGAAACTTCTAAAACCGAAAAACTATTAAAAGAAAAAATGGCTTATTTTAGTGAGCGCGAAGAATTTGAACAAGCACTAAAATATCGTGATATTTTAATTTCGATAGATAAAATTAAACAAAAACGAATAACCGCCCTAAACAAGTTCATTGATGCTGATATAATATCTTATAGAACTAACGGGCTTTACTTTGTAATAAGCGTGCTAGTTGTTAGAAAAGGCATAATGCAAGGCAGTAAAAACTTTTCTTTTGATAGCGTTAGTTTTGACTATAACGATGCAGTTTCTAGTTTTATTTCTACTTATTATACCGAAAATAAAGACTTGCCAGACGAAATTATTTTAGAAGAAGAACTTTTAGACGCCGAAGTTTTAACGGCTTATCTAAAACAAAAGCACGCTAAAAGCGTTAGTATATTGTGTGCAAAACAAGGCGTAAGACGGCAACTTCTTGATATGGCAGGCGTTAACGCTAGCGAACATCTTGCCGTTAGTATAGATAAAATTAAGCATAAAAACGATGCAACCAAGTCGGCTACCAAACGCCTACAAGATATTTTAGGCTTAAAAAAATATCCAAGGCGAATAGAGTGCTACGATATTTCTAACATTAGTGGAACGGATAAAGTGGGCAGTATGGTAGTGTTTATCGATGGAGAGCCTTCTAAAACGGATTATAGGCGCTTTTCGATAAAAACGGTAGAGGGGATAGACGATTATTCTTCGCATCAAGAAATGATGAGAAGAAGACTAAATCGCTTATCTACCGATAGCGAAAAATTCCCAAAGCCAGACCTTATCGTTATCGATGGTGGCAAGGGGCAACTTTCTAGCGTTAAAGAAGTGTTTAATGAGTTTAATATTACCGATATAGAACTAATTTCTCTTGCCGAAAAAAACGAAGAAATCTTTACGCTGGGCGATAATCAGCCCGTTATTTTAGATAGGCGCGACTACGCGTTAAAACTGCTAATTCGCCTTCGTGATGAAGCGCATAGGTTTGCCATAACTTACCATAAAAGTTTAAGGTCTAAACGCGCGCTTGTTTCTGTGTTAGATGGGGTTAAAGGCATAGGCAAAATAAAACGCCTTGCGCTAATAGAAAAGTTTAAAGATATTAGTGGCATAATTTCAGCAACCGAAGAAGACCTAAAAAGCGTTAAAGGTATAGGCGATAAAGACGCTAGAAATATAATAGAGCACTTGAAAAAAGAAAAACTTATATGAAATACAAACTAATCGTTTCCGACTACGATGGCACTATGGCAAAAACGGGTGCAAGATGCACGCTTGATAGAAAGACTTTAAGCGCCATAAAAAAATACGAAAAAATGGGTGGCAAGTTCGTTATTTGCACGGGCAGGCCGTATTGTTCGATAAAAAATATACAAGAAAAGTATGACCTTAAAGGTGTTGTTGCCACCGTTCAGGGCGCGTATATATGCGACTTAGAAACGGGTGAAAAACTTTTCGAGGCCGGCATAAAAAAAGAAAAGGCGCTAGAAATACTAAAAAAATTCAAAGCAGAAAAAGATGCAACGCCAATAGTTTTTATAGGCAAACATTTCTATGCTGAACGCCAAGACGAGCGCGTTAAATTTTACGAAAACGCCGACTGCGCATCGGCAATTATAGTAGATTCGTTAGAAGAACTAATAAAAAACTCTAATATGGTTAGCAAGATTATTTTAGAGATAGACCCTTCTTGCTGGCGCATAAAAAAAGTGCATCAAAAATATTCACCGCTAAGCGATAACGAAGTTTTATATACTTACGCCGTGGATTATGGCTACGAAGCAATTAACCCACACTTTACAAAAAAAGAAGCGGTAGAGTTCTTGATAAAATACTATGGTTTAACCCCAAGCGAAGTAATGGCGGTAGGCGACGGGATTAACGATATCCCGCTAATAAGCGGAGAGTGGCACGGCGTTTCAGTTGGCGACGGCAGGGAAGAACTAAAAAAAGTTGCAAAGGAAATAACCGTTCCCGTAAAAGGCCACCCTATAAAAGTTTTAATCGATAAATACCTAAATTAAGGACTAGAAATATGAAATACCAAATGATAATCAGCGACTACGACGGAACGCTAACCGAATCGGGCAAAAACTTTATAGATAGCGAAACGATTTCGGCAATAAACGCTTTTACTACTAGGGGTGGAAAATTTATAATATGCTCTGGTAGGCCTATCGGCTCTACAAAAAAAGTAATGGAAGAATACGGCTTAAAAGGCGTGGTTGTGGGGCTTCAAGGTGCAGTAATACGCGATACTAAAACTGATACGGAAATCTACGCAAAGGGATTAGAGCCTAATTTTGCAGTAAAACTATTAAACGAATTAAGTGCCGAAAATGGCGACCTTTTAGCATATGTTGGCGACAGACTTTACTTTTCTAAGGAAACTAGCGCTATAAAAATTTACCAAGAAATGCTAGGCTTAAAAGGCTTTTTAGTAGAGAGCCTAAACGATTTTATACTAAGAACCAAAAAGCCCGTTTCTAAAATAGGCGTTTTAGCAGGCGAAGAAAAGGTTAAAGAAATTGTAAAAAAATACAACGAAAAATATAACCAAAAGGGCGCGACTTTTAACTCTGGCTACAAATATATGGCAGAAGTAGTAAGCCCCGACTATGATAAGGGCAAAGCAGTTAAGTTTTTAGCCGAATACTTTAATATTCCTTTTGAAAAAATAATAACCGTTGGCGATAGCACTAACGATATCCCGCTTCTAGACGGGGCTTGGCACGGCGTTTGTGTGGGAGATGGGCACGAAGACCTTAAAAAAATCGCAAAAGAAATAACCGTGCCACTTTCAGAAAGTCCGATAAAAACATTGATAGAAAAATATTCATTAAACTAATTACATAAGACAGGTGAAAAATGCAAGACAAGAACAATCAACAAAAAAACCAAGAAACATATATGTTGCCCGTTGTGGCACTTCGCGATAAAACGCTTTTTCCTAACACCATATTAAACTTTGACGCGGGCAGAAAAGCATCAATAAAAGCCATCGAAACGGCAAAAAATAGTGGTTCGTTAGTGCTAATGGTTTCGCAGATAAACGCTTTTATCGACAACCCAACCGAAAACGATATACTAAAAGTGGGCGTTTCGGCACGTATAAAAAACATTTCACGCGTGAACGAAGGGCTACTTAAAGTGACCGTTCAAGCAGTTTCTAGGGTAAAAATTATCAATATTACAAACGAAAGCGATTTTATGATGGCAGAAGTTGTAGATGCTCCATTTTTACCATCAAAAAGTGAAAATAAACTTGAAGCATATTTTAGAGTGGCAAAAAACGCCTTTTTAACGTACGCCGTTTTAGATAAGAGAATAAACAAAGAAATTCTTAATAACATTTCGGGGATAGACGACGTTAACGTGTTTATTAACCACGCGATGAACGTTGTGACTTTTAAGGAAAAAGACGTGCAAAACTTACTTAAAATCGACAAGTCGTTAGATAGGGTTGTAGCGTTTAACAAACTTTTTGAAAAAGAAACGGAAATCAGTTTAATCGAAAAGAAAATCGCGAACAAAGTGCGCGATAGCATTGATAAAAACCAAAAAGAATTTTATTTAAGAGAACAACTAAAAGCAATTCACGAAGAACTAGAAGACGAAGAAGATGCTAACGATTTAACGCGCCGTATAAAAGAGAAAAAATTGCCACCCGATATAGAAGCAAAAGCGCTTAAAGAAGTTTCTAGGCTAGATAAACTAAACCCATCTTCTCCCGATTATTCGATAATTCTAAACTATCTAGACACGCTTTTAGATTTGCCTTTTAACGTTTACACCGAAGACACCAAAAATCTAACTCTTGCCAAAGAAGTTTTAGATAAAGACCATTTCGGGCTAGAAAAAGTTAAAGAAAGAATAGTAGAATATCTTGCCGTATTGCATTTAACGGGCGAAATCAAAGGCCCTATTTTATGTTTCGTTGGGCCTCCGGGCGTGGGCAAAACTTCGGTTGCAACGTCTATTGCAAGGGCGCTTAATCGCAAATTTATTCGTATGAGCCTTGGTGGCGTTAAAGACGAAGCCGAAATTCGCGGACATAGAAAAACCTACGTTGGCGCAATGGCGGGCAGAATTATAACGGGTATTAAAAACGCCGGTTCAATGAACCCTGTGTTCTTACTAGACGAAATTGATAAACTTTCTTCTGATATCCACGGCGACCCAGCAAGCGCGCTTTTAGAAGTGTTAGACCCAGAGCAAAACACCACTTTTAGAGATAGGTTTTTAGAAGTTCCGTTCGACCTATCAAAAGTTATGTTTATAACCACGGCAAACAGCCTAGATACTATACCCGTTCCACTACTTGATAGAATGGAAGTTATCGAAATTAACGGTTATACCGATACCGAAAAAATGGAAATTGCAAAAAGGTATTTAGTTCCAAAGCAACTAAAACTAAACGGCTTAACTGACAAAAAAGTTTCGTTTACCGACGATGCGATTTACGAAATTATCGATAGTTATACTATGGAAGCGGGCGTTAGAAATTTAGAGCGTGAAGTTGCAAGCGTTATTAGAAAAGTTGCCGCAAAAATTGCCGAACACCCAAGAACTAAACACCAAGTTATAGACAAAAAAGACGTGTTTAACTATCTTGGCGTTAAAAAACGTTTAAGGGATAGACTTCCACAAACAGACGAAGTTGGCACGGCGACAGGCCTTGCATGGACGAGTATCGGTGGAACAACCTTATCTATCGAAGTTAGCCTAATGAAAGGCAAAGGCGAAATATTGCTTACCGGAAAACTTGGCGACGTTATGAAAGAGTCTGCAAGAACGGCAATTAGTTATATTAGAGCGCACGCCAAAGAGTTTAGTATCGATAGCGAAGTGTTTGAAAAAACGGATATTCATATCCACGTTCCAGAAGGCGCAACCCCAAAAGACGGGCCAAGCGCAGGTATAACAATGGCAACGGCTTTACTTTCAGCGTTCACTTCTTGCCCTGTTAAAAAGAGCATTGCAATGACGGGTGAGATTACCCTTCGTGGCAGAGTTTTGGCAATTGGCGGACTAAAAGAAAAAGCACTTGCAGCGTATAGGCAAGGCATTACCGACGTGATTATTCCATTAGAAAACCAAAAAGACCTTGTGGAAATTCCAAAAGAAGTGCGCGCAAAACTTAACTTTATTACGGTTAAAGACGTTTTAGAAGTGTTTAACAAAGCCATAATTTTTAAGGATAACAAATGAAAAATTTTACCCCAACATTTATAACAAGCGTTGCAAGTTTAGATAAACTTTATAAAACGGATAAGCCCATTATTGCAATAGTGGGCAAATCTAACGTGGGCAAAAGTTCGGTTATCAATATGCTTGCAGGGAGCAATAAACTTGCACGAACTTCGGTCACCCCAGGCAGAACAAGGCTAATCAACTACTTTGATTTTGGCGACTTCGTGCTTGCCGACCTTCCGGGCTACGGCTACGCAAAGGTATCTAAACAAGAAAAAGAAAAATGGGCAACCTTGCTAGAAAGTTTTATCTTAAACGAAAAACTATCGCTTATAATTTCGCTTGTAGATATCCGCCACGACCCAACAGAAGACGACCTTATGATGATAAACTTTTTATATCATTATCGCTTGCCTTTCGTAATCGTTGCAACCAAGGCAGATAAACTTTCTAAGTCGCAAATAAAGCCACAACTATCTAAAATTGCCACGAAATTAAAGGTTGGAGTTATGGATATAACACCGTCTTCTGCCGAAAAGGGCATAGGCAAAGCCGAAATTTTTGCGCTTATTAGTAATGCGATAAACGTTAAAGAATAACTCACTCACTTTTTACGGCTTGAAGGATTTTCAAGCCGTAAATTTTATAAAAATTATCGCGTAAAGCAATAAAGAGTGTTATAATGTAATTGCTTTAAGGAGATTTTTATGGAAAATTATTTCGGCGCTTTCTTAAAACAAAAACGCCTAGAAAAAAATTTAACCCAAAAACAACTTGCTGAAAAACTATACGTTTCGGAGTCGGCAGTTTCTAAATGGGAAAAAGGCGTTTCGCACCCTGATATAACACTTCTTCCAAAACTTAGCGCTATATTAGAAGTCACCGAACACGAACTTATAACGGCAAGTATAGATGAAAGCGCAAGAAAAGATAAAAAAGATGCGAAAAAATGGCGTGCGTTATCTACGGTGTGGAGCACGTTTTTTCTAATTTCTTATATAGTAGCGCTTATTCCGTGCTTTATATGTAATTTAGCAATCAACAAAACTCTTTCGTGGTTTTTTATAGTTTTTTTCGCACTCTTTTTAGCATTTACTTTTACAAACCTACCAAAACTTATAAAAAAGCATAAGTTATTGTTAATCCCAACAAGCGAACTTGCTGCGCTAATTATGTTGCTTGGCGTTATCGCCATATACACTAGGGGAAGTTGGTTTTTCGTGGCTATAACTAGCATATTGTTTGCCTTTATAGCGGTGTTTACGCCTATTTACGTGCAAAAATACGCGCCTCAAAAAATAAAAAAATACAACGATTTTTTCTCTATATTCGTATCGTTTGTAGTGCTTAACGTGTTGCTTTTAGTTGTGTATTTTTACACGTTAAACAACGGGTATTCGGCAAAAAATTGGTACGTTAATTTAGGCTTACCGATAAGTTTTGCTGTTTATATAGTCTTAAATATCTTTTTATCGGTAAGGTTTTTAAGGCTTAATAAACTGATTAAAACAAGCATAATCTTATTTTTATCAATACTTGTTGTATACGTGCCACCAATATTTATAAAAACTTCTAACGCGTCGCTAAACAAAGAACTTTTCGAGTTGAATCTTTTTAATTCAAACCTTAAAGTGTGGGAATTGGATTCTACGCTAGAACCTAATATTCATTTAATAGTGGCGTTAAGCGTTTTAGTATTGTCTATTGCTTTTCTAATATTCGGCGTTTTAAGAAGAAAAAATAAATAAAAGCACAAAAAAATCCACGGAGTTTATCCGTGGATTTATAATTTTTTAATTTATTAGTCGTTTTTCTTGCCGTAGAAAATTTCTCGCGTTTCGGTTAAAGCCTTTTCAGCAGAGCCAAGGGGCTTGTTCGCGTTTCTATAATCGTGCTTATCGCAAAAAACTTTTAGGTTTTCTTTAATTTTTTCTATTGCCTTATTTTGCACCGAACTAATAGCGTCAAGGTATTCTTTTGTTAAAAACCCAGCGCTGTTAGAGTATTTAAGTAGCATAGAATAATGTTCAAAACAAAATCCGCTTCCGCGCATTAAAATAGACCTAAACTCTTTTTCGCCCAAGAAAAGTTGCGCAACCGTTTTGTAGTATTTAACCATACTATCTTCTCTAAAATCACAAACGATGCAAGTTTTTTGTAAGGACAAGATGTCTTGGCTTTGTTTTTTTGCGCTCTTATAAGACTTTGGCGTTTTAAATAGGTTAGTAATAGCGTTAAGCCTAGTGTGTGCTTGAAGTGCAAGCGAAAGTTTATTAGGCCTTGCAAAAAGCATATCAAAATGCTTTTGGCAAAACCCAAGTTTATTAACTTTTGCCCTAGTAGAATCTTCCATAACGGCATCGTTAAGAAATTCGTATAATAGTTGCTCTTCTATAATGCTTTTAATACGGCATAGCGGACAACCGTCGTTTTTAGAAAATTCGTCTTTAATAAGACCTGTGTCGATATGATATTTCATAATTATATTTTAACAAAAAATATTAAATATTACAAGATAATTTTTTAATTACTTGAAAAATTTTCACGGCTGTGTTATACTAGAAAAAAACTTTTAGGAAACGGCTATGATTTTTAAGAAAATTGACCTATACGAATACTTTAACAAAGAAAAAAAAGCGGGATATAAAGGCATTTTATCCGTTTACTTGCACGATGAAAGCAAAGAGTGGCAAGGCGATGGTAGGTTTCGCCCAGCATTGTTAGTTTTGCCAGGTGGTGGCTACGCTTACTGCTCTGATAGAGAAGCAGAACCCGTTGCTTTAACCTTTTTAGCAAAGAGTTTTAACGCGTTCGTTTTAGACTATACTTGTGCGCCAACCGCTAGTTATCCAACCCAACTTTTAGAAGCAAGTATGGCTATGGCTTTTATTCGCGAAAATGCCAAAGAATTCCATATTTTAAGCGATAAAATTGCAGTTATGGGCTTTTCTGCCGGTGGGCATCTTGCTTGCTCAGTATCTACGCTTTATAACGAACAAGTTATTAAAGATTACCTATTAGAAAAAGCAAATCTAGTGCGCCCAGACCTAACCGTGCTTGGCTATCCTGTTATCCTAACTAACGAACTAACGCACGAAGGAACTAAAAACAACGTTTCTAATTTCGATGCTAAACTTGCAGAGTTCTTGTCGCTTGAAAAACACGTTTCTTCGGCTTGCCCACCTGCATTTATTTGGACCACCACGAACGACGATGCAGTTCCAAGCGAAAACACCCTAGAAATTGCTTATGCTTATAAAAGGGCAGGCGTTAGTTTCGAACTTCATATGTTCGAAAAGGGCAACCACGGATTATCAGTATCTAATATCGAAACTAGTGGAGATATTTACCCACAATGCAACAACAAGGCAGTTAATAAATGGCTAGAACTTATAGACGCGTTTTTTGAAACAAACGGCTTTGTTCTTCCAAAAAGATATTAAATCAATAAAAAATAATACCCGTAAAACGATTGATATTTCTTTGATTTTATGTTAATATATTAAGCGTAAAAACGCGTTTTACGGAACTTATGCTGGTGTGGCTCAGTCGGTAGAGCAGCTGATTCGTAATCAGCAGGTCGTCAGTTCAAGTCTGATCACCAGCTCCATAAAAAATACTCGCACTTTTGTGCGAGTATTTTTTATATGCTTTTGCATAAAATACAGACTTGAATTAGGAGAAAATTTGTTTACAAATTTGGCAAAGCCTAAACAGTCCTGTGGAGTGTTTATCGGGAGTCTCGAGAGAGCAAGTCTGTTCACCAGCTCCATAAAAAATACTCGTACTTTTGTGCGAGTATTTTTCTTTTATTTACTTTATTAAAATTTCTATAATTATTGCAATTTATTTAGTAGTTTGTTATAATAATTTTATCTAAAATAGGGGACAAAGTATGATAAAATCAGACTTTCACGTTCATAGCGAATATTCTTACGATGCGTCTAATACGCTAGAAACTATTGCTAAAAACGCTTTAACACAAAAACTTAAATTTGTTGGCATTACCGACCACGTTAACTATAACGACGAAAGTTTTATTCGCGACGTTAATAATTCTAGTAAGGGCGTAATAAACGCGCAAAAAACCTATCCGTTTTTAATGTTTGGCGTAGAACTAACCCCGATAATGAAGCCTTTATACGACCATCTAAAAAATGGTGGCACACGCGCTAATTTTGTTCCGCCATTATCATCATTACCATACGAAATAGAACTTCCACTTAAAAAAGAAGAACTAAACGCCCTTGGCGTGCGCTACGTTATAGGGGCATCGCATTACAGAGTGGATAAAGATTGTTTTGATAACGACCACAAAGATTTTAACGCTAACCTTAAAGACTGGCACAGACAACAACTATGGCTTGCAAACGATAGTAGAATTACCATTTTAGGGCACCCATACTATAACGGTAGGGGACTTTGGTATAACGATTTTTCGGTTATTCCAAAATCAATGCACGATGAACTTGCATCTGCGCTTTATAAAAACGGCAAATACGTAGAGTGCAACGCGCATTTTTTTACGACTAGTTTAGCCACCGAAAAATTCCGTTTTCAGTATGCCGAATTTTTAAGATTGCTTTTCGAAAAAGGCATAAAAATAACTTATGGTTCAGATTCGCACCACGATTATCAAGACGATAGAGAAAAGGTTATATATTACCTAGAAAAAGTTGGATTTAGAAGTGGAGACATAGTAGAGAAACTATAAAAAGATTTATAGCACTTTGTTATAGACAGAACTTAACCTTTGTGCTATAATAAAAGTATAAAAAGGGGCAAAAAAGCCAAGAAAAAGGACAATTATGGATTATAATTCTATTGTAAAACTTGTTTACGATGCGAAAAAAATCGCAATATCAAAAAAGTTAAAATCAAAAGTTTCGCTTAAAGGTAAAGCCGACTACGTGACGGCTGTTGACTTAGGTATAAGCGCGTATATTAAAGAAGGGCTTAAAAAAATCGCTCCGTCAGTTGCTTTCGTCACCGAAGAAGAAGATAAGCACGTTTCTAGTGGCGAACGTTTTATTTTAGACCCGATAGACGGAACTACTAACCTAGTTCACGGCTACAAGCAAAGTTCTATTTCGCTAGCATACTACGTTAACGGCAGAGTAGAGTTTGGTGTGGTTTTTAGTCCGTTTACGTACGAATTATTCTTTGCAATAAAAGATAAGGGCGCGTATTTTTATTCTACTAGATACGGCATTAGTAAACTTCTTAAAATCGGTGTAGAGAACTACGATAAAAACCCGCTAAAAGTTTCTAGTTTATCACGAAACGATGCTATTGTAGAATTTGGCGCAGGCTCTACTAAAAAGCATTTAGCCGATGAGAATTTTGCAATAGCAAAAGAAGTGTTTGTTTCTTGCCTAGATATAAGGCGCATTTGCTCAACGGCGTTATCAATTTGCTATATCGCTTCGGGTAGAATAGAAGGATATTTTGAAAAGGTAATCAAAGTGTGGGACTACGCTGCAAGTTCGCTTATATTAGAAGAAGCGGGCGGGCGTATTTCAGAGTGGAGTGGTAGCCCACTAAAATTCGTAGAGCCATCTAGCATAATTGCCGGAAACGTCGACACCTACGACTATCTATTAAACTTATTAAAAAACAAATAAAATGGTAGGATACATATGAGAAAAACTAGTTTCATTTTTGGACTACACGAAATAGTTTTTGCTTTCTTTTTAGTTATAAACTCTATTGTAAACAGATGGGTTTACGCCTTTTTAGAACGCACTTTTTCTACCGACTGGCTAATTTCTGTTATAGACCTTGTTATTTCGTTGTTTTTATATTTAATAATATACCTAATAGTTTACGCGATAGTAAAATACATCACGCTAAACCTTAAAAAAGACGTTTTAAAGATTAGCGGAACTTGGTATCACGTTCACGTTAAGCAAGATGAAAATGGAATTATCCCATCTCCAACTTTAAGGGCGGGTGTTACGAATATTAAGCAAGATTTTTGCGAAGTTAGTTTTACGGCAACTAATTATTCATACGGCATAGAAAATGGCGAAGTGGTAAAATACGATAACGCTAGAAAAAATACGGGTTGGAAATCTTGGTCTGTCGACTGGGATGGAAAAGAAAAACTAATAACTTGTTTTAAGGCCGACACACCTGTTAAAACGGGTGGCGAATACACGCATAGGCACGGCATACACAAATTAGAAATTCATCTAAAAGAAAAAACTATCTACGGCGATTTTGCCGATGAATATCCGTCTAAAAATCGTGGCGAAATCTACTTTTTTAGAACCGAACAACAATTATACGATTTTATTAAAACTTTCTATATCGAAAACCCGATAGAAAAAAACACTAATAATTAAAGGAAAATCTATGAAAATAAACGTTTTAGGCTCTGCTGCATACGAAAGAATACCTAGTATGTTTTGTAATTGCCCAACTTGTACTTTGGCAAGAGAGAAAGGCAAAAAAGAAATAAGAACGCAAGCGCAAGTTTTATTAAACGACGACCTTTTGATAGACTTTGGAATGGACAACTATATCCACGAAATAAAAAGTGGCGTTAATTTTTCTAATATAAAATACCTTTTAATCACTCACGCACACGAAGACCATTTTATCACCGAAGAACTTGCTATGCGCGACGATATGGGGTCTAAAAACGTTTCTTGCCCTGATATGAAAATTCTTGGTGGGCTTGGTGCTCAAAAACTTTTCACCGATGCCGAAACACATAAATGTTCTTTTACGCTTGCCGAAAAGTTTAACACTTATAGCGTTGGCGATTATAAGGTGACGGTTCTTCCAGCACTCCACGGCACGATAGACCCAAGAACGTATTTAATTTCAAACGGCAACAAAACCATGTATTATTGCTTAGATACGGGGCACCCCAACGAACAAACCTATAACTATATTAAAGAAAATAACGTTAAAATAGACGCTGTTATTTGTGACTGCACCTACGGGGTTTTAGATATTACTTTCGATGGGCACCATATGTCGCTTTTAGACAATATTTCGCATAGAGAAAAACTTATGGAACTTGGCGCAATTAAAAAAGACACACCTTGGGTGGTGACGCATTTTTCGCATAACGGGCTTAACAAAAACGGCAAAGCAGTTTCTTTTAAGGAGCTTAATGCGCTTTGCAAAAAGAACGGATTTATCCTTTCTTACGACGGTTTGAAATTAGAAATTTAATCATAAAAAAACATAACGAAAAACGGCTAACCTTAGCCGTTTTTTATTTTTATCCTTGTGCTCTTTTGGGCTAGATTTTCATAAAAAGTGGGCAAAAGGCACTAAAATATAATTAAAACACACAAAAAATTTCATAATACCACTTTTATTTTTCAAATTATATGCTATAATAAATATATTATATGTAATTGGCAAATGTTTGCAATTTTAGGTTTGGGGAATATAATGATAAAAAAGGATTTTGAAAAATTCAAAAAAAAGGCTTGGCTTGCAAGTCCAACAATGCACGGCGATGAACTAAAATATATGAAGCGTGCATATCGCACGAATTGGATGTCTACTATCGGCAAGAACATTGATGAAATAGAAGAAATACTATCTAAAAAAATCGGTGTGAACTACGCTGTGGGGCTTGCTAACGGAACTTCGGCACTTCATATGGCAGTAAAACTTGCAGGCGTTAAACGTGGCGATAAAGTTTTTTGTTCGGATATGACCTTTTCAGCAACGCTTAACCCCGTGGTGTATGAAGGTGGCGTTCCTATTTTTATCGACTCTGAATACGAAACTTGGAATATGTGTCCAAAAGCGCTAGCAAAGGCGTTTAGCATTTATCCAGACGTTAAAGTGGTTGTAGTTGCGCATTTATACGGCGTTCCTGCGAAAATTGATGAAATTAAAGCGATATGCGATAAACACGGCGCAATTTTAATTGAAGATGCTGCCGAATCACTAGGTGCAACGTATAAGAATAAACAAACGGGTTCGTTTGGAACGTATAGCGCTATTAGTTTTAACGGCAACAAAATTATAACGGGTTCTTCGGGCGGTATGCTACTAACTAATGATGAAACGGCATACAAAAAGGTTAGAAAATGGTCTACCCAAGCAAGAGAATCAGCGCCTTGGTATCAACACGAAGAAATCGGTTATAATTACCGAATTAGCAACGTTATTGCAGGCGTGGTTAGGGGACAAATTCCATATCTTGAAGAACACATTGCTAAAAAGAAAGCCATTTACGAACGCTATAAAAACGGGCTAAAAGGCTTGCCTATAAAAATGAACCCTATTGGCGAAGGCGTGCCAAACTACTGGCTATCTTGCTTAGTAGTGGATAAAGACGCTATGTGCAATCAGCAAAGAACGGACACGGTTGCAACGTTTAGTGCCGAAAACGGCAAAACTTGCCCGACCGAAATTTTAGAAACTCTTGCTAAATATAACGCCGAAGGCAGACCGATTTGGAAACCTATGCATATGCAACCGATATATAAAAACAACGCGTTCGTTTCTTTTGAAGATGAAAAAGACGTGGGAAAAGATATTTTTACGCGTGGCTTATGCCTTCCTAGCGATATAAAAATGAGCGCAAAAACCCAAGACAAAATTATAGAAATGATAAGAGCGTGTTTTGAGTAAATATTAAAAAATACAAAAGCGGACTAAATATAGTTCGCTTTTATTTTTTAAATAGCGTTTATTAAAATCAATAATTTTTTAATGTTTATGCGTTAAAATATAGACAATACTAATAGGAAGAGAGATGAAAATAAAATATAGAGAAAAAATAAATAAAAGGGTTTTGCCCGAAAGAACGTTAAAATTCATACCGCTTCGATACGTTTTAGCGTTTATGCTAACGATAATCAAGTTTTTATTGATAACGGGCGTGGTGGTGTGGCTAATATTAAAGGTGAAATATTTTTACCTTGTAGTATTGCTAACGAATATCGTGTGCGTTATCAAAATTATTGCAAGCGACACTAACCCAGACTATAAAGTGCCGTGGCTTTTATTTGTTTTAATTTTGCCCGTTGTAGGATTACTTCTTTATTTCGTATTTTCGAAAACTACTCTAAAACGAAGATACGTTAAAAGGTTTAAAGACCTAGATGGAATAGACTACGAATATAACGATTATAAGGCGATGGCTAGGCTTAAAGAAGAAAACTTAACGGCGTATAATCAAGCAAAACTGCTCAAAAAAATTTCTAATTCGCACTTGTTTACTAACGTTAAAACGGAATATTTTTCTAGTGGCGAAAGTTATAAAGAAAGTTTGATTAAAGACCTAAAAAACGCCCAAAAATTCATATATTTAGAGTTTTTTATAATAAAAAAGGGCAAGTTTTGGAAAGAAATTTACGACGTGTTAAAACAAAAAACATTAGCGGGCGTAGAAGTAAAAATTGTTTACGACGATATAGGTTGTATGTGCACGCTACCTTCGTATTACTATAAAAGGCTAAAACGCGTGGGTATAAAAGCCGTTCCGTTTTCAAGGCTAAAAGGCGAAGCGAATAGCGACTTTAACAATCGTAGCCACCGAAAAATCGTTGTTATAGACGGCGTGATTGCTTATACGGGTGGAATAAATATCGGCGATGAGTATATAAATGAAAAACAACGTTTAGGGCATTGGAAAGACGTGGGCGTTAAACTTAACGGAAACGCCACGTTTGAACTTACTAAACTTTTTTTAATCGATTACGCCATAAACACTAAAACTAGCGATATTAGTAGCATAGAGCACTACGCTAAGTTTGACGTGCAAAATGATAGTAAGAATAGTGGATACGTTATCCCGTTTGGCGACGGGCCAAAACCATTGTATCAGTATAACGTTGGAAAGAGTGTGATACAAGCAATGTTATATTCGGCAAAAAAATACGCCTATATCATAACGCCATATTTAATTATTGATAACGACCTTTGCCAAACAATAGAAGATACGGCGCTACGCGGAGTGAACGTAAAAATTTTGTTGCCCGGTATTCCGGACAAGAAATTAGTAAACTATTTAACAAAAAGTTATTACGATAGGTTAATGTCGGCTGGGGTAGAGATTTACGAATACGTGCAAGGTTTCGTGCACGCTAAAAGTTATTTAATAGACGGCGAATACGCTATGCTTGGCACGATAAATTTAGACTATCGCTCACTAGCGCATCACTTTGAAAACGGGGTGTGGTTTTACAACTTGCCCATTATCAAAGAAATAGAAGAAGATTTTATTTCTTCGCTAAAAATAAGCGTTAAAGTATTAGATAAGAACAAAAAACAAAATTTTATAAAAAGAATTATTTGCGCGCTAATCAAGGTGTTTTCGCCACTTTTTTAGTAAAAAAACCTAAAACTTTTAATTATTGCTTGACAATCAAAATCTATAAGAGTATAATTTTTCATAGAGGCAAAAAAATGAGAAGCAACTTATACTTTTATTACTTTAATATCTTGTTTTAATATCGCGTTTGTAATTACTTACGGGTTCAATTTTGCGTGTAAAAACAGGGCTTTGTAGTGATTACTACAAAGCCTTTCTTATTTTTTGGAGAAATTCTTATGATTATCGTTGTTAAAAATAATTGTGAACAAAGCCAATACAACAACCTTGTAGATTGGATTAAAGAACTAGGACTAGAAGTACACGAAAGCCGTGGGCTAGAATCAACGGTTTTAGGTTTAGTTGGCGATACTTCTAAGGTAGATTTAGAACTTATTTCTACCCTAGATATCGTAGAAAAAGTGCAAAAGGTTTCAGAGCCTTATAAAAATGCTAACCGTAAATTCCACCCAGAAGATACTATTATAGAAGTGTGTGGGCATAAAATCGGTGGCGAAAATTTCCAATTTATCGCAGGGCCTTGTTCAATAGAAAGCGAAAAGCAAATTATAGAAGTTGCCGAAGCCGTTAAAATGGCTGGCGCAAACTTTTTGCGCGGTGGCGCATTTAAGCCAAGAACTTCGCCATACGCGTTCCAAGGTTTAAGAAACGAAGGGCTAAACCTACTTCTTAAAGCAAAAGAAGAAACGGGGCTACCAGTAGTGACCGAACTTATGAGCATATCGCATATCGACCTATTTTCTGACGTTGATATCATACAAATCGGGGCAAGGAATATGCAAAACTTCGAACTACTTAAAGAAGTTGGAAAGTTAGATAAACCGATACTCTTAAAACGCGGGCTAGCCAACACTTTGCAAGAACTTCTAATGAGTGCCGAATATATAATGTCCGAAGGCAACGCCAAGGTAATTCTTTGCGAAAGGGGTATAAGAACTTTTGAAGAAACTACTAGAAACACGCTAGACCTTTCGGCAGTTCCCGTTCTTCGTTCTATGACGCATTTGCCTATCGTTATAGACCCAAGTCACGCCACGGGGCATTCTAAACTTGTAGAACCTATGTCGTTAGCATCGGCAGGCGTTGGGGCAGACGGGCTTATGATAGAAGTTCATAACGACCCAATGCGCGCATTATGCGACGGGGCGCAATCACTTAAACCCGAACAATTTAAAACGCTTGTTGATAAGGTAAAACTAATACTTCCAATAGTAAACAAAAAAATTGATGGCTAAAAAGGTTATAAAACAATGAATATAGGAATAGTTGGTTTAGGGCTTATAGGTGGCTCGCTTGGTAGGGCGATTGTTAGTAAAACAGAGCATACGGTTTACGCTTTCGACCTTGACCATAACGCGATGAAACTAGGCGAACTTATAAAAGCATACCATAAGCCGTTAACTAAGGAAAATTTAAAAGAGTTAGACCTATTGATAGTGGCATTATACCAAGGTGCAATATTAAAAATTTTACCCGAATACGTTGAAGGGCTAAAAAGTGGCGCAATAGTTATGGATATTGCCGGCAATAAACGCACGATGTGTAAGTTTATGCAAAAACTCTCAAAAGAAAATCCTAGCGTAGAATTCATTTCTTCGCATCCAATGGCGGGCAGGGAATTTTCGGGCATCAAACACTCTACGGCTTCACTTTTTGAAAGAGCGTCTATGATACTAGTGCCCGTTAAAGCAGACATTAGGTCTATTAAACTAATAAAAGAACTTTCAATTTCTATCGGGTTTAGCAAGGTAGTTATAACCACGGCAGAAGAACACGATAAGATTATAGCGTTTACTTCTCAACTAGCGCACGTTATATCTAGCGCGTATATAAAAAGCCCAACGGCGCAAGGTTTTTTAGGTTTTTCGGCGGGTAGTTTTAGGGATATGACTAGGGTTGCAAGGCTTTCGCCTACAATGTGGAGCGAACTAATGCTTGATAACAAAGACAACCTAGTTAAAGAAATAGACTATTTAATAAACAATTTAACCGACTATAAAAACGCCATACAAAACGGCGAAGAAGATACGCTTAAAAAACTTTTAGAAGACGGAAACCTTAAAAAATTAGAATTCGAAAGATTAAAAAATAAAGATAAGTAATATGAAAGATTTAAAAGTTATAAAAATCAAAACACAAAAGCCATATAACGTTTACGTTAAAGATGGCGCTATAAACGACGTTGCACCATACGTTAAAAACCACCTAATCGGCAAAAACGTTCTAGTAATCACCGACGACGTGGTTTCTGGCTTATATTTAGAAACCATTATAAATTCGCTAAATGGTATGGGCAAAACTGCATATTCGTTTACCATCAAAAACGGCGAAGAAAGTAAAAACTTTGATAATTTTAAGGCTATTATAGACTTTTTAGCAGAGAACGAATTTACTAGAAAAGATACCATCATCGCGCTAGGTGGCGGGGTTGTTGGCGACCTTTCGGGGTTTGTTGCGTCAACCTATCTTCGTGGCGTGGCGCTAGTGCAAATCCCTACAACGCTACTTTCGGCAGTTGATTCTTCGGTTGGAGGCAAAACGGGGATTGACACTAAAAAAGGCAAAAACTTAGTGGGAACGTTCTATTCGCCAAAAGCCGTTGTAATCGACACTAATATTATAAAAAATCTTCCCAGCGCCGTTTTTAACCAAGGCTATGGCGAAGTTATTAAATACGCCGTTTTAGATAAAAAAATATATAACGAAATATCAAAACCGAATTGCGATTTAGAAAAGGTTATCGCAAAATGCGTTGCTTATAAAAACAAAATCGTTTCAAAAGATGAGTTCGAAGGCTATCAAAGAAAATTCTTAAACCTAGGGCATACCTATGCGCACGCCGTAGAAAAAATAAGTGGCTACTCAGTTTCGCACGGAATAGCAGTGATAATGGGCGTTAAAAAAATTGCACAATACGCTTATAAATCTGGGCTACTAAATAAGCAAGACCACGATAAAATTTTAAGTTTAATTTCTAAAACAAGCGTGCCCGACACTTGTTTTGGCGTTAGCGAAGTTGTTAGCGTTATAAAAAGTGATAAAAAACGCCAAGGCGACTATATAGACCTAGTTGTGCCCGTTAAAATCGGCAAGGTTAAAATTATCAAAACACACATAAGTAAGTTAGGGAGTGTTTATGCAATCGATAACGATAAATAATTCGCACCTTTTTGGTACGCTTAACGCTATTTCATCTAAATCGTATGCACATAGATTGCTAATTTGCGCATTTTTATCGGGCGAAGAACTCTCTATTAAAGGGCTAGACTTATCAAAAGATATAACAGCAACCTTTAACGCGCTAAAAACGCTTAAAAAAGGCGAAACTATTTTAGACGCTAACGAATCGGGCTCTACGCTAAGGTTTTTAATTCCGTTAGTTAGCACGATGGGTAAAGACTTTCAAATAAAAATGCACGGCAAGTTATCCGAAAGACCAAACGATGAACTTTATAGCGCACTAAAAACGGGTGGCGTTAACGCCTACACGCTTGGCGACACGGTTTACGTTAGTGGCAAACTAAAAGCCGGAGAATATAACCTTTCGGCTAGCAAAAGTTCGCAATATCTTTCGGGGCTACTTATGGCACTTGCTTCACTAAAAGAAGAAAGCAAAATAATTTTAACTTCAAAGATAGCGTCTAAATCGTACGTTGATATCACGGTAGAAGTGCTAAAAAGTTATGGCTACAACGTTAGTTTTGACGGCAAAGCATATATTGTCGGGGGCAAAAGAGAGAAAAACTCTAAACCCGTTATATGCGAAGGCGACTGGTCTAACTCAGCGTTCTTTTTAGTTGGTGGCGCAATTTGTGGCGACGTGACTATAAAAAATCTCAATCTTAGTTCCGCGCAAGCAGACAAAGAGATATTAAATATTCTTCGCCTTGCCGGTGCAAGCGTAAGTGCCAAAGATGATAGCGTTAGGGTTAAAAAATCAGCGCTAAAAGGCTTTACTTACAGCATAGATAAATGCCCAGATTTAGCACCAATTTGCGCAGTTTTAGGCGCATACGCTAGTGGCGAAACGGTTTTAACCGATATAGAGAGATTAAAAATTAAAGAAAGCGATAGGGTGCTTTCGATAATCTCTATGCTAACTTCTTGTGGTGTTTGCGTTAGAGAAGAAGATAATAAAATTATAATTAAAGGTGGAAAGGTAAAAGGCGGTATTATAGATGGGTTTAACGACCATCGCATAGTGATGTCTGGCGCTATTATGGCACTAGCATCTAACGGCAGTATCACTATAAACGGCGCAAATGCCGTTCGAAAATCTTATCCGCAATTTTTTAACGACCTAGAAAAATTAGGGGGAATTATTAGTGCAAAAATATAACGATAATAACCACTCAATATATAACGGCAAAAAGATTTCACTTGAAATTTACGGCGCGTCTCACGCTGAAAAAATCGGTGTAAAAATCAAGGGACTTAAAAAGGGCGACAAGTTTGATAAAAACGCGCTAAACGCCTTTATGGAACGAAGAAAAGCAAGTAGCGCCGTTTATTCTACAACGCGTGGCGAAAAAGACGAAATAGTTTTCGTTAAAGGCGAACGAAACGGCACTATAATTAGAAAAACTTTTGTTGCCGAAATATTCAATAAAACAATGAATAGTAGCGATTATGGCGAAAGTTTAGTCCTTCCACGCCCATCTCACGCCGACTACGTTGGACACGTTAAATACGGCGATAAATTCGATTTCCGTGGTGGTGGCAAGTTTTCGGGCAGGCTTACTGCACCTATGTGTATTGCAGGTGGAATACTTGGCCAAATGCTAGAAAAAAAGGGCATTACTGCCCACGCTTATATTAAAAGCATAGGCAAGGTTATCGGCAAGGGCTACCAAGACATAAACGTAGAAGAATTTGACTTTACTAAACTAGACAAAACTTTTCCGCTTTTAGACGATAGCATTAAAGAAGATATGCTAAACGAAATTACTAGCGCCAAAACTGATAACGATTCGGTTGGCGGGGTTATAGAGTGCGTTATTCTAGGCGTAAATGCGGGCGAAGGCGAATTTATGTTCGATAGCATAGAAAGTGTTATTTCGCACCTAGCCTTTTCAGTTCCTGCCGTTAAAGGCATAGAATTTGGGCTTGGGTTTGAGTTTGCAACTAAAAACGGCTCAAACGTAAACGACGCGTTTTATTATAAAGATGGAAAAGTAAAAACCAAAACCAACAATAACGGCGGAATAAACGGTGGCATTGCTAACGGAAACCCAATAACGTTTAGAGTCGTAATAAAACCAACCCCGTCTATATTAAAAGAACAAGATACAATAAACCTTAAAACAAAGCAAAACGATAAAATTAAAATCGTAGGAAGGCACGACGCGTGCATAGCAGTTAGGGCTGTTCCCGTTATAGAAAGCATTGCAAATATCGCGCTTTATGATATAATAAAGTAGGTGAATTATGGAACTAAAAGATTTAAGAGCACAAATAGACAAAATCGACGATGAGATAACTGCGCTTTTTAAGAAACGGCTAGAAATCGTAAAAAACGTTGGCGAAGTTAAAAAGCAAACGGGCAAAATGGTTAACGACCCTGATAGAGAAAAGAACATTTTAATTAGGCTTACCGAAGACGCTAACGACACTCAAAAAATGTATATAAAAAGAGTGTTTGAAAACATTTTCGAAATAAGCAAAGCATATCAAAACCTTTCTATTAAAGATTTAAGTGCTACCGCAAAAAACATCGAACAAAGAGTTAAAGATGAAAAAACTTTCCCAATAAAAGCAAGGGTTGCGTGCCAAGGCGTTAGGGGAGCATATTCGGGTATTGCAAGCGATAAACTTTTCGAAATTGCAGACGTCACGTATTTTAAGAACTTCGAAGGCGTGTTTTCTGCCGTAGAAAAAGGGCTTTGTCAATACGGCGTATTGCCTATCGAAAACAGCACGGCAGGTTCTGTTAACGAAGTATACGACCTAATGCGCGAACACAACTTTTATATCGTTAAAAGCGTTAGAATACCCGTTAGCCACTATTTAGTTGCTAACGAAGGTGCAACAATTAGCAGTATAAAAGAAATAGTTTCGCACGAACAAGCGCTTTCTCAATGCAAAAAATACTTGCAAAAATTCCCATTAGCAACCATTTCGGCTTGTGCAAATACGGCAGTTAGCGCAAAAACCGTGCTAGATAGCAAAAGAACGGATATCGCGTCTATTTGTTCAAGAGAGTGCGCCGAACTATACGGCTTAAAAATTCTTGATTCTAACGTTCAAGACTCTAACGGAAACTATACAAGGTTTATCGTTATAGCAAAAGATATGGAAATTTATAAAGGCGCAAACAAAATAAGCGTTATGACAACCCTTCCACACACTCCGGGTAGTTTATATAAAACGCTTGCAAAATTCTATAACGCTGGAATTAACGTCACTAAACTTGAATCACGCCCAATAATCGGCTCTAATTTTGAATTTACTTTCTACTTCGACTTTGAGTGTGACATTTCGCGTGCCGAAGTATTGTCTGTTATAAGCGAACTAGACCACTCTGCCGAAAAATTCACCTTTTTAGGCGCATACGCTGAAATAGTATAAAATTTTATGAGATGTTGTTTAATAGGAAAAACGTTAAAACATAGTTATTCAAAACCAATTCATCAAAGTTTTGGGTATGAATACGACGTCGTTGAGTTAGAAGAAAACAAAGTGCAAGATTTTATAAAAAACTCTAACTACGATAGAATTAACGTCACAATTCCGTATAAAAGTTTAATAATGCCATATCTTGATTACGTTTCTCCAAAAGCGTTAGAGATAGGCGCAGTTAACACCATTATAAAATCGGGTGGCAAAATCAAAGGCTACAACACCGATTTTTACGGCATGCGCTATATGATAAATCGTAGTGGCATAAAAATCAAAAACCAAACGGTAATGGTTTTAGGCACGGGTGGAACTTCTAAAACGGCTGTTTCGGTGCTAAAATCACTTCTTGCAAAAGAAATAATCGTGGTTTCTAGAACGGGTGAAGTTAACTATCAAAATTGCTACGACTATTCACCAAGCGTTATTCTTAACACCACGCCCGTAGGAATGTATCCAAATCAGTTCGACACACCAATAGATATAAGCAAGTTTAGGGGTGTTAAAGGCGTTTTAGACGTTATTTATAACCCACTAAAAACCAAACTTTTATTCGATGCCGAGAAATTAAAAATTAAAACTGCAAACGGTCTTGGTATGCTTGTTGCACAAGCAAAATACGCCAAGGAATTATTCTTAGGAAAAGAGATAAAAGAAAATCTTTTCGATAAAGAAATAGAGCGCGAAATAATCAAACTAGAAAACAGCGTTAAAAACATAGTTTTAATCGGTATGCCGGGCTCTGGAAAATCTTTCGTTGCAAAAAAATTATCTGGTGTTTTAGGGCTAGAAGTAGTGGATACCGATGATTTAATAGAAAAACGAACGGGCAAAACGCCAAAAGAAATTATAGAAAGTTTTGGCGAAGAAAAGTTTAGAGAAATCGAAACCGAAGTGATAAAAGAACTTTCTTTAATGCGAAACGTGATTATCAGCACTGGCGGTGGCGCGGTGGTAAAAGAGCAAAACGAATTTTTGCTTAAAGCCGTTGGAAACGTTGTATTTGTTAGGCGAAAACTTAGGTTTTTGGACACGACTAATCGACCGTTGTCAAGTGATAAGAAAAAACTTAAAGCGCTAAAAAAAGCGCGAAAAAAGAGTTATAAACAATTCAGTAATTATTGTGTAAATAACAATAAAGATATAAATAAAACGATTAAAAGGATATTAAAAAATGAAAATTTTAGTGCTTAACGGCCCAAATCTAAATATGCTTGGCACAAGAGAGCCAAACGTTTATGGCAAGCAAACTTATAAAGATTTAGTTAGCCTTATTAAAAAACACGCCAAAATTAAAGGCGTTAAGGTAAAGGTTTATCAATCTAACTACGAAGGCGACTTGATTACTAAAATTCAAAAAGCCAAAGGTAAATTTGGTGGCATTGTTATAAACCCAGCAGGCTACACTCATACTTCGGTCGCCATTTTAGATGCGCTAAAAGCCGTTGATATCAAAACGGTAGAAGTTCACATTTCCAAAGTGGACGAAAGAGAAGAGTTTAGAAAAATTTCGTTCGTAAAAGAATACGCTTTTAAAACAATTTCGGGTGAAGGGCTAAACGGATACCTAAAAGCGATAGACTTACTCATTTAATCGTGCTATAATAAATAAGGAAATTATATTTAAGGAGCAATTATGGATTACAAAAAATTACAAAACGGCAGCGATATTCGTGGCGTTGCGCTAGAAGGTATAGAAGGTCAACACGTAAGCCTTACCGAAACGGCTTGTAAAGATATCGGTAGGGGCTTTGCTTTATGGCTTAAAAATAAACTTGGCAAAACCGATTTAAGAGTTGCCATCGGCAGAGATTCTAGGCTTTCTGGTAAAGATTTATCTAACTTTATTACCGAAGCGTTAATTAACCAAGGCGTTTGTGTCACCGATTTTGGTATGGCAAGCACGCCTGCAATGTTTATGTCAACCGTAACAAAAGGCTATGAATTCGACGGCTCTATTATGGTGACTGCAAGCCACTTACCATATAATAGAAACGGCTTTAAGTTCTTTATCGCTAGTGGTGGTCTTGAATCTAAAAACATTAAAGAAATTATCGCATACGCTGAAAGCGATGAGCAAACGGGTTTACCAAAGGGCGAACTTAAAACTGCTGAATTTATGGATACGTACGCTGGCATTTTAGTTGATAAAATTCGCACGGCAACGGGCGAAGAATTGCCACTTAAAGATTTCAAAATAGTGGTAGACGCTGGCAACGGCGCAGGTGGATTTTTCGTTTCTAAGGTGCTTGAGCCACTTGGCGCAATAACAACGGGTAGTAGATTTTTAGAACCAGACGGAAGATTTCCTAACCACGTTCCTAACCCAGAAAATAAAGAAGCAATGGAAAGTATTATAAGTGCTGTTAAAGAAGTCGGTGCAGACTTTGGTATAATTTTTGATACCGACGTTGACAGGGCAGGCGCAGTTTTATCTGATGGTTCTGAACTTAACCGCAATCGTATTATCGCAATGCTTTCTGCAATTTTACTTCGTAATCACCCAAACACCACTATCGTCACAGACTCTATAACTTCTAGCGGGTTAAAAGAGTTTATCGAAAGTAAAGGTGGCGTTCACCATAGATTTAAGAGGGGTTATAGAAACGTTATCAACGAATCTATTAGACTTAATAACGAAGGCAAAGATAGTCAACTTGCAATCGAAACTTCTGGCCACGGCGCGCTTAAAGAAAACTATTTCTTAGACGATGGCGCTTATCTTGTGACCGTGCTTTTAATTGAACTTGCGCGTGGCAAAAAAATGGGCTATACGCTAGAAAGTTTAATTAAAGACTTAAAAGAGCCAAAAGAAAGCGTTGAGTTTAGAATGAACATTTTACTAGAAGACTTTAAGCCATACGGACAAGAAGTTATCGATAAACTTTTCGCGTTTGCTAAAAGCAAAAAGGGTTGGGAACTAGAAAAAGAAAACTACGAAGGCGTTAGAATTAACCTAACCGACGGCGATAAAGATGGTTGGCTACTACTAAGACTTTCACTTCACGACCCATTATTGCCACTTAATATCGAAAGCAACGTTTTAGGTGGAGCAAAACTTATTGCAAAAGAACTTTATGAGTTTATCAAAGATTTCGATAAATTAGATAGTTCTTCATTAAAAAATTTCGTTTTATAATCTACTTACACAAAAGATGGTACAAAAAAATTAAAATTTTTGTAAAAAAACACTTAAAAATTATTGTAAAATTTTAGCGCTTCGGTTATAATAATACGGTAAAAAAATTAGAGGTGATAATATGGATTATCAAGGCACCATTTCGCGCGGTCTTCGCGCTCCAATCATTAAACAAGGCGATGATTTAGTTAAAATTGTTGCAGATTGCGTTGTAAACGCTTCTACTGAACACGGCTTTCCACTTTTCGATAAAGACGTTGTTGCTGTCACCGAAGCCGTTCTTGCTAGGGCGCAAGGCAACTACGCTACAACAGACCAAATCGCAAAAGACGTTAGTGAAAAATTCGGCGATGAAACCGTTGGTTTAATTTTCCCAATCTTTTCAAGAAACCGTTTTTCTATGATACTTAAAGGTATTGCTAAGGGCGTTAAAAAATTAGTTATTCAACTTACATACCCAAGTGACGAAGTGGGCAATAGTTTTATCACCCCAGAACAAATCATCGAAAAGGGCATCAACCCTTATACCGACGTGTTTACGGCAAAAGAATTTAAAGAAATGTTCGGTGATATTCGCCATACCTTTACGGGCGTTGACTATATAGACTTCTATCAAAAAGCAGGTGGCAATTGCGAAGTTATTTTAGCAAACAATCCTTGCGAAATTCTAAAACATACTAAGTACGTTATAAACGCTGATATTCACTCACGTTTTAGAACTAAAAAAGCACTTATTAAAGGCGGTGCTAAAAAGGTTGTTAGCCTAGATGAAATCTTAAATAAATCAGTAGATGGAAGTGGTTTTAACCCAGATTACGGCGTGCTAGGTTCTAACCTTGCAACCGAAAACAGCGTTAAACTATTCCCAAGAGATTGCCAAAAATTCGTTGAAGAATTAAGCGCTGAATTATTTACTAGAACGGGCAAACGTATTGAATGTATGGTTTATGGCGACGGTGCGTTTAAGGACCCTGTTGGTGGTATTTGGGAACTTGCAGACCCTGTTTGCTCTCCGGGGTACACTAAACTTTTAGAAGGTAAACCAAACGAAATTAAACTTAAATACGTTGCTGATAACGAACTTGCAGGCTTAACGGGTGAAGATGCTGTTAAGGCCATTAAAGAAATTATCAAAAACAAAGAAAAAGATATGATGAATAGTATGAAGAGCCAAGGTACTACTCCAAGACAAATTACCGACCTTCTTGGTAGCCTTGCTGACCTTACTAGTGGTAGTGGCGACAAAGGAACACCTATTATTCTAATTCAAAACTACTTCAAAAATTTCTCTATGTAATGTTAAACTAAATAAAGGGCGCAACGAAAATCGTTGCGCTTTTTTTGTGTTTTTACGCCTAAATTTTACGGAAGAAAAACCTGTCGATTTTTGTGCCTACAAGTATATTTAATAATATACTTGCTTTTTTTTAAAATTTGGTGTATATTGTATTTGGTATAACTATTTTTACGAGACCGTTTTTGCTCTATTTTTAGCGTAATTCGTTAAAGAGTAAATAAAGAGGAGATTATGAACCAAGAAATTAAAGTGCCGTTTTCACCACCGGAAATCACTAACGAAGAAATAGAAGAAGTTGTTTGTGCGTTAAAGTCTGGCTGGATTACTACGGGACCAAGAGTTAAAAAATTCGAAAAAATGATTTGCGACTACGTTTGCGCAAGTAAATGTGTTTGCTTAAACTCTCAAACGGCAGGGGCAGAACTTGCTTTAAGGCTTTTAGAAGTTAAAGAAGGCGACGAAGTTATTACTTCGGCTTATACGTATACGGCAACGGCATCGGTTATTGCGCACGTTGGCGCAAAAATCGTGTTAGTTGACACTCAAAAGGATAGCCCGTTATTAGACTACGATGCACTTGATAAGGCTATCACCGAAAAAACTAAGGTGATAATCCCCGTAGATATTGCGGGCGTGCCTTGCGACTACGATAGAATTTTCAAAATCGTAGAAAGCAAAAAAGCATTGTTTAAGCCAAATGGCAAAATTCAGTCTAAACTAGGTAGAATTGCTGTGCTTGCTGATACAGCGCACGCACTAGGTGCAACCTATAAAGGCAAGATGGTTGGAAGTATTGCAGACTTTTCGTCGTTTAGTTTTCACGCCGTAAAAAATCTTACTACGGCAGAAGGCGGGGCACTTGCTTGGCGCACGATTGACGGGATAGACGATGAAGATATTTATAAGACGTTGCAAGTTCTAAGTTTGCACGGCCAAACGAAAGATGCGTTTTCAAAAACTATTTTAGGTTCTTGGGAATACGACGTTGTTGGAACTTACTATAAGTGCAATATGACGGATATTCACGCGTCGCTAGGTATAAAACAACTAGAAAGATACGAAAAAACGCTTAATAGAAGAAAAGAAATCATCGCAAAATACGATAACGCGTTTAAGGATATCAATATAAAAACGCTTAAACATATAGGCGAAGATTATTGTTCTTCGGGGCATTTATACATAACCAGAGTAGTAGGTGCGACCGATGAGATTAGGCGCGAAATTATAATTAAAATGGCAGAAAAAGGTGTTGTTTTAAACGTGCATTATAAACCACTTCCTATGCTAACTGCCTACAAAAATCTTGGGTTTGATATTAAAAACTACCCTAATGCTTACGAATTTTATAAAAATGAAATCACCTTGCCACTTAACACTTGCCTAACGGACGAGCAGGTAGATTACGTTATAAAATGCTATTTAGAAACTATTAAAGAGTGTGTTAAATGAGACTTGTTAAATGGGAAAGATTACCAAAGAATATGCAAACGGAAGACGTTAGAAAGTATTACGACGTTTTAAGAAAGAAAAGATTTTCACTCTTTCTTAAAAGACTTTTCGACGTGATTGTTTCGCTAGTATTGCTTTTAGTGCTTTCCCCGTTTTTTTTAATACTTGCAATCGCTATAAAACTAGATAGCAAAGGTCCCGTATTTTATAGACAAGAGCGTATTACCCAATACGGTAAAACTTTCAAGATTACCAAGTTTAGAACTATGGTAGATGGGGCGGATAAACTGGGTGCTGAACTAACTGCACATAAGGATGCGCGCATAACAAGGGTTGGTAGGTTTATTAGAAAGTTTAGGTTAGATGAATTTAGCCAACTTTTCGACGTGCTTATCGGCAAAATGACGCTTGTTGGTACCAGACCAGAAGTTCCTAAATACGTAAAGGCATATACACCTGAAATGATGGCAACGCTACTTTTGCCTGCGGGTATAACGGCAAATTCTAGTATTTATTTTGCATACGAAGATAGGCTTTTCGAAGGCGAAGACGACATAGACAAGGCGTATATAGAAAAGATTTTGCCAAAGAAAATGAGTTATAACCTTAAAGCCCTAAAAAATTTTGGGTTAATGAAAGATTTAGGCGTAATACTAAAAACCGTTCTAATAGTTTTCGGTAAAAAATTCAAGGATAAAGACCTAGATGAATAAAGTTTCGATAATAATGCCTTCTTATAAAAGAGAAAGGCAAATGGTTCAAAGAGCAATTAGTTCTTTGATAAATCAAACATATCAAAATATTGAAATTATACTAGTTGACGACAATGCAAGAGAAGATTTAATAGTGTATCGCAAACAACTTGAAGCAATGGTAGAAGAACTAGATGAGCCAAGATTAGTTTACGTTGCCAATGAAAAAAATTTAGGTGGCGCAGGTGCTAGAAATCGAGGGATAAAGGTTGCTAGTGGCGACTACGTCACATTTTTAGACGATGATGATTTGTACCTTCCAAAAAAAGTCGAAACTCAGTTAGATTTTATGCTTAAAAATTCATTGGACGTATGCTTTGGCAAACTTAACATATACAATGAAGAGGATAAGTTAATAGACGTAAGAGAGCACGACATAAAGTCATTTGATTTGCAATACTTACAAAAATACCACTTAACTAGGCAAATTACAGGAACGCCAACTTTTATGATGAAAAAGAGCGTTTTGGAAGAAATTGGTGGCTTTGAGATAGTTCCTATGGGACAGGAATATTACTTAATGCAAAAAATATTGCAAATGAATTACGTTTTAGGATATTTCGGCGATTGTTATATCAAGGCGTATAGAACTAATGCAGAAGCCATTTCAACGGGCAAAAACAAAATTTACGGAGAGAAGGCGCTATATAAATACAAACGTACTTTTTTTTCTAAACTTAACATAAAAGAAAGGCAGTATGTAAAATGCAGGCATTATGCAGTTTTGGCTGTGTCTTATAAAAGAAATAAAATGTATATTAAAGCGATAGGTTCGCTATTCGTTTCGGTGATATGCGCACCGATAACGGCAATAAAAGAAGCGCTTGCGCTAAAAAAGAGAAAAAAAGAAAATGGATAATTTGTTTGAAAAAATTAAAAATGGCAAAGAAAAATTAGCGGTGGTTGGACTTGGCTACGTTGGTATGCCCATAGCAGTTGCTTTTGCAAAAAAGGGTGTTAACGTTATAGGTTTCGATTTAAACGAAAGGAAGATAAGCCAATATAAATCCGGCATAGACCCTACAAAAGAAGTTGGCGACGATATAGTTAAAAACACATCGGTGTTCTTTACAAACTGTGAAGAAGACTTGAAATCGGCAAAATTCTTTATTGTTGCCGTTCCAACACCTATTAGTCAAGACCACACTCCTGACCTTGCACCCGTTACAAAAGCAAGCGAACTAATCGGTAGAAATTTAACGAGAGGCGCTGTTGTTGTTTTTGAATCTACCGTGTATCCGGGTGTCACCGAAGATGTATGCGCACCTATACTAGAAAAACAAAGTGGATTAAAATGTGGGGTTGATTTTAAGATAGGTTATTCTCCAGAACGAATAAATCCAGGCGACAAAATGCATAGGCTAGAAAACATCAAAAAAATTGTTTCAGGCATAGATGAAATCACACTTTGCCTTGTAAAAAAAGTGTATGATTTAGTTGTAGAAGTTGGTACCTATCCCGTTTCAAACATAAAAACGGCAGAAGCAATAAAAGTTGTAGAAAATAGCCAACGAGATATAAATATAGCATTTATGAATGAACTCGCAATGGTGTTTGATCGTATGGGAGTAGACACAAACGAAGTTGTAGATGGTATGAACACTAAATGGAACGCATTAGGTTTTAGACCGGGTTTAGTTGGTGGACACTGTATCGGTGTGGACCCATACTATTTTACATATCAAGCAGAAAAACTAGGCTATCACAGTAGAATAATATTAAATGGCCGTATCGTAAACGATGGTATGGGCGCGTTTGTTGCAGAATCTGCTATTAAACAAATGATTTTGGCTGGCAAGAAGATAAGCGAAAGCAAAGTGGTAATTTTGGGTTTGACTTTTAAGGAAAATTGCCCTGATATTAGAAATAGCAAAGTAAACGATGTTATTAAAACGCTTAACGAATATGGCGTAAAACCTATTGTATCAGACCCGTGGGCAAGCAAAGAAGAAGCGCTTAAAGAATACGGTGTAGAACTTGTGGAATTAAAAGACATTAAAGATGCCGATTGTATCATCATTGCCGTAGCACATAAGGAATTCAAAGAGCTTTCGGTTAGCGATATAAACAACATGTTTATATCTGCAAAAAACAAAGACAAAATTATTATCGACGTTAAAGGGATATTTAACAAAAAAGAAGTAGATGATTTGGGCTATACATATTGGAGATTATAACTAGTATGAAAATTTTATTGCTTTCGGCCATAAACAGTGTTCACACTATAAAGTGGGCTAATGCTTTTGTAGAGAGGGGGCATAGCGTTTTCGTTGCAAGCCTTAAAAACCACTCCACTTCGTATGATGCTGATTATGATAAAAGAGTAAATTTAATAAAGTTAAAATTTTCATCGCCACTAGGCTACTATTTTTGTGCTAAGGAACTAAAAAAACTTGCAAAAGAACATCAGTTTGACGCTATCAACGTTCACTATGCAAGTGGCTACGGAACACTTGGCAGAAAAGCAGGATTTAAAGGCGCGCTTTTAACGCTTTGGGGTAGCGACGTTTATGAATATCCAACTAAAAATGCGTTTAATAGGCGCGTGCTAATAAAAAATCTAAAATACTATAAAGGTGTTTCTTCGACAAGTCTTTGTATGATAAACGAAGCCAAAAAATACGTAGAGCGCGACTATGATTTAGTTCCTTTTGGCGTTAACGTAGGTTTGTTTAACGTAGACACTTCAAGGCGCAAAGACATAACCATAGGCACGGTTAAAACGCTTAAAGAGATATATAGAATAGAAGACTCAATTAGGGCGTTTTCGCTAGTATGCAATAGGCTAAAAGAAGAAAATAGGCAAGACGTTTTAGACGCGCTTACGTATGAAATTTACGGCAAGGGCGAACAAAAAGAATACCTACAAAATCTTATCGATAGCCTTAATCTTAAAGATAAAATCAAATTACGTGGCTACGTAAAGAACAACGAATTGCCAAGTATAATAAACACGTTTTCGGTGTTTTGTTGTTGTTCAAGGGCAGAATCTTTTGGCGTTGCAGTAGTAGAAGCTATGGCGTGTGGCGTGCCAGTAGTCGTTAGCGATGCAGAAGGGTTTTTAGAAGTGGTTGTTGACAAAAAAACGGGGCTAATTTCTAAAAAACTTAACGTAGAAAGCATAGCAGATAACTTATACACGCTAATCACTAACGCTAGTCTTAGAGAAGAATACGGCAAGTACGCAAGAGAACACGCTATAAAAAAATACGATTTTAACCAAAACGTTAGTGAAATGCTAAAAGTTTACGAAAGGCTTAAATGAAAAAGGGGAAAAGTATGCAAAAAACGGGGATTGTAATTCTCAATTACAAAACTTATCAAGACGTTTTTTCGTGTGTGGATAGTATAAAATCCACCATAGAAGATTTGCCATACAAAATTTACATAGTAGATAATTGTTCCCCTAACGAATCATTAGAAAAATTAACCGAAAAATATGGCGCAGAGAGTAGCATAGAAGTTATTTCAAGCCAAAAAAACAATGGGTTTTCGGCTGGAAACAATATCGGACTAAAAAAGGCGATTGAAGATGGCTGTGATGCCGTTTTATGCACTAATCCAGACGTTATATTTAAAAATGGTGCTATAAAAATAATGCTAGAAAGTTTATTTTCTAGCGAAGATATAGGCGTTATTGGACCTAAGGTTTATGGCGCTAATGGAGAAATTCAAAACCGAAACAAAGGAATTTTAACTCCACTCACGTTCGTTCTTCGCCGTAGAGCATTTAGGTTTTTAGACTGGTTTAAGTTAGAAAAAAAATACACTTATTATAACTACGATTATAGTAAGCCTTTATTTCCAAAAGGTATGGTTTCGGGGTGCTGTTTTATGATTAAAGCGCCCGTGCTAAAAGAAATTGACTATTTAGACGAAAACGTTTTTTTATTCCACGAAGAAGATATCTTAGGCGCAAAACTAAGAAAAATCAATAAAAAAGTAATGCTTAACCCAAGCGCAGAAGTTATTCACGCCGAAGGCAAAGCAACGGGTGGCACTAATCCGTTTACTCGCTACTGCACGTTTTATAGTGGGCTATATTATTTATGGACTTATTCAGGGGCGAGTAAATTTGCATTTAACTTTGCAAGTTTTATGATTAAGTTTTTACTTTTTACCTTTTCGCTAATAAACAAAGGATACAGGCAGTATCAAAAAAAATTAAGGGAAGAGATACGCGCATTAAAAAAGACCAAAAGGATAAAAAATGCAAAATCTTAACTACAAAAAGAACAAATACGTTTACGTGCTTTTATATTTAGCGTATATTAGCATAACTATTTTCACGGCGTATCCAGCAACGTTGTCTATTAGATGGAATAGCGACGTAGACGTTTTTTTTATTGTATTTTTCGTGGCGTTTATTACTTGCCTTTTACTTCTTAACTGGAAGGATATTAAGGGGATAAGAATACACTACGTTACTTTTTTGTTTGTTTTAAGATTTTTGCTCTATCTAATTAACGGGCTCATAAAAAAAGTTCCTAGCACCTATATTGTAGAAGAACTTTTGATAACTATTTTATACGTAGTGATTTTTAATTGTTCTTTTAACCTTATAAGTGAAGATAGAACGGAAGTAAAAAATTTATTAACGTTTTTTACAATTATGACGGGTGTGCAACTATTGCTTGTTTATGTGGTAAACGACTTTTCGTTAAGAAAACAATTTATAGTTGCTGGAATAGGCTACTCTAATTATTGCGCGACCTTTTTATTGCTAGCCGTTTCTTATCTAACGTTTGTAAAAACTAATTTGTTCCAAAAATTCGTTATTGGCTTTGGCGTTATAGCGCTAATACTTACAGAATCTTTTGGTGCGTATGTTGCTTTTTTAGTGGTAGTAGTTATAGCACTAATTACTAAAATAAACTGGAAAAGCAAAAAGACTATACTATTATTCTTTCCTATAATAATAGTTATCGTGCTTGGACTAATTTTCTTCTTTAACACAAAACTTGGGCATCCAGCGTGGAATAGAATTTTGACTAAATTCCGTTATATAAAAACGGGCAATTATAAGAATCTTGGTTCATCAAGGATAAGTCTTTATTCTCAAACGTTAGAAAACATTAAAAACAGCCCGTTATTTGGCTGTATAACAAACGTAATAACTAATTCGGCAGGCGAGGTTATAGTGTATAAGGCGCATAACTTTGTTTTAGAATCTTTGGTGTCTTACGGGATAGTGGGAACACTTATAAACGCGATAATAGTTATATTAGTGATTATAGACATCAAAAAATCAAAAAATAAAAGCGCAACGTTTAGGGGTGAAGTTATCGCCCTTATTGCTGTGCTAATTCACGGGTTAGTAGAACCAAACTTTTTCACACTGCACTTTGAAATGTTTATCGCATTTATTGTTGGTGGAATGGTAAATGGTGCTAGTGGTAAATATTCGATAGCGTTGCCACTTAAAAAGAATAAAACGGAGTTTACAACCGAAAGATAATGAAAGAAAAAATCACGGGCAAAAAACTTGCCAAAAACGTAGCCGTTTCAGTAATGGCACAAATAATTTCGCTTTTAGTAGGTTTTATAATCAATCTACTAGTGCCTAAATTTATATCGCTTGAAAACTATTCTTTCTTCCAAACTTTCGTGCTATATTCTAGTTTTGTAGGCGTGCTACATTTCGGACTATTAGACGGCTTTATTTTAAGATATTCTAAATATGACTACGAAGAATTAGATAAACCACTTCTTCGCTCTCAGTTTCAAATTTTATTAGTATTTAACGCCGTTTTAATGATATTAGGCGTGGTGCTTGCAGGCGTATTTTTCGAAGGCGTTTCGCTAACCATTATCGCACTAGTTTCTATCAGCGTGGTGACCAAAAACGCACTAACTTATTCTTCATACACCTTTCAAATAACAAACAGAATAAGTAAATATGCAACAGTCGTAATTCTTCAACGCGCAATATACTGCATAATAGTGGCACTACTTATAGCACTCAAAGTAAAAGATTTTTACTATATATGTTTTGCCGAAATCTTTTCGGAACTTGTTGCGTTCTTACTTTCTTGGTGCTTTAATAAAGGTCTATATTTTGGAAAATTCGCGCCTATAAAAAGCACCCTTAAAGAACTAAAAATCAACGTTGCTTCGGGCATAATGCTAATGCTTGCAAACTGGTCGGCACTTCTTCTTGCAAGTGGTGCAAAAACTATCGTAGAAATCGCGTTTGACGATATAACGTTTGGTAAAGTGGCGTTTGCCTTTACCGTTTCTGGCGTGTTCTTAACCTTTATAACGGCAATAAGCGTAGTTTTATTTCCATCACTTAAACGCCTAGATAAAAACGAACTCCCATCGTTTTACCTAAAAATAAGAAACGTTTTATCTCCAATGCTATTAGCCTCTTTAATCTTGTATTTCCCAGGCATCGTGCTATTAAAATTATGGCTACCCAAATACCAAGAAAGTTTAATCTACCTTGGCGTAATCTTGCCGGTAATTATCTATTCTTCAAAAGTAAGCCTATTAACGAATACATACCTTAAAGCGTTTAGAAAAGAAAAAACAATGCTACTAGTAAACCTAGTTTTCGCACTTTTAGGCGTTGCACTTTTCTTAATTTTCTCTTACGCGTATCAAAATTTAATACTACTTTTAATTTCTATGGTGCTTGTTATAATGCTTAATTCGGTTGTTTCCGAACTAGTCGTTTTAAGGTTAATAAACAAAAAAATAGTTTTAGATTTTATACTAGAAATTTTGCTTACCGCAATATTTATTACCGCAGTTTTAACCTTAGAAATTTGGTGGGCGCTAAGCGTTTACGGCGTTTCACTTATTATATATTTTTTACTAAACCTAAAAAAACTAAAAGAACTAATTATATCCCTTAAAAAGAGGAGCGTATGAAAGGAATTATATTAGCAGGTGGTTCGGGTACAAGACTATATCCAATAACCACCGTAACGTCTAAACAACTATTGCCCGTTTACGATAAGCCCTTGGTTTTATATCCACAATCGATCTTAATCCTTGCGGGCATTAGTGATATTTTATTTATTACATCCAGAGGTGAACAAGGCCATTTTAAGACGCTTTTAGGCGATGGTTCTTCTTATGTTGGTAAACT
>JAZLCK010000039.1:0-3571 GCA_045614165.1 Christensenellaceae bacterium | reverse complement strand
CTTATGGTGAGTTCCCTCATTCGGATATCTACGGATCAATGTCTATTTGCAACTCCCCGTAGCTTTTCGCAGCTTGTCACGTCCTTCTTCGGCGCCATGTACCAAGGCATCCTCCTGTATGCTCTTTGTAGCTTGATCTTTCTCGATTAATTTCTTAATCCGTCGAATTATTTTTCTACTTTCCTTGACTATACAAAACTCTTTTGTGAAGTTCCTACGTTTTCTTGTTTCTTCGTATTAACCTTTTTTTCTTAGTTTCTTTTGCCTTAATGTACTCTATCTATCTTTCTTTGATATTCTTTAAGTCTTCTCGTTCGATATACTAACTATATCTCACTTTTACTCTATGCAGTTGTCAATCTACTATACGCAACGACAGTTGCGCGCTACCTTTTAAGCGATAGCCATATTATATTAGCACTTATGAAAAAGTAAGTCAAGCATTTTTACGGGGTTTTTTAAATTTTTTAAATTACTTTTTTTGCTTGTTTTTTACTTGGGTTTTGGCTTTAAATTTTATAGATTTTCGGCTTTAATTATCTATTTTTATTGCATTTTTGTGTTTATCGTGTTAAAATTAGTTTGTGAGGTTTTATATGAACATTAAAATTCAAACAGAAAACGTTATAAAAGAAGTTATAGAAAAATGCAAACTCTCTAAGGGCGACGTGCTTGTTGTGGGCTGTTCTAGTAGCGAAGTTGTTGGTAGCAAAATCGGAACTAACTCTAACGTAGACGTGGCAAGCGAAATTTTTGAAGGTTTATACACTATTCTTAAAAAGAAAGGTATATTTTTAGCCGTTCAATGTTGCGAACACTTAAATCGCGCAATTATTATTGAGAAAAAAGCACTTAACTACGCTTACGAACCTGTAAACGTTATCCCGCAAAAAAAGGCTGGCGGTTCGCTAGCGACTATCGCTTACCAAAAGTTCGATAGCCCTGTTATGCTAGAAGAAATTAAGGCTGATGCTGGGCTAGATATAGGCGACACATTTATAGGTATGCACCTAAAACGCGTTGCCGTGCCTGTAAGACTTTCAGTTAATAGCATTGGCGAAGCGCATATAACTTGTGCAAGAGTGCGCCCTAAATTTATCGGTGGTGTTCGCGCTGTGTACGACGAAACGCTTTTATAATTTTTAATCCGTCTTATTTATTCCTTGTAAACATTATTATATATAAAAAATTCCGTACGATTTCTCGACGGAATTTTATTTTTTGCTATGCTTTATTTTTAGGCTTTATCTTTTGCCTTTTCTTTACCTTCTTTCTTTTCAAGCAAAGCGGTAAAGGCTTTTTTAAGTTTTTCAAATCTTATTTGAGCCGTTTTTTCATCTTCTCCACTCACAGAATAGTATATTTTTAGTTTAGGCTCTGTTCCACTTGGTCTTAAACAAACGAACCCACCACCTTCTAGTTCGTAATAAACGGCGTTAGCGGTGTCGCAATCGATTTTAACAACTTCGCCATTAGTGATTTTTTTGGTAAGCGATAGATAGTCGCGCGTGGCTTTAACCTTTTCTTTACCGATGGTTTTTATGGTTGATTTACGCATACTTCCAACCACTTTATTCATTTCATCCATCGCATTAAGCCCACTATATTCTACGCTAACGCTCTTATCAACGACAAAGCCGTATTTTAAGTAAATTTCTTCTAACCTGTTTTTGATGCTTGTGCCGTTAAAGGTGTAGTAGCAAAGCATTTCGGCAAACAACATACTAGCCACAACGCCATCTTTATCCCTTGCGTGGGTGCCACGAAGGTATCCACAACTTTCTTCAAACCCGAAAACGTATTTTCGTCTACCCGTGTCGTCGTAAATTTTTATTTTTTCGCCGATATATTTAAAGCCAACCGGCGTTTCCATTAGGTCGATACCATAGTCGTCACATATAGCCTTTGCTAGCGAAGTGGTCACGAAACTTATTACTGCAAAGCACGAACTATTAAGTTTGCCGTTTTCTTGTAGCCTTCTTAAAATATAATCAAGTAGTAAAGCACCGATTTGGTTGCCCGAAAGCGCCTTAAAGTCTTCGCCGTCTTTTATAGCAACGCCTAGTCTATCGCAGTCTGGGTCGGTGCCGAAAACAACGTCTGCCCCGATTTCTTTTGCCTTTTCGATTGCAATAGATAAAGTTTCAGCGTATTCAGGATTAGGCACTTTAACGGTAGAAAACTCCGTATCCATTGTTGCTTGTTCGCTAACCACCGTGGCTTTTATACCAAGTTTTTTTAGTATGGTTGTGACAGGAACGTAGCCACTACCGTGAACGGGAGTGTACACTAATTTTATGGTTTTACCAACCTTTCTAACTTCTTTTCTTGAAAGACTTTGTTTTTTAATTGCGCGATAGTAAGACGCATCTACCCAAGCGGGAACTTTTTTAACTTTTTTGAGTTTAGCGTAGTCAAATAAAATTTCTTCGCTTAGCGCGCTACCGATATTAGCCATAGCATCTACAACGACTTTGGTTGCTTCGGGTGACATTTGAGCCCCGTCTTCGCCGTAAACCTTGTAGCCGTTATATTCCTTAGGGTTATGGCTTGCAGTTATCATAATACCTGCAAAAGCGTTAAGAGCGCGCACGGCGTATGATAACATTGGAACGGGGTGAACGCTACTATAAAGATAAGTTTTAACGCCGTTTGTTGCTAGCACTGCGGCGCAAGATTCGGCGAACTCTTTGGACATTCTTCTAGTATCGTAAGAAATAACAACGCCACGTTCGTTTGCCCCGTTATTAGAATTAATAAAGTTTGCAAGCGCTTGGGTTGCCCAGTTAACCATATGACGATTCATCATATTCGTGCCCATACCGATAAGTCCGCGCATACCAGCCGTGCCAAATTCTAGCGTTTTACCAAACCTATACTCCTTTTCCGATGGAGAAAGTTTTAAAAGTTCTGCGTGTTCTTCGGCGTTAAGTTTTGATGATTCGAACCATTTACTAAAAGCGTCCATAAATACTTCCTTGTCAATTTTTATATTAGGTTTATAATAACGATATCGTTAATATATTACTGATAATAAAATTATATAACAATATGCCGTTTTAGTCAAGATTATTTTGAATTTATCAAAGGTGCACTTTTTGACGAAAAGAAAAAATTTTTGAAAAAATTTAAAAATCTCTTGGCAAAACAGTTGACATTAAAAACGCTCTTTGCTATAATCAATTAGCATTGTCCTTTCGACAACACGCGGGTGTAATTCAATGGTAGAATTCCAGCCTTCCAAGCTGGCAGCGTGGGTCCGATTCCCATCACCCGCTCCAGTAGGGTGACTAAACAAGCAACCACTTCTGCCATTGTTTATATAAAAAGTAGGTTAGCAGAATTAGTATGCACCTGTAGCTCAGTTGGATAGAGCATCGGCCTTCTAAGCCGAGGGTCAGGGGTTCGAATCCCTTCAGGCGCACCAAAATGGCGGGTGTAGCTCAGTTGGTTAGAGCGCAAGATTGTGGTCCTTGAGGTCGTGGGTTCGATTCCCATCACCCGCCCCACAAAACTTAAATAGGGGTGTCGCCAAGCGGTAAGGCAACGGATTTTGATTCCGTCATTCGTA
>JAZLCK010000038.1:0-55594 GCA_045614165.1 Christensenellaceae bacterium | reverse complement strand
ATACTTGAAACCCACCACTATCGGTTAAAATGGGTTTGTTCCAGTTCATAAACTTGTGAAGCCCGCCCGCTTCTTTAACAAGTTCGTCGCCTGGGCGCATATAAAGGTGGTATGTGTTAGATAGTATGATTTGCGATTTTGCTTCTAACAAATCCCTAGGGAGCACGCCTTTAACCGTGGCTTGCGTTCCAACAGGCATATAGGTTGGCGTTAAAATATCGCCGTGCGGGGTGTGAAGTATCCCTGCCCTTGCACCCGTTTTTTTATCTTGTTTAATTGTTTCGTAATAAAATTTTTCCATAATAGTTTTTGTTTCGTTTTGTTGTGTTTTAAATGTTTAAGCAGTTAACGTAGTATCGTGATGCTTATAAAAACAACCTTTGACTTTTTGTTTGGTTTTAGAAGCAAGCAAGACAAGGCTCGACTGCTCAAAAAGATGAGATAGACCGCCTGGTCATCGAAGTTTTTTGAGCAAGGCAGTTAACGTAGTATTGCGATGCTTATAAAAACAGACAAGCATCTCCAAATGAGAAGAAACGATATTTTTCTTCTACGGCAGTTTTATAGATATCTAGTATTTTATCTTGACCGACAAGGCAAGCGACTAACATTATTAGGGTTGATTTTGGCAAATGAAAGTTAGTAATCAATCCATCTGCCACCTTAAATTTATAAGGTGGATACAAGAAAATTTCGGTGTTGCCTTTTTGAGCGACAAGTTCGCCTTTTTCGTTTACGGCACTTTCTAGCGTTCTAACACTTGTTGTGCCTACGGCGATAACCCTTCTACCTTCTTTTTTGGCGGTGTTTATAATCTCACAAGCATCTTCGCTTATTTCAAAGTATTCAGAGTGCATATGGTGTTTGGTGACGTCTTCTTCTTTTACAGGTCTAAAAGTTCCAAGCCCTACGTGAAGTAAAACGTCTACGATTATAACGCCTTTTTCTTTTAATTTTTCTAGTAGTTCGGGCGTAAAATGTAGTCCCGCCGTTGGGGCTGCTGCCGAGCCGTCTGTTTTTGAATATACCGTTTGGTAGCGTTCTTTATCTTTTAGTTTTTCGGTGATATATGGTGGAAGTGGCATTTCGCCAAGCCTACTTATAATATCTTCGAACACTCCGTCGTAGATAAACTCTACCTTTCTACTACCCGATTCTTCGATATTGCCTATAACCTTTAATTTTAGTTCGTTAGAAATCGTTAAAGTTTTACCTACTCTTGCTTTTTTGCCCGGTTTTACTAAAACTTCCCACGTTTTTAAATCAAAGCGTTTAAGTAATAAAATTTCTACTTTGCCACCATTTTCGGTGTAAGCAAACATTCTTGCAGGCAAAACGCGTGTGTTGTTCCTAACCAAAACGTCGCCTTTTTTTAAGTAAGACAAAATATCCTTAAAATGCGCGTGCGTTAGTTCTTCGGTTTCTTTTTGATATATTAAAAGTCTTGAATTATCCCTTGGTTCGATAGGTGTTTGCGCTATGAGTTCTTCGGGTAAAAAATAGTCGAAATCACTTGTTTTCATTTATAGTTTCCGTTTAGTCTAAAAGTCCTTCGGGTACGGGCCTTCCTATATGTTCGTAGCCTTTTTTAAGGAGCACCCTACCCCTTGGCGTTCTTGCAATAAAGCCTATTTGTAATAAATATGGTTCGTAAACGTCTTCTATGGTATTAGCATCTTCGTTAATGGTTGCAGCAAGGGTGTCTAGTCCGCAAGGAATACCCTTAAAGTTTTCCGCCATAGAAATTAGGATTTTTCTATCAATTCCGTCTAACCCTAATTCATCAACGTCTAACATTTTAAGAGCACCAACGGCATCGCTTTTAAGCACTAACTCGTGCCCTTTTACGATAGCGTAGTCTCTTACTCTACGAAGAAGTCTATTAGCAATTCTAGGCGTTCCACGACTGCGCTTGCCGATTTCAAAAGCAGCGTCTTTTTCTATCTTGATAGAAAGCATTTTAGCGGCTCGTTCTACTATTTCGGTTAGTTCGTTTTGAGTATAGTTTTCTAGTCTGCAAATAAGCCCAAAACGGTCTCTTAACGGAGAAGATAACATACCGGCTTTTGTGGTTGCGCCGATTAGCGTGAATTTTGGAAGTGGAATTTGCACGTTTTGTGCAGACGGGCCTTTACCAAAAATTAGGTCTAGAAAAAAGTCTTCCATCGCTGGATAGAGTATTTCTTCTATGTTTCGGTTTAGCCTATGAATTTCGTCTATAAACAACACGTCGCCATCGTTTAGGTTGGTGAGTATTGCAGCAAGGTCGCCTTGGTGTGCGATTGCCGGACCACTGGTCACTTTTATTTGAGAGCCTAGTTCGTTGGCGATAATATGCGCAAGGGTGGTTTTACCAAGTCCCGGTGGGCCGTATAGTAAAACGTGGTCCATTGCTTCTTTTCGCATTTTACTTGATGCGATAGAAATTGCTAGGTTGTCTTTAATTTTTTCTTGACCAACGTATCCTTCCATTGACTTTGGGCGTAAAATATTTTCTACGTCCGTTTCAACGTCAGAAACGGTGCTAGTCACAATTCTTTCTTCTTCCATAAATTCTACCTAATATTTTTTAATGAAAACGCTATAATTGCTTGTACGCCTAAAACGTTTTCTGCTTTTGCTTTGGTTAATACTTTAACGCACTCTGACTTTTCAAAGCCAAGGCCTAAAAGTGCCATCATCGCGTCTTGATAATCCTTGTCGGTTAAATCGATAGCCGTGCTAGAAGTTTTATCTTTTGCCGTAATTTCTATTTCTTCCGTCATTTTTTCGCGAAGTTCTAAAATAATCCTTTCGGCAGTTTTCTTGCCTAAACCTTTAATTTTTGAAAGCGATTTAACGTCGCTAGTAGCGATTGCCGTGGCTAGTTCTTTAAGAGAAGTTTGCGACAAAACGGTTATGCCCATTTTTGGGCCAACGCCCGAAACGGTTATTAGTTTTAAGAACATACGCTTTTCTTCTACGCTGATAAAACCGTATAGAGAAACCCCGTCTTCACGAACGGCAAGGTAGGTATAAACTTCGCCACCACGATTATCTAAAACGCTTTTTAAGCAAGATGAAGAAAGGGTTAATTCATACCCCACGCCGTTTACTTCTAATAAGGCAACGTTTTCTTCGCTATATAAAAGTTTTCCTTTAAGATATCCTATCATAATTCACCTATATTTTAAATAAAGAGCCAAGTTTGCTTGTTCTTGAATGGCATAGCGCAACAGCCAAAGCGTCCGCCGCGTCGTCTGGTTTAGGGACGGCTTTTAGAGCAAGAAACGTTTTTACCATTTGTTGAATTTGGTTTTTATCTGCCCTACCATAACCCGTTAGTGCTTGCTTAATTTGAAGTGGCGTATATTCGTAAAGTTTACCACACTCTTTTACGGCAGTAAGTAAAATAACGCCCCTAGCGTGTGCCACGGCGATTGCCGTTTTAACGTTTTTGGCAAAGAACAATTCTTCTATGGCAATTTCGTCAGGCTTAAACTTTTCTATAATTTGTTTAACGCCTTTTTCTAACATTGTTAGCCTAGAAGGAAGGTCTAGTTCTTTTGGGGTTGAAATTATGCCGTAATCTAGCATTTCGGGTTTACGCTTTGCATCGGTTTTTATAACGCCGTAGCCAAGCGTTGCTAGCCCTGGGTCGAATCCTACTATTATCATACATAGTTATTATACTTTATATAGCGAAAAAAGTCAATAAAAAAAGGCTTTTAGACTTTAAGCCTTTTTTATAATTAGTAAGTTAAAATTAAGCCGTAGAAAACGTAGGTTATTCCCCCGTTCAAAAACGAAAGCCGTTCGGGCGAAACGCCAAGTTTGTTAGAAACGCTACAAAGAGTATCGTGGGCGTTTACCTTATAAACGTTTTCGCATTTTTTTATAACCAAAATATCGCCCGTTTCGATTTCACGCCTTAATAAATTATCCTTAACTAATGAGAGCGTTGGAACGCAAAAAGCATTTGCTACGCTAAAAATCGTATCGCCGTTTTTTACGCGATAAAAAAACTTTTTCATACCACTATTATATTTATTAAAAATGGCGAATAGAATATTTTTAGTCCAACTTTTAAGGTGCGAAATGAGAAGATTTTTTAAGACTGTGCTTATAGTGACCGTGTTTTCGGTGTGTGAGAAATTTTTAGGGTTTTTATATAGAATTTACCTATCGCGCACGATAGGCGCAGAAGGCGTGGGGCTTTACCAAGTTTCGCTTTCGGTGTTTGCTTTTTTACTTACTATTTGTTGTTCGGGAACGCCTATCACGGTTTCAAGGTTAATGACTAAATACGACTCTGAAAACCGAAAAGATAAAATAAACAAAGTTATAACTGCGGGGATAGTCTTTACGGGCTTAGTTGCTTGTTTGATTTGTTTTTTAGGGTTTATTTTAAGAAAATATCTTGGGCTTATTTTTGCTGACACTAGGTGCAACGCTATATTTTTAGTGGTGCTACCGGGGATAATTTTTACTTCGGTTTACGCTGTTTTGCGAGGAGTGTTTTGGGGCAACAAAGATTTTTTACCATATAGCGTTATCGAACTTTTGGAAGAAATTTGTATGATACTAGTTGGCGTGTTTTTAATAAATCGCGCAAGTGGGGTTTTTGAAGGCGCTTTTTCGGCAGGTGTTGCCGTTTTGGTTTCTTATATTTTTTCTTTTTCGGTGGCAACCACCGTGTTCTTTATTAGAAAGAATAAACTATCTAGCCCGATGAGTGAGTTTAAGCCGTTGCTTGCCTCTGCTATGCCCGTAACGGCGATGCGAACGGTTAATTCGCTTGCCGTTTCTCTTGTTTCTATCATACTTCCGTTAAGGCTAATTGCTAGTGGGCTTAGCGAAAGCGAAGCGATGAGTTTATTTGGCTCTGCTCTTGGGCAAGCGATACCTCTATTGTTTATTCCAACTACGCTAATCGGTTCTTTCACGCTTGTGATAGTACCCGAAATTGCCGAAAACTATTACAAAAAAAGAAGTGAGTTTTTAAGAAAAGACGTAGAAAAGACCGTTAAGTTTACGCTATTTTTAACTTGCCTTTTCGTGCCCGTGTTCTTCGTTTTAGGCAACCAAATAGGAATTATGATTTTTAATAGCACGGATTGTGGAAAATACGTTAGAGCATCTTCTTATCTTATGATTTTTATAGGGCTTTCTAATATTACTACTAGCATACTTAACTCTATCGGGCAAGAAAACAAAGCGCTTATTTTTTGTATGATTAGTGGAATTTTTATGATTATTTCTATTTACGTTCTTCCAAAATTTATCGGAATATACGCGCTACTCGTCGGCTTTACTTTCGTGTATGGTTTAACTACTCTTTTAAATCTTATTTTGCTTTACAAAAAAATGCCGATTAAACCTAGGATACTTAAATTTTGTTCTAGTAGTATTTTACTGCTAATTCCCACAATTTTGCTTGGCGAAATGTTAAAACGCTTGTTGCTTTCTTACCTTGGCGCATTTTTAACCGTTTTGGTGGTTTCGATTATTCTAGTTGCTTTTTTAGGCGCGTGCTTTTTTGGTTTTAATCTCGTCGAATTTAATATGGTTAAATCCACCTTCTTTTCTAAGAAGAAAAAGAAACAAGATAGCCTTTCTTACGCATAAAAAACCGCCCTTTGCAAAAAGCAAGGGGCGTTTTTACTTGTTCTAGTTTTTATTGTTTTTTCTAGATTTTTTATTTATTCAAGTTCTTTTAGAGAGTGCATTACTATTGCCGTTAAAGATATGCATGCTGTTTCAGCACGAAGAATTCTCTTGCCTAAATACACGGTGGTAAAGCCTTTTTCGAGCGCAAGTTCGCTCTCTTTTGTGCTAAACCCACCTTCGCTACCAACAACTATTGCCGTGCTACCGCTAAGCGTAGAAAAGTCTGCTTTATTTTCGGTTGCAAACTCACACGCGAATAGTTTGTTCTTTATATCCTTAACGCTTTCTAATGCCGATGCGAAATCTTCCTTATAAATAACTTCTGGACTGATTGCGCGCCTGCATTGCTTTGATGCTTCTTGCGAAACCTTATTTAGCCTTAAAAGTTTGTTTTCGTTTATATAAGCCGAAGAAAATTCCGAACTAAACACAATAATTTTGCTAACGCCAAGTTCTACTGCCTTTTGAACTACTAATTCGGTTTTATCGCCTTTAAGATAGCCCGCAACAAGTACTACTTGATTTTTAGGTTCGTTCTCGCTTTTTTTCTTATCGTAAACCTTCGCAGTTAGGTTCTTTTTGCTAATACTTGTGATGGTGGCAAAATATTCTAGCCCAGAGTTATCTAACAAAATAACGTCTTCCCCTTCGCGTATTCTTAAAACGCTAACGGCGTGCCTAAATTCTTCGCCCTCGATTATCACTTCTTCGCTAATTTTGTCAATAAAAAATCTTCTTAAATCGCTCATAATATAAAAATTCTCACGCATTACTGCTAAACATAATTTTTATGTTATTATAACATTTTTTACCCGATAAAGCAAGAATAAATTTATTTTTATCCGTCTTTTTCTCGCGTGAATATATATAATCAAAAATATTTTTAAAGTATTAGATTAAATGCTTGCAATTAGGGGGCTATTGTGCTATTATAGTTTCATAATTCGCAATTAGCAATGGTTTTTTGAACACAAAAACTGCTTTAACGCCTATTTTCACTTGGTTTTTAGCAAAAAAGCGTTCAAATAAAGCCTTGCAAATAAAAAATGCGAACAAAGGAAAAGATTATGCTTACAAAAAAACAGTTCGACGTTTTAGTGGCACTCAACGAAAAAAAGACTTCTCAAAGAGAGTTAGAAGAAAAAACGGGCTATTCGCTTGGCAGTATAAACAAAGTGGTTAAAGAACTAACCACTCTTGGATATTTAAGTTCTGGCGCGATAACCGATAAAGGCGTTAGCGCGTTAGAGCCTTATAAAGTTAAGCGCGCAGTATTTATTGCCGCAGGGTTTGGTTCTAGATTAGTGCCCGTAACGCTAAACACACCAAAGCCGTTAGTTAGGGTGCTTGGCGTTAGAATTATTGATAGGCTAATCGATGCCTGCCTTAAAGCCGATATTAACGAAATTTATATAGTAAGGGGTTATCTTGCCGAACAATTCGACCAACTTTTATACAAGTTCCCTATGATTAAGTTTATAGAAAACCCTTACTACAACGAAGCGAACAATATTTCTTCGGCACTTAAAGCAAAAGACCTTTTATCTAACGCATACGTTTTTGAAGCCGACCTAGTTTTATATAACCCAAAAATTATTACTAAATATAACTATCAATCAAACTTTTTGGCTATCAAAAAAGAACGTACGGACGACTGGTGTTTTGAAGTTAAAGACGGGATTATTACCAAGCAAAAAGTTGGTGGGCTTGATTGTTGGCAAATGGTTGGTATTTCTTACTGGAACGAACAAGACGGAAATAGGCTTGCAACTGATTTAGAAGAAGTTTATAGTATGCCTGGTGGCAAAGAAAAGTATTGGGACCAAGTTCCACTTTCAGTTTTTAATACTAAATATCAAGTTGCAATTAAACCTTGCCTAGACTCTGACATCGTGGAAATAGATACGTTTAGAGAGTTAAAGGCAATAGATAAATCTTACGACGTGTAAAGGCGCTTATAGGTGAAATTATGGAAAACAAACAATTAGGTCTTAAAAAACAATTAAATCCAATGAGCCTTTGGGCGCTAGCCTTTGGGTGTGTTATCGGGTGGGGTTCGTTTATAAACCCCGGAAAGAAATTCTTGCCAAACTCTGGTGTTGCCGGAACTGCTATCGCAATGGTTTTAGGCGCACTAGTTATGATTATTATTGCTTTTTCTTACGCCTATATGGTTCCTAAATGCCCAAAAGCAGGTGGCGAATTTAGTTATACCAAAATGTGCTTTGGAAAAACTATGGCGTTTATTTGCGGTTGGTTTTTAATCGCGGCGTATCTCACTAACGTTCCTATGAACTCTACTGCTATCGGGCTTATCGTAGACGGCATTTTTGGACCCGTGCTAAAATGGGGCTTTCATTATTCGATTGCAGGTTTTGAAGTTTGGCTGGGCGAAATTTTACTTGCTTCTTTTATACTTATACTTTTTGGACTGCTTAATATTTGGGGCGTTAAAAAAGCAGGCTACGTTCAAACCGTGCTTGCATCTCTTTTAATCGTTTCAGTATTTACCCTATTTGTTTCGGCGTTGGTTTCGCCATACGCTACGCTAGAAAATATGAGCCCTATTTGGGGTTTTGATAAATCATCGGCTATCACGGCTGGCGGATACGACGTTTCGCACGCTGTTAAAGATTCAGGCATTGCAAGCAGTATTTTAGCGACTTTTGCTATTGCACCTTGGGCGTTCGTTGGCTTTGACACCATCCCCCAAGCAGCCGAAGAGTTTAAGTGTTCGTATAAAAAAGTTATCTTTATTATGGTTATTGCCATAACGTTCGGGTGCTTTGTTTACGTTTCTAACAACACTATTGCTGCCGCTGCGCTTGAAAACTGGCCAGACCTTATAGTTAACGCCGAAGGAACGCCTTGGCTACTTTTAACTGCTGCCGAAAAACTTCTTGGCCCTTTTGGCAAAGTTTTAGTTGGCGTTGCAGTAAGTTGCGCTGTACTTTCGGGTATAATGGGATTTTATCTAGCATCTTCTAGGCTAATGTATTCTATGAGTAAAGAAGGTTATTTACCTAAAATTTTCGGCAAGATTAACGAAAAAACTAGAACGCCTAAAAATGCAATTATTTTCTGTATGATAATTTCTTTAAGTGGCCCCGTTCTTGGCAGAGAGGCGCTTGGTTGGTTTGTGGATATGAGTGCAATTGGTGCATCTATCGGTTTTATGTTTACTTGCTTATCCACTTTCGTTACAATGAAACGCGATAAAGACGGCACTAAACTATTAAAAGTGCTTTCGGTTATGGGCGCGATTTTTTCAATAGCGTTTATGGTTTTACAACTAATTCCTATCCCTGGGCTAGACGGCGTGCATTTTGGCTGGCAAAGTTATCTAATGCTTGGCGTTTGGGTGCTTATTGGTGCGATTTTCTATCTCGTTAAGCGCAAAACCATACACGCTAAAAATATAGAAGAATAAAACACTTATTAAAATCTAATCTAAATTTAACAACAAAAAACGTGGCTGTTTTGAGCCACGTTTTATTTTTTGTATTGTTAGGTTTGTTGTTTTCTTTAATTACATTTGTTGGCCACCGGTCACGTTGATTGCTTGACCAGTCATATAAGAAGAGAAATCAGACGCTAAAAAGAGCATTGCATTTTCGATATCTTCGTATTCGCAAGAACGTTTCATAGGAACTTGATTGATGTATTTTTCTCTAACTTGCGCTTCGGTAATGCCTTGGTTTTGAGCGTATTGCTTAAATAGGCTGTTTACCCATAGTGGTGAGTTTAATAGGTTGCCTGGGCAAATGCAGTTTACTCTTACGCCACTTTCAGCAAATTCAAGAGCAAGGCTTTGGGTTAGACCTACGCCACCAAATTTACTTGACGCGTATGCGCCGTTTTTGAAACTTCCTTTTCTGCCTGATTTAGAGTTAATTTGAATAATGCTACCACTTTTTGCTTCTAACATATAAGGAGCAAACGCTTTCACGGTGTTAAAGTAGCCGTTAAGGTTAATGTTGGTCACTAGCGCAAATGCTTCTGGTGAAAGATTAAAGATATCGCCACTCTTTACGATTGCTGCGTTAGAAATTAGAATATCTACCTTGCCCCATTTTTCGATAACGGTTTTAGCGGCAAGTTCAAGTTCTGCATATTTAGTCACGTCAACAGCGATTGCGATTGCATTTTTAAGCTTACTTGCAACTGCCATTGCGCCTTCGTAGTTAATATCGCAAACTGCAACGAAACAGCCTTCGCTATCTAATCTTTTTGCAAGTGCTTCGCCAAGACCTTGGCTTGCACCCGTTACTACTGCAACTTTACCTTGTAAATTAAAATTACTCATTTTGGTTTCTCCTATATTAACAATTATATTTTATTTTTATTTTACGGTATCTCTACCGATTGATGCAAAAATTTCTATTCTTTCTTTTAGGCAAGGGGTTTTTTCGATGCTTTCAGTAGAAAACATACCATACTCTAACCCTTTTTTCTCAGATATACTTTCGTGCCCGATAAGTGCCCAAGTAGAAGATATTAAATGTGAAAATTCGGGAAGTGCTAGTGATGCGCACGCGAATTTTTGGCGTGGTGAATTTATGTCTTCGCCACTAATTTCAAAAAAGCCGTGTTCTTTGCATAGCATTTTAATTCTATCTAGTTGTGCCGTGGTGTTTCTAGTAGGCATATACGCTATTGCTTGGTATCCCGCTTTTTTAAGTTCTTTAACTAAATCGTCTAAAAAGTCGTCTTCAAACTTTTGGGCTTTTTTATCCCCCGTGACAGAATCCCCAACGTCGCCAAGATAAGCGTATGCAGGAATTGCGCCCATCTTTTTAGCCATAGCAATAAACTCTAACGCGTCTGGCATTTCTTCGTCTGCATCGATATAGAAAAACGCCGTGTCGGCTTTAAGCACACCTAAAAGGTCGTATAAAAAGTGTGGGTTTTCTTTGTCAAGTAAATATGACGAAATTTTATCAGAAACTTTTAAATTTAGGTCGTTTTGCAAGAAATCTATAAGCGCGTTTGTTCTGCCAAATCTATCGCCAAGTTTTTTTGCTAGTGCAAAAAGAAGGTGCCTTTCGGTAATGCTACCACCTTCGCTTGCGCAAGATAATGGAAAAACGTCTTTCTCAAAGTCTAGTTCTAGCCCAAACTTACCATATTTTGCAGAAATCTTATCGCACATTTTTTTGTTTCTTTCGTTACGTTTTTTGCGATAAAAATCAAGATATGCGTTAAACTCATCTACGTTCTTTTGTGGAACGCCGTGCGCAGCCATATAAACGCAATTCGCTTGGTCTGGGTGGTTGATTTTGCCAAAGCCTTTATCGAATTTTACTCTAACTTCTACGCCAACGGTAGAGCCAAGCCCTAAAATTTCGCAAGCGGTTTTGAACTCTTTTGCGCCAGAGAGCGAATCGTGGTCCATTATCCCTGCGCTAGTTAGCCCTGCTTTATACGCCATATAGGCAGCCTTGGTTGGAGAATATGGCGAAAACGAATAAATGGTGTGGATATGATTATTCGCATCGTTTTCTCTTTTTACGGGTTTTTCTTCTAGTTTGACGATTTCGCGTAGGGCTGAAAGCCTTACGTTAACGTCTTTATCATTGAGTTTTTGGGTTAATAGTTGTAAAGTTTTTTCCATAACGATTTTATTATACAACTTTAAGATTTATTAGTCAAATTATTTTTTTCTTTTAAAAGCAAAAATCAGCCCGTTTTTCGAACTGATTTTATGATTTTCATTACTTGCCTTTAATTCTTCCAAGACTGGTGTTATCCGTTTTTCTATCGCGCAGTGTTTTTTCTACGCTAGGTGATTTTTCGAACCTATAATCTTCGCCGTGCTTTTTAATAAACTTATCAATAACTAGGTGCGAAGCAACCGTTTTCTCACTGCCGTTCACCACCTTTTGATACTTAAAAAAGTCTGCACTACTAGAAATATCGTTTATATCGAAAAGATTTTCTTTAACAGCAGTTAAGCGCACGCTTTTCATTATATCTCTAACGTAGTCTATATTAGATTGAAGTTTAATTAGAGTTGGGAAATCAGAGCCCGTAACGAAAAGTTGTTCCCAATTTCTACCTTCGTATTTATAAAGGATATCGCTTGCAATTCTTAAATGCGTTAGTTCTTGTTCGTAATGTTCTAGCCAAATATCTTTAATGCGCTCGTCCGTTTCGTCTTTATAACAAGAATAGTATAAATAGCACTCGATATATTCGTGCAATACCCATCGTTCAAGCATTGTGCAAGAAGGGTCTATAAGTGAACCGTATCCCGTAACGTGTTGTTCTTCTATCATTGCGATTTCAGAGTAAAGTTTTCTGCCGATATCACTATTATAGAAAGAGCCAACGTTCATATAATAGTTCATCGTTTGTTGTTCTGCCGCCGTTATAATGTTAACGTGTAGCCTTGTAATTAACGCGTCTTGCCAGTCGTTGATATATCTTCTTATATCGTCGTTAGGGTGGCGATGCTCTGCTATCGTTGGTCTTCCCGGGGTAATTTCGGTGTATTTTCCCACCAAGGTTTCGCCTTTTATTCCGTGTTCGTTAAGAAGTAGGTCGGAATACCTATATAAGTGGTCGAAATCTTCAAGCAAAGCAAAATCAAGTTGCGATTTTACAAACGGGTTTGGCTCGTTTTGAGCGATATTTGCAGTTAAATCTACTGCTAGTTGTTCGTATGCAATGGTCGTTTCTAAAATGCTCTCGTTGATTGGCTTTAATGCTGATATGCGCTTTTGTTGTTGCTGTTCTTGGCGTCTTACTTCGGCAACCACTCTGCGAATTTCGTTGTTTAGGCAAGACCTAGATAGATTGTGCAAAAACCAGTTGGCTTCAAATTCCGTGCCGTTCATTAAAATGATACGCGTTTTGGTGTAAGGCAAAGTGGCGTTTTTGTCGTAAGACTTAGGTGCTAGCCATTTCCAGTTTTTTAGTTCTACTTTCTTTTTTGGGTTAATCTCTTTAAAAGGGTTCATAAATTTTCCTCCTGTTTTTTGAGATTATTGCCAAAAGAAAAATTTTAATACAAAACGCTAACCTTTTCGGCTAGCGTTTTTTGCTATGTTTTAGATTTTACGTTTTGTATTACAAGTTTATTTTCTTCTAAGCCATACTAGCATATCCGTTTCTTCGCGATTAGCAAAAGTCCAGTAAGGTCTAAACAATAGTTCAACTTCGGTCTTTTCGGCTTTCACCTTTTGATAAAGAGTGCTAAAGCCTTTATCTAGGTACGCTTTAGTTTTAAGCGCGCGCATAGGATATTCTTCTTGCACGCTCAAGACTTCTACGGGGTTAGCGATATCAATAGATAGCGCGTTAAGTTCGTATGGGTTATCAAGTCTTTCTACCGAGTAAACGATAGGTCCGTAAAGTAGGGCTACTCTACCGTTGTTTGCGCGAGATTTTGGATTGCACTCTACAAAATATGGTTCTGCATTAAACTCTATTTCGATTTCTTTAATTTTAGAAGAAATTTCGATATAGCCGTTTTTGGTTTTGTAGTCTACGCTAACGCCATATTCCTCGCACCAGTCGGGAATACGGAGTAAGAGGCTGTCTTTTGCGCATTTTTTTACTTCTATTTTTACCTTAAAATCATTTGGATAGTTTGTAGTTATTTCTATATCGTTTGCGCCGTCGTTGAGGCTTGCGCTTAGGTATTGATTTATTACTAGGCTATTTCCGTATTCGGAAAACACTAATTCGCCAACGCGCGCGATTGTTCTAGATATATTCGGTGGACAACAAGAACAATCAAACACTTCTAGTCTGTGGCGAATAGGCAATCTAGTTCTGCGCTCGGGTTTAGAACTCGTTTCTCTATTAACGGACGCTAGGTGTATTTCCATAGGGTTTTCGTAGAAGAAAGATTTACCGTCTAGCGAAGTGGACGACAGTAAGCCGTTATACATTATCTTTTCTATAATAGCACCGTATTCGGCGTTAAGTTCGCTCTTTTGCATTGAAAGTGCGAAAAGCAGAAGCCCTATCGATGCGCAACTTTCGCTATAAGCCTCTAGGTTAGGTAGGTCGTAAGCGCAGGTAAACGCCTCTCCGTAGCAGGTAGAACCTATTCCACCCGTTACGTACATTTTCTTATCTACTATATCTCGCCAAATGCGTTTGCACGCTTTAAGCAATTCTTCGTCGTTGGTTTTTGACGCGAGTTCAGACATTGCGATATATAAATAGGTTGCTCTTACAGAGTGCCCCTCGGCAAGTTCTAAATCTCTAACGGGAACTTCGGCTTGGCATATTTTTTCGTTATAGGCCACGTAAACACCCGGTTGTTCTTCTTTCGTTCCACGCGTGTTTATAAAATGGAGCGCTAAGTCGAGATATTTTCTTTCCTTAGTGTAATTATATAGTTTAACGAGCGCGAGTTCTATTTCTTCGTGGCCAGGGGTATAAAACTTTGCAAGTTTTTCGGTAACGAAATAGCGCTCGATACAATCTACGTATTTTTTTACTATTTCTAAAAGTTCGGTCTTGCCGGTTGCTATCGCGTAAGCAACGCCTGCCTCTATTAAGTGCCCTGCGCAATAAAGTTCGTGATTTGCTCTTTCGGTAAAGCGCTTTGTCGGTTCGATTTGGATATAATAAGAATTAAAATACCCATCTGGTAATTGGTTCTTTTTGAAAATTTCAACTAAGTCGTCGATAACTTCTTGTTCTTTTTCGTAGCCACCTTTTTCGTTTATAATAAGATACGAAATAGACTCAATCCATTTTGCTATATCCGAATCGTAAAAAAGATGTGGCGTTACGCCCGTTTCTCGAACTTTAAATCCCACGGCGTCGAATCTACCCGTTTCTAAAAAGCGCTCTTTTATCGCGTGTATCGTTACGTTTTTATTAAGGTCTTGCCTAAACTTCCAAAATCCATTATTTATGGTTACGTTTTGAAAACTTATATTTTTAATTTTTTCCATAATATTTGACTCCTTTTGAGTGTTTATGCTATTATTATAACAGTAATTCTTTGTCAATACAATGCAAAAAAGCGATAATAGGTGGAAAAATCCGATATGATTAAGTTAGATGATTTTAGCATAGCATTTTCTAATATGGGTTATTTTACGGGCGCTAACGACTGGACACACCCTTCTAGAATAATCGATACTTACGAGATTGTTTTTATAACTAAGGGCACGGTTTATATTCGCGAAGGCGATACCGACTACACACTAGAATGTGGCGATATGCTTATTATGCGCCCTAACGTAAGGCATTATGGCACTAAATCTTCTAGCGATTGCGCGTTTTACTGGCTACATTTTAAACTTGATAACGGTAGCGTTATTTCTAATAGATATATTAAAACGAAAGACCATTACAACTATGAACTCTTATTTAGAAAACTAAACCATTTAGCGACTATATCTAAAAGCCCTAACTTAGTTGAGTGCGAACTTGCGCTTTTGCTTTTAGATAAAAGCGACGGATTTACCGACGATAAACTGTTTTTTGAGGTGCAAGATTTTATTAAGACTAATATCGCTTTAGCGCCTACGGTTGACGCTATTGCTAAAAAATTTAGTTACAGTCCCGATTATTTATCTAAAATATTTATAAAAAACACGGGAGTTTCTCTTAAAAAATATATCGACTCCGAGCGAAACGCTTTTATCAAGAGTATGCTAATAAACACTAATCTTCAAATAAAAGAAATAGCCTCCGTTGCGAGTTTTATAGACGACGGCGCTCTAACTAAGTTTTTTAAATACAACAACAAAGTTTCACCAACGGAATTTCGTTCAAGATACTACGCTACCCACACTAACACTAAATAAAACTAAAACGCTAACCGAAAAGGCTAGCGTTTTTATTTTATTTGTTTTCATTAAGTTTTTCTAAAATTTTATCTTTTATTAGTTCAATCGGTAGCCCTATAACGTTATTTACGCTACCATCTACTTTTTTTACTAAATCATAACCGTCTTGCACGCCATAACTTCCCGCTTTATCTAGTGGCTTGCCCGATTTTACGTAAGAGAGAATAAGTTCTTTTGTTAGGTCGTTAAACGTCACTTTGCTTTCTACGTATCCGTTTATTTCGCCCGTGCTACTTATTATCGAATAGCCCGTTATTACTAGGTGCGTTTTGTTAGATAAACGTTTTAGCGTGCTGATAGCGTCTTGCGCATCTTGGGGTTTTCCTAAAACTTCTCCATCATAAACCACTATGGTATCTGCGCCAAGCACCACCGCTTTACTATTATCGACTAACGAATTAAACACGCTTTTCGCCTTGCAATTTGCAAAAGTTGTTGCAAGATTATATGGCGAAAGGTTATCTTCTAATTTTTCTTCGTAATCGCTAACCACAACCGAAAAGTTAAAGCCAAAAGCGTTAAGAATGTCTTTTCTTCGTGGAGATGCGCTTGCTAGAACTAAATTCTTCATATAGGCTATTCCTTCAAATCGATTTGTTTATTTTTTCTAAATAGCGCGTAGCCTATTGCAAAGGTAGTAAACGTGTCGCTCACTAGCCCAACGTAAGAGCCGGCAAAAACCCCGTAGACTATCCACATAGGCATTGCCACAAAAGAAAGAGTTAGTATGGTTTTTTTAGAAGAACAAAAGTTCCCCACCGTTAAAATAATAGTGCCGATTATTGAAATAACGTCGTACCAGTTATTAAAGGTTAATAGACAAAAGGTGAGTATTATTGCTAAAAATACGAATAGCCAGATTTTACTGTTTGCCCATTTATGTTTTTCTTTTTGGCTGAAAACTAAATTCCTTATAACGTTATAAAAGTTCATCGCCATACCGATAAATGCGCCTATCATTAAAAAATATAGCATCCAAAACGCGCTACAAACGCTTTGCACGATTAGTAGGCTTACCCTGTTTTTACATTGATAAGCAACTATTGCAAGCACGGCAGCAACTACACCCACGCCGTATGCGATAAATATATAACTCCCGCCTAATATAAGTTCTAACGTTTTTGCGAAGTTATTAAGCGCGTTTATTGATAGTTCTAGCATTTTTATCTCTCTTTGGTTTTTTATAATTTTAGCACATTAAGTTAGTAAAAGCAATAGAAAAGGCAGTTGCATTTTATCTTTTTATATCGAAAATATCTTCAAACGGTATCACCGTTTTTATTATGGTGATTTTTCTAAAAGTATAGTCTATATTGCTTACTTTCCCAGTAAAATCAATATACGCGCCATCGTGGTAGTATTTCACGCTTATTATATCACCCTTACTTATGGCTGTTATTTGGCGTGATAGAAATTCGGCTTGTTCTTCAGAAAGTTCTTTGCGTTCTTCTATGCTTTTTTTGTTAGCATTTATTAAGTTGTCGTAGCCGTCTAGTGGCGAAAACGGCATAAATTGCCTTGCCCTATCTAGCCTACTCATCTTCTCCCGCATTGTGCCCTCCTATCATTTTACTTCTCTCTCTTTGAGTTGCTTTGTCTAAATAACTCATACCTTTAAGTAGCGCGTTTTTGCCGTATTTTTTTTGAATATCTACCGTGGTTTCTAAAAGCGCGTGTTCTTTATCTAAACTCTCTATATCTGTGAACATATCAATAGGCATATAGTCTAATCGCTTAACTCCACAAAAGGCGATGTTGATTTTTCTAACTTTTTTAGTTTTGTCTATAATCTCATAAAAAAGTTCGCTAAATTTTTCACATAGCACGCTAAAAGACGCTGTTTCAATCCCTAGCCGTCTAGACGCGCTATCGCCACCCGCCGTTCTATCGGCATACCCTACGTATAACGATATAGAACTTGTGACCGTTTTGGTTTTAATAAGTTTAAGCGTTAGATTAAAAACCATTTCTTTAAGCACTAAAAAAGCGTCGTTTATTTCGTAGTCCGAAAAAAGCACTTGCCCTGACGAAATAGAACAGTTTTTGGTTTTATATTCCTTTATATCTTTAATAGTGCAACTTTCTCTGCCGTTAGCGTGGTCGATTAAAAATTCAGCGTTAACGCCAAACTCTTTATATAAAATTTCTTCTGGCATTTGCGCCACACCTTGCATTGTTGTCACGCCGTATTTTCGAAGCCTATTTTGCGTGCCGTTGCCGACGTTCCAAAAATCCGTTAACGGTTTATGTTTCCAAAGCGTTTTTTTATAAAGTTCTTCGTCTAAATATCCTATAAAATCGGGAGAGTGCTTTGCCGTTATATCAAGCGCAATTTTGGCAAGATACAAATTAGTGCCTATACCAACGGTTGCACATATGCCCGTTTCTTTATACACGGCGTTAGTTAGCGTTTTAGCAAGCGTTATCGCATCGGTATTATAAATTTTAAGATAGTCGGTTAAATCTATAAAACACTCGTCTATTGAATAAACGTGCATATCATCAGGACTAACGTAGCGAAGATATATAGAATTTATCTCTGCCGACTTTTGCATATAAAGTTTCATTTTAGGCTTTGCAAGTATATACTTTATGTTTTTGGGAATTTCGTATAGCCTACACCTATTAGATACGCCTAGTTTTTTCATTGCAGGTGTAACTGCAAGACAAATCGTGCCGTTCCCCCGCTCTGGGTCGGCAACTACTAGGTTGGTTGTAAACGCGTCTAAACCACGCTCCGCACACTCGCACGAAGCAAAAAAACTCTTTAAGTCTATACACGCGTAAATTCTTTGTTTCATTACTGCCAAAAATTCCCTTTTTTTATAAATTTTGCTTTTATTATTGCCCTTTTTCTACCTTAAATACATTATAACACATTTATAAACATTTGTTTAGCGTTTTTTATAAGTTTTCTAAAAAATTTTTTTGTGTGGTGGTGCGTGGTACTTTTATTTTTTAAAAAGTAATGTTATAATATAGGTATGGAAAAAATTATTTCGCCTATTGCAGTTGTAAAAAATGATTTTATAGAGAAATTCGGGCTACCTAGACAAGCACTTAAAGCCCCATCGCTTATATCGCAAATCGTGTTTGATAAAGAATATTCTGTGGATAGTGCTTTTAAGGAACTAGATGGGTTTTCGCACGTTTGGGTGCTGTTTGACTTTTCGCTAGCAGATAATTCAAAATTTTGCCCAACGGTTCGCCCACCAAGGCTTGGCGGGAACAAAAAGGTTGGCGTGTTTGCATCTCGCTCTCCGTTTAGGCCGAACGGTATAGGGCTTTCGCTTGTTAAACTTCTAGGTATAGAAAAAAATAGCGATGGGCAAATTGTATTAAAAATCGCCGGTGCAGACATTGTTAGTGGCACGCCCGTTTACGACGTTAAACCTTACGTGTCGCATTCCGACTGCGTTAACGATGCTATTTGTGGCTACGCCGACAAGGTGGTTGATTATAAAGTAAAGGTTAAGTTTAAAAGCGGACTTTTAGAAAAAATTCCCGAAGAAAAACGCTCTGCCCTAATAGAGTGTTTAGAAAACGACCCACGCCCTTCTTATCAAGCAAACGGAAAAGAATATGGTATGGCGTATGCCGGTGTTAACGTTAAATTTACCGTAAACGACGGCGTGCTTTTCGTTTACGATATTATTGAATAATTCTACCGAATAAATCCCTTGAAAACTTGTTGACATTACAACAAGTTTTTATTATAATATAAATGTTGTAATTACAACAAGGAGCGAATTGTGCAAGAAAGGTTTAAGGAGTTTACGCTTTTAATTGCAAATCTAAACAGGTGTATTTTTAAGATTAAAACTGATGCCGTTGCTGGTTTTAATTTAAGAAGTTCGCACGTTTCTTGTCTTTATTATTTGTATAAGGAAAACGGCTTAACGGCTACTAAACTTTGCGAAGTGTGTGGTGCAGACAAGGCAAATATTTCGCGAACGATTAAGTATCTTGAACTAAATGGATTTGTAATTCACGTGTCTAAAACTCAAAAAAAATACAATAGTGAGTTAAAACTAACCGATAAAGGCGTTTCGGTTGCCACGCATATTGCAAACAGAGTAGACAAGGTACTTGACCTTGCAAGTGTTGGTATGAGCGAAGAACACCGAAAAATTATGTATGAAAGTTTAAAACTTGTAAACATAAACTTAAACAAGTTGTGTGATTGATTCACTACAAAAGAAAAATGGAAATTTTAGAGAGAACGTTATGATAAAAATATTGATAGATTCAGCATCTGACATAAGCAGAGAAGAAGCCGAAAAATTAGGCGTTACCGTTGTGCCAATGATAATTAATTTTGGCGAAGAAGAATTTTACGATGGAGTTAACCTATCCCCTGCAGAATTTTACGAAAAACTAGTAGAAGGCTCTGTAATGCCAAAAACTAGTTTGGTTAACGCTTTTAGGTGGGAAGAAGAAATTGAAAAACATCTTAAAGAAAACGATGAACTGCTTATTATCACCATTTCTTCTAAACTATCGGGCACTTATCAAAGCGCGGTTAGTGCAAGTGAAAAATATGGCGATAAAGTTATGGTTTTAGACAGCCTAAACGCTTGTATCGGCGAAAGATTAGTGTGCTTACACGCCTTAGAACTTATAAATCAAGGGCTTTCACTTAAAGAAGTACATAGTGCGCTAGAAGATAAAAAACTCAAGGTTAAGGTTTTTGCTCTACTTGGCACTCTTGAATACTTAAAAAGGGGTGGCAGAATTTCAAGCGCGCTAGCGTTTGCCGGCGAAATGATTGCGCTTAAACCCATAGTTGGCGTTATTTCGGGCGAAGTTAAACTTATTGCAAAAGCGCTTGGAACTAGAAAGGGCGACATTTTACTAAACAAACTAATTGATGACACTAACGGAATAGATTTTGATTTGCCGTTCGGTACTTTTTGGACGGGACTTGATACTACGCACCTAGATAAATACGTAAGCGATAGCAAAGCCGTTTGGAGCGGAAACGACGTTAAGGTAGAAAAATATATTCTTGGCGCAACGGTTGGCACGCACCTAGGTCCTGGGGCGATAGGCGTTGCTTACTTTGAAAAATAAACGATAAATAATAAAAAACTCAGCCAAATTTGGCTGAGTTTTTTTCGTTTAGTAAATTTTACTTTTATTAGTCTTTAACGCTATATAGTATATCTTCATAACTTGGGAAAGGATAATACTCTTTGCCGATTATGAGTTCTATTTCGTCAGCATAAGCGCGAACAGCGTTCATATCTTTTAGTAAAACGTCTCTACAATAAACTGCTTTGTCGTAGTTAGATTTAGTAGCATCGTAGGTTTTTAAGTGTTCATCTAACTCATCGATAGCAAGATATAGGTCGCCAGAAAGCCTAGAAATCTTTTCGATTAGGCTTTCTTCTAGCCTGCAATCGAACGAAGAAGAAAGTTTCTTCTTTTCTTTAAGTTCTTTAAGTAGGAAAGATTGATACTTAATTATCGCAGGAACGATTTCTTTTCTAGCCATATCTAGCGCAGTTATACCTTCGATATGAACTATATTTGAATAGTTTTCTAAAAGTATTTCCGTTCTAGATAAAATTTCGTTTTTAGAAAGAATTTTTAGGCTTTCAAATAGTTCTACGTTTTTATCGCTAGCGTATAATGGAAGCGCATCTACCGTAGTTTTTAAGTTTAATAATCCCCTTCTTTCCGCTTCGATTTCCCATTCTTTAGAGTAGTTGTTGCCAGAGAAGATTATGCGCTTATGATTTTTAACGGTATCTCTAAGTAATTCGTCTAACGTTTTTTCGAAATCTTCCGCATTTTCTAAAATATCGGCAAACTTTTTAAGTTCGCTTGCAACAATAGCGTTTATTATAAAGTTAGGGCAAGCGATGTTTGTTGATGCTCCAACCATTCTAAACTCAAACTTATTACCCGTAAACGCGAACGGAGAAGTTCTATTACGGTCTGTTGAGTCTTTTGGAATAGTAGGCAATACTTTTGCGCCCATTTTAAGATTTTTCTTTTCTTTTTTAATATAACTTTCGCCCTTTTCTATTGCTTTTAAAACGCCTTCAATTTCTTCGCCTAGATAGATTGAAATTATAGCAGGTGGTGCTTCTGATGCGCCAAGTCTTAAATCGTTGCCCGCAGACGCTACTGAAATACGGAGTAAATCTTGATGTTCGTCTACTGCTTTGATTACTGCAAGCAAGAATAGTAAAAATCTAGCGTTCTTTTCTGGGGTTTCGCCCGGTTCTAATAGATTTTCGCCAAGGTCGGTCGAAATAGACCAGTTGTTGTGTTTACCAGAGCCAGAAACTGATGCGAAAGGTTTTTCTGAAAGAAGACAAACTAGGCCGTGTTTGCTTGCAACCTTTTTCATTATTTCCATAGTTAGTTGGTTTTGGTCGGTTGCCGTGTTTGCCGAAGTGTAAACACAAGCAAGTTCGTGTTGACCTGGTGCAACTTCGTTATGTTTGGTTTTAGCGTAAACGCCCAAACGCCATAGTTCTTCATCTACTTCTTTCATAAATTCAGAAACTCTTGGTTTAATTGCGCCGTAGTAGTGGTCTTCTAATTCTTGACCTTTAGCAGGGCGCGCACCAAACAGCGTTCTTGAACAATGAAGAAGGTCTAACCTTTTTTCATAAACTGCTTTATCGATTAAAAAGTATTCTTGTTCTGCACCAACGGTTGGAATTACTTTCTTCGCTTTGTCGTTGCCGAACAATCTTAAAATCCTTAGGGCTTGTTTATTAAACGCGTCCATTGAGCGAAGTAGCGGAGTTTTTTTATCAAGTGCTTCGCCACCATAAGAACAGAAAGCCGTTGGAATATATAAACTATTATCTTTTATAAACGCGAAAGAAGTTGGGTCCCAAGCAGTATAGCCCCTTGCTTCGAAAGTCGCTCTAAGTCCACCAGATGGAAAACTTGATGCGTCTGATTCGCCTTTAACAAGCGATTTTGCGGAGAACTTCATAATAACTTCGCCTTCGCCGTAAGGTTCTATAAAACTATCGTGTTTTTCAGCAGTAATACCCGTCATCGGTTGGAACCAATGCGTAAAATGGGTTGCCCCGTTTTCTATTGCCCAGTCTTTCATAACTTCGGCAACTTTTATAGCGTTTTCAGCGTTAAGCGGACACTCGCCGTTAATTGCACATTCTACGGCAAGATACACGTCTTTAGGCAAACGCTCTTTCATTACTTTTTTATTGAACACTTTTAAGCCAAAAATTTCGGGTATTGAAGTTTTGCTCATAACTTCTCCTTTAATAAGTTTATAAAAATACATAATAAATTTTAACATTTATATTTATTATTGTCAATCTTATTCTTTTTACTTTGTGTAATTTTAATGGCTCAAAATGATTTTTTTTATAAATTTTTTATAAAAGACTGAAATTTTTGCTTAAAAAATTATTGATATACAAAAAAAATGTGCTACAATATAATTGTAAAAAATTTTTGGAGATTTACTTATGGATACTAATGTTCGCCCTTCTACAATGAAAAGAATAGTAAACAAAAAACTTGCTAACGCTTTTATCGATGAACAAGTTAAAATCGTTAGAGAACAAGTTAAAGATAAAAAGGTGCTTCTTGCGCTCTCTGGTGGTGTTGACTCATCGGTTGTTGCTGCATTACTTATTAAAGCAATCGGCAAACAATTAGTTTGCGTGCACGTTAACCACGGCCTTCTTCGTAAAGGTGAGCCAGAACAAGTTATTAAAGTGTTCCGCGATGAAATGAACGCTAACCTAATCTACGCTGATATGGCTGATAGATTTTTAGATAAACTTAAAGGCGTTGCTGAACCTGAACAAAAACGTAAAATCATCGGTGCTGAATTCATTAAAGTTTTTGAAGAAGAAGCAAGAAAACTTGAAGGTATCGAATTTTTAGCACAAGGCACCATTTACCCAGACATTATCGAAAGCGATGGCGTTAAAGCGCACCACAACGTTGGTGGTCTTCCAGAAGACCTTAAATTTGAACTTTGTGAACCTATCAAACTTCTTTATAAAGACGAAGTTAGAGAAGTTGGTAGAGCATTAGGCTTGCCTTCAAGTATGGTAGACCGTCAACCATTCCCTGGCCCAGGTCTTGGCGTTAGATGTCTTGGTGCAATCACCAAAGAAAGACTAGAAGCCGTTAGAGAATCAGACGCTATTTTACGCGAAGAATTCGATAACTTTAAACTAACCCCAAAAGTATGGCAATTCTTTACAGCCGTTCCTGACTTTAAGTCGGTTGGCGTTAAGAACGACAAGAGATACGAAGGCTACCCTGTTATTATCCGTGCAGTAAACACCGTTGATGCGATGACTGCAACCGTTCCTGAAATTCCTTTTAAGGTTCTTAAAAAGATTACCGATAGAATTTTAGCAGAAGTAGATGGCGTTAACCGTGTTCTATTCGATATGTCGCCAAAACCTGTTGCTACTATTGAATGGGAATAATACAATATAAAAAATCACACCCCTGAACTTTATCAAAGGTTTAGGGGTTGTTTTTTAGAATAAATTTATATAAAGCATATAAATATATACACTTTGTAAACAATAGTTGCGTGTTTTTGGGTTGAAATATACTATCTCATTGGTGTATAATAATAACATAAAACCAAAAGGAGATAAAAAATGACTATTGGCAATAGAATAACTACTCTTAGAAAAGAATTACAAATATCACAAGAAGAAATGGCTTTTAAGATAGGAGTCACAAGACAATCTGTTTCTAAATGGGAAACTGATACAAGTGCTCCTGATGCATTTAATTTAATAGCACTTGCTGAAATATTAAACACAAGCGTGGAATATATAGTCACGGGCAAAAACGTTTCAAGCGAAAGCGAAGAAAAAGCCAAGTCTAAAAATTCAATCAACACGTCCAACACAAATTTTCGTAGCAATTTATCTATATTAGGATTTATACTTGCAATCGGTGGAATTTTGTTTAGTATAATAGGTATGTTCTTCCACGAAATTTGGTGCATTATCGGTGCATACGTTGTAGCAACAGGTTTTATCTGCGCTCTTGCTAGAAAAAAGAAATATTTTTATATTTTGTTTTCGATAATGGCTGTGTTAATCGTTATAACCATCTTATTGCTTACTCTCTAAAACACCCTAATCGTTATAGCAAATTTTAAAAAATTAAAACCTTTGCAAGATTGCAAAGGTTTTTTGTTTGTTGTTTGTTATTTGTTTAGTTCGGCGTAGATTTCTTTTAGCATTTCTGCGTGTATGCCGTGATATTTGCGTTCCCACGCTAAAACGTTCATACCGATTACGATAGAAATGCCACTTGCTTTATCAGATAGCCAGAAAGAGCCACAAGCCCCGTCCCAACCAAATTCATCTTTGTTTATGCCGTAGCCACTATCTTTTAGCCTTACCCTAACGCCTAGGCCGTAGCCGTAGTCTTCGCCTTGCCAATAAAAACTATGTTTTACAAATTCGTTAGAAAGTGGCTTTTTAACTAGCGAATTTACGGTTTCTTTTTCTAGTATTTTGTGCCCGTTTTCAGCAATGCCGTAATTAGTTAGCGCTTTAACCATTTTTGCATAGTCTAAAACGTCGCATATAAGCCCTGCACCACCGCTTACGTAGTTTTTAGAAAAGATTAGCACGTTATCAAGCGAAGTTTTAACAACGCTTAAATCTTCTCTGCACTCATATTTAGGATATACGTTTGTAAAGTCGTTTTTAAAGGTTGCGCTTTCCATACCAAGTGGCTTAAAAATATTTTTCTCTACGTATTCATCAAAAGTTAAGCCCGAAACGATTTCTACAATACCCGCCAAAACGTCGTGCGAAAGTCCGTATTCGAAACTTTTGCCCGCCTTAAAACATAGTGGGCCTTTAATAAATGATGGCACGAAATCTTTAATAGTGCCCTTATCACCCATTTCGGATTGAACGGCTTTTAGATGTGGATTATCCACGTCGTAAGTGAGCCCCGAAGTCATTGTTAAAAGATGCTTTACGGTGATTTTTTTATTGCTTTTTAATACTTTATCGCCCTTTTTATAAGTGGTGGTCTTAAAGCAAGGAAAGAATTTTTCTACCTTATCTTTTAATGAAAGTTTGCCTTGTTCTATAAGTTGCATAATAGACACTACGGTAAAAATCTTACTCATAGAATACATTTGCAAACGTTCTTTGCCCGTAGCATTTTTAGTGGCAAATCTTAAAATAGGCTCGTAGCCTTTATAAACCGAAACGTCTAAATAAGGCAATTCGTGTTTATCAACTATGCCTTGCATCTTTTCATTAAAAGTCATTTAAGTTTCTCCTATAACTTGTATAGATATATTGTAGCATTTTTTACTTTGCTTTTCAACAATTTTATGCAATAAAAAAGGCGAAACCTTTCGGCTTCGCCTTTTTTTGCGAAAAGAAAAAACTTTTTCCTTTCGGTTTGGGGCTATTTAATTATGATTTCTCCATTACCCGTAGTGCCATAACTTACGCCACATAGTTTATTATAAGAGAATTCGCCGTCATAAGTAGTGCCGTCTGCAAATTCAACTACTAATTCACCAGTAAACGAACAGCCGTCAAAAGTAACGGTATCTTGACCATTGTGCCATACGCCTGCAATGCCACCGATTTCTAATCCTTCTTCTTTATCGCCAAGATAGATAGAGACTTTGCCACTAGAAGAACAATTTACAAAACTATTGCCGTAGTGAGCGATACCCGCTATACCACCAACGTCTAGCGTGCTTCCGTAAACGTCTATGTTAGAAGTTACGTTTGAAACAACGTGGTTTCCTTCGCCCATAAATCCAACAACGCCACCAACGTAAGTTCTATACGCGTTTTCGCCTTCAATTGAGTGCGCTTTTACATAACTACCTTCTAAAACGTTTACCGTAATATTGGTAAGGTTTGCATAAGCGTTTTTACCTAAAACGCCACCAACGTATGCAAGACCATCTACTTTCACTAAACCTTTAACGGTTATGTTAGTATATTTGCTAGTATATGGTGTGCCGGCAACAACGCCTACGTTTAATCTACCAACAACACTAGCGTTTGCTACGGTTAGATTTTTAATTTCACCTTCTACGGTAAAGCCAAATAAACCAACGTTGCTTTGCGAAGTTTCGCCTACTTTTAAGTTGTAGATAGTTTTATTGTTGCCATCAAATATACCATTAAACTTATAGGTAGAGTTACCAATAGGCGTCCAAGTTTTGTTGTCTAGGTTAATATCGTTTTCTAAAACTACGGTAACGCCTAAATAACTTACGCCAGAGTTAACTGATACTGCAAGAGCAGCAAGTTCTTCAGCCGTTGTTATGGTTATAACGTTATCAATTTTTTCAGGCACGTTTTGGCTAGCGTTTCCAGACCAAGTAGCAACCGTTCCGTTATCGTAGCCACAAATTAAGCATATATCCCCATCGTGCGAGGCATTATCTTTCTTCTCGCCACAAGAACAAGCATACCAGTGCCCGTTAGCATTTTTAGACAATTCTGTGCTAAAATTATGTTCGTGTGGTTTTTGATATTCACACACCGAACAAGGTTCACCGTCGTGTTCTGCTTTATCTAAAATTTCTTCGCAACCAGTGCAAGTGTGCCAGTGTTCAGTTTCGTTTTTAGACCAGCCGTCGTTAAGCGTGTGTTCGTGTTCGCCACAACCAGCGAAGGCAAACGAACAAACTACACTTAAAATCATTAGTAAACTTATAATTAGTTTTTTCATTTTATTTTCTCCTTTTGATTATTTTTTAGAAAAGATTTTCTTTATAAAACTTATTTTCTTTTTTTTATTTTCTTGTGGGGCGATTTGCACAATATCCCTATTTTCTTGCTCGCAAATCGGGCAAACCATAGTCCCTTCCGGCACTAATCTACCGCAAAAAATGCAAGTATCATATTCATCGTAATTATGGCTTGTAGTGTTCTTGTTTTGCTCGTTCATATTCTAGTCCCCCAAAGCCTTTTAGCAATCTTCTATTATCATTTTAGGATTATAAACGAATAATTTTTTTGCCCTTTCTCTGCCGTATCTTATCGCCACGCGCCTGTACGCCATTAAAAAGTAATTTTTTCTAGTAGTGTGCGCATCGCTAGCAACAACGTCTATAAGCGATAGTTTCATAAGTTTTTTTACATATCGCCTACGTTCCCTTTTAAAGAACGAACTAGCGTTTACTTGTATTAGCGCACCCATGCGTTTTGCTTCTATAATATCCTTTTTAGTTATATGCGCATAACGTTCTACGTGTGACACTACCGGAATGTATCCGCTTTTTATTAAAGTGTATATCGTTTCGGTAAAGTCGCTATACCTAGACCGCCCCGTTTCAAATAAAACATATTTGCTATTGTTGATTGTGAGTAGTTTTTTATCCGTTAAATCTTTTAGCAATCCCTGATAATTATGAATTTCTTGCCCAAGATATAATGTAAGCGACACACCAAAAATGTTCGCCTTTTTTGCAAACTCATCAAAGCGTTTTTTAAGTTCAAAAGCATTATGTTTAAATCTCCCTTTGTAGTGTGGAGAAAGAACTACCGCCTTAACACCTTTCTTTTGGTATGTTTTTAGAATTTTAAAAGATTCTTCATCGCTATAACTTCCATCATCTACAAAAGGAAGCAAATGTGTATGTATATCAATCATCAGTTTTTCTCTTGTTTGCAATAATTAAAATCTCTTAAAATTGTATTTTTTTACCCAATCTTCTCAAACTCATTATAGTAAACTTATTTACTAATGTCAAGCAATATGAACAATTTTTAATAAAAATATTTACTAATTTTTTCAGTAAAAATTTTTACTTGTTATAATAGACGTCGGAGGCAAAAATCAATGCAGTATAAGTATCTTAAAAGAATAAAAGACTTACGCGAAGACAACGATTTAACACAACAAAAAATTGCCGATATTTTAGGCACTTCACAAACGATGTACGCTAGATATGAGCGTGGCGCAAACGAACTGCCGATACATCATCTTATAGCGCTTTGTGAATTTTATCAAGTTAGTGCCGATTACATTTTAGGGCTTAACAATAAAACGAAATAGAATTTTTTAAAATTAAAAACACCCCTAGTTTTATTAGAATAGGAGTGTTTTTTGTTTTAAATTTTTTGCTTAATTTTAGTCTTTTAATGCACAAACGTATTTTTTTGCAAGTTCCGTAATACCTTGCCAGTCTTCGTTTTCTATCATCTTTTTATCGGTTATATTAGAACCAACGCCAAAGCCCGAAACGCCAACTTTTAAGTAATCTTTAACGTTGTTTTCATCTATGCCACCAACGGCTAAAAATTTGACGTGCGAAAGCGGTGCTTTAACTGCTTTTACGTAGCCCGTGCCAAAGTTTGTTATAGGGAAAAGTTTAACAAAGTCTGCGCCTGCCCTATGTGCCGTTTGAATTTCGCTAGGGGTTAGCGCGCCCGGCATAGAAACCATATCTAACTCTTTGGTCTTTTTTATAACGTTTTCGTAGGTGTCTGGCGAAATTATAAAACAGCCACCTGCTTTTTTTGTTAGTTCTACTTGGCTTTCTTTTATAACCGTGCCTGCACCGATATACATTTTGCCATCAAATTCTTTAACAAGGCTAGCAATCATTTCAGCCGTTTCTTCATCAGAAACTTTGCCGTTTGCAGAGTAGGTGACTTCTAAAAGCCTAACGCCACCATCATACATTGCTCTTGCCAAAGGAATTAGTTTGTCTTTTGCAATGCCCCTTACTATTACGATTAGTTTTTCTTTTTCGATTGTTTTAATAACTTCGTTTATCATAATTGCTCCCTTTTATTTGTTTTCTTCCCATATAGATTTTAAGTCGTATCTAGTTGCCTTTATAGGCTTATCACTCTTAACGTTAACTTTACCATACTTTAATTTCCTTATATCGCGTTTAGTTTATTATACACTAATTTACTAAATAAATCTATAATAATTAGAAACTTTTTATAATTTTTTTGCGCCAAGTATTTTATCTAAAATCAAAGAAAAAACCGAAAGATTTACTTTCGGTTTTTGTGCTATATTTTTAATTTATACGTTATATTCCACCGTTATTACTGCGCAGTATTTTTTATCGATTTTTTGGATTTCTTCGCCTAAAATTTCGGTGATTTTTTGTTTAGAAAGTTTAGAGTCGTACGGGATTGCAACGTCGAATAACACGTTTGTGCGCCTTTCGCCCACTACTAATCTAAAATCGTGAAGAGAATAATCCTTACATATGTCTTTAACGATTTTAATAACCTTTTCTTTTAGAGAGTTTACTTCTTCATTATCCGTCACTATCGGGTCTAAATGCCCCGTTAAAACTACGTTCGTGCTAGTTAAAAAGTCTTTTTCAATATCGTCTATAAGTTCGTGCGATTTTAAAACGTCTACTTTAGCATCTACTTCGATATGAACGCTAGCGTAATATCTATTTGGGCCATAACTATAAACCCAAAGGTCGTGAACGTCTAAAACGCCTTCGTAAGAAAGAATTTTTTGCTTGATTTCTTTTAGCATACTTTCATCTGGCGCAACACCGATTAGTTTAGAAAAGATTTCTCTAAGAACGTTTATCCCTGACCAAGCGATAAACAAGGCAACTAAAACGCCCGCATAGCCATCTAGGTTAAAGCCACATAAATAGGTTATTACAAACGTTACGGCAACAACGGAAGTAGAAATGCAGTCCGTTAAGCAGTCTATTGCGCTTGCTTTAAGTATAGAAGAATCAATTTTTTTCGCAATGCCGTTGTAGTAAAAATATAGTAGTATTTTTATTAGTATAGATAGCGCAAGGGCTAGAATTACCCAAATAGAAAACGAAACGGCATCGGGCGTGATTATTTTACTAACCGCGTCTTTAATAGTATCAAACGCCACCAAAAGTATTAAAAAGCCGACTATTAGCGAAAAGATATATTCTATTCTTTCGTGCCCGAAAGGGTGTTCTTTATCTGCGGGGCGTGATGAAAGTTTAAAAGAAAGTATTGATATAACGCTACTGCCACAATCGGTTAGATTGTTAAGCCCGTCGGCAAGCACCGAAACTACGCCGAAAATACTTCCAACGGCGATTTTTGCGCCTGCTAATATTAGGTTTAAAATTATCCCAACAAGGCTAGCGTTTTTGCCTTGTTTTTCTCTTTTATTAACGTCGTTTTTTTGTATTGACATAACGTGTTCCTTTTGTTTTTATTTTCTATACGGATTTTATCCTCGTAGAGCCAAGTTCTATACCTAAATACACACCCATAATTTTGCTCCTAATCTTTGCAAATCAAATCAATTTTTGACTATTTTATTATAACATAATAAAAAAATTTTGCAATCAATTATTTTTGTTTTTTAATTTTTATACCCATTATACCAAGAGCGCATTAAAAAACACCAACTTTTTAGTTGGTGTTTTGTTTCTTTACGTATGTTTTTTCTAAATTTATTTACTAGCCCTTAAATCTAAAATCAATTTTTCGGTTTCGCTGACAATAATATCGTCTACGCCTTTTTTTAGAATTGAACTTCTTGCTTCGTATCCACCTTCTTCGTAGGCAGTAGAAGTTGGGAAATACGTATCGCCACCATTAGTTAAACAACAAACCATAGCCGTGTTTTTATCGCATAAATTTTCTATTCTTTGACCGATTTCTATAAAGCACTCTCCCGGTAGCCCTATAAGTACTAAATCGCCAAATTTTAATGCAACTAATACAAACTCAAACTCATCTGGCCCGTTTTCTAGTGCACATATGCGCGTTGCTTCGGCAACAACGGTGGTTAGTTCCATCTTTTCGTATGGTAGTTCGTGGTCTTTGCCGTCTAGGTGTAGTTTAACAATTCGCTTTGCTTCTTCTAGCCTTTCGTTTTGGCGATTAGAAGGCACTTTAATTGTTCTAAACCCATATGATAATTTATCACTACAAATAGGCTTGGTTTTATAAAACCCTTCGATAACGGCCGTTGCGACCTTTTCGCCCATATATTTTGAGTGTTCGTATGACCTAGGAACGCCATCAAACGTGTTGTAATTTAGCCTTTCGCGCTCCACGTCAGTTGGGCGAACGTTTATGTGATTAACGTCACCTTGAGAACCCGTTAAGAACACACATTTAGTATTATTAAAAGCATTTTCTACTTGTTTTATAACAAAATTTGGCCAGTCGCCACTTATGTATTCGCCACCTACAACGTCGGCGTGAGTGCCGTAGTTAACGATAACCAAGGTGCCCGAATTTTCGCGCTCAATTTTAACAAAAGACACGTTGTCGTTTGGTTTTCCAAGCGAATAGAGTATATCGGGGTTATCAACGCCTGGGTTTGTTTGAACGCACCCGTCTTTCATTCTAAAACGCCTAGAAAAAGATATGCCGTCGGCCACGCCAAAACCTACCGAAAAGGTAGATTCGCGCATGTCTAAAAAGGCGTTTACCGAAACTATATCTAGTAGTTCAAAAAACGTTTTATCGTATGGCGAATTAGTAGGCTCATCATCTAAATCTTTTTCTATGGTTGGGCCCGTATGGGTATGCGAACAGTTCACGAAAACTGCACTTATATCAACACCTGTTTTGTTAGACACGCTCTTTCTTATTCTATCCGATTGGTCGGTGGTGAGTAGGCACACGTCTATGGTTAGTATAAGTGCTTTTTTAAATCCGTCGTCAAAAGAAACGGCTGTTGCATAAAGGTCATCAAGCACGCCCTTAGAATATCTTTTTTCGTAGTATCCGCACATTACCGTGCCCGTTGGTGGTGTTATGCAAATTTTTGAATAGCCTGTTTTCATTATATTCTCCTAAATATCAGGGCTATTTATTCTTGCTAAAAATAAATTTTGCACCACCATCATTTTTGTAATAATCTAGTTCGAACGCGTAGCCACTTTGTTTTGCTATTTCAGCGTAAAGGGTGCGCGTTTCTTCTATATAATATTCGCTAGGTTCTTTTTTTAGTGTGTGCATATACGCGATTGCGCCTTCGAACCCACCGATTTTCCGGTGGATTTTTTATTGTTTTTACTTTTTGTTGTTTTTATTGTTCTTCTTTTTTATCGTTTAAGCCCAAGTTTTTCGAATAAGGCATTAGTTTTTTTAAGTTTTTCGTCCGTTGTGTTTTGTGTGGAGTTTATAGTAGCCTTTGTGTAAATTCTAGACTTTTTGTTAAATGCTAGGTCAAACCAACGATATACTTGATAAAAAGGGAACAAAATTTTGCATTTTTTAAGCGATGGATATTTTATTGATAAATCTTTATACCCCACGAAAATTCTTGATAATAAATATCTAAACTTTCCGCCTTTTTTGGTTTGCTCTACTAAAACGCGATTTTGGATTGTGCCGTAAACGCCACCCGTTAAAACGTATTCTTCAAAGAGTTTATCCGTTTCGTTAAGTTCGCCCGTTTTTAGCCAAGCCGTCGCAAGTTTTATAGATGCGATTTCAAACTCTTTTAGGTCTGCTTTAACTAGTAAATCGTTAGTGATTTCTTTGTTAAACGGCATTTTTTCTAAAAACATTAATAGGTCGATAAACGGCTTTATTCCACAGCCACCCGTGTGCATATGAACAGCCATATGAACGATATGGTAAAAATAAAACATTTCGTTTGTCATCGCGTATTGATAACTATACCCGTCTTTCGTTTTAGTCCACACTCCATTTAGTAAGTGTTGCCATTTATCATCTTCTACTAAACTAAAATGGAGTTCTACGCTTACGCCACTTGGTGACGCTAAACTTACGTCGTGAGTGCCTTTGCTATTTTCCGTATAGAATAGTTCCTTTCTTAGCGCAGTTATTGCTTTTTCTACGTCTTGCTTATTTACAAGAATATCTACGTCGCAACTAGTGCGCATCCATGGGGACTTATAATATTTTCTTATAAGGCTACCCTTTAATGGCATAAACGGAATTTTCGCGTTTTCTAGCGTTTTTACGATTTGCTCTAACTCATGCTCTAAAATTCCATAACGATAAAAAGCCGTGTTGCGGGAATGCAAAAAGCGTTTCTTTTCTTCGCTTTCAGCGTTCAACAAGCCGTTTTTATCAAGAGATTCGCAAATTACGTGTGCCAAATCGTGCTTTTTTGAAAGTTTATAGAGAAAAGATAAAACTTCGGGCGTTATTAAGTTTTTATTTTCGCCTAGTTCCGTGCCGTATATGGCATACCTAACCAAAGCAAAAAACGCATTTATTGTTTTCATATCAATTACTTAAAGTTATCTCTCTTAGACGTTTTTTTGTTTTTAAACTTAAATATTTTACCAAAAGCATTTTTTAGTAAGCCTTTTTCATATGAATTCATTCCAATAAACCATTGTGACAATAAATAAATAACAATAAAGCCAAGGATAGATAATGCAAACTGCCAAACAACGTAAAGGTTAACAACTTTTACTAATAGCACTCCAAAACAAGCAGGGATTAAACAGCCTAATAAAAGTCTTGTTATATTTTTCCAAAAGGCTAAAATATCTATATTGCATTTTGTGTGATAGAATATATTCATAACTAATCCGTTACAGATTATAAATGATGCGGCCGTTCCTATCGAAGCTCCTACTACACCATATTTTTGACACAAGAATATTGTAGCAATAAGATTTGCAACAGCCATAACAGAATAAACAATCGACCTAAACCAATGATTGTTTTGCGCTCTTTGTATTTCTATGCCAACATTTTGGCAAAACGGAACAATAGCAGGAATTATCAATAGTAAACCAACGTAATAGGCTTCGTCATATCCTTCGCCCGCCCAAAAGCGTATAAATGGTTGACCAAAAAATACTAAGCCAAGAACAATTAGCGCCAACAATAAAAATTGCAATCTACCTACTTTAATAAACAAACTAGTTAATTTGTTTTTTTGCAATACCTTATCTTCTAGCGTTTCGTTTACAATTTTATGTATGCGCGGTGTAAACAACCCTGAAACCGCTGTGGAAAAGATTGTAAAATAATGAAATAAGCTATAACCAACAGAATAAACTGCTACTGCACCTGTACCCTTAAATCTACCCAAAAGCAATTTATCTATATTCCAATTTATTTGGTCCACAAACAAATTTAAGGCTATAAATATAGTATAGGTAAATACACCTGACACTAATGCTTTATCCACTTTACCAAAATAAAACTTGTTTTTTAATACCTTTTTAACATAAAAAACTTGTATTACTTCAACAACTACAGTTAGTGCCAACGTTAGAGCCACGATGCCTATCGACTTAAATCCAAGAAACAATAAAGGAAGCGTTAGCAAAGGGGCTAATATCGTTCTAGCCATTCCCAAAACTTTGTTAAAAACATATCTTTCGTTAGCGACTACAATATTCCCGATAACGCTAGTTGGAAAGGTTATAGCAAGATTTATTGTAAGCATAATCATTAAAACTTTTGCCGTTTTATATTCGCTAGCCGTAAGCCCTGTGCTAAATACTAGTTTTAAGTTAAACGACAAAAACATACCTGCAATAAAAGCAATTGCGCCAATTATAAGAAAAATAGTTAGAAAAAAGCCGTTTAATTTATATATCTTTTCATAATCATTCTCTTTTTTATACCTTGCGTAATATCGGATATATCCGCTACCCAACCCAAGATTTAACAAGGATAGTATCCCAATGGTTGATGATACCGTATTGTATAAGCCATATTCGCTTTTCCCTAAAAGGCGAATCATTATTGGTGTATACACTACACCTAAAAGAATACTTACTCCTATTTGCAAATACGAAAGGACAGCACCCCATCTCAACTGATTTGCTTTCATTTGCTTTCCCCTTATTTTTCTAGTATATCTGCTATTCTCTTACAAGCAAAGCCATCGCCGTAAGGATTGCTTGCTTTTGACATTTTTTCGTAAGCGTTTTTGTCTTCTAATAATAGTTTGAAGTTTTGGTAAATAACTTCTTCGTCGGTGCCTACTAGTTTAAGCGTACCTGCCTTAATGCCTTCTGGACGTTCGGTGGTATCTCGCATAACTAAAACAGGCTTGCCTAGTGATGGTGCTTCTTCTTGTATTCCACCGCTATCCGTTAAAATTAAATAACTGCGCGCTAAGAAGTTATGGAAATCTAAAACTTCTAGCGGTTCGATTATCCTTATTCTGTCGCAACCACCTAATTCTTCTTCGGCGGCTTTGCGAACTACTGGATTCATATGTATAGGATATATCGCTTTAACGTCTTTATGTTCTTCCATAACCCTGCGAATAGCCCTAAACATATTGTGCATAGGCTTTCCTTGGTTTTCACGCCTATGTGCAGTTATCATAATTAATCGGCTATCCTTAGCCCATTCTAGTTCTGGGTGCGAATAACTTTCGCGCACGGTCTTTTTTAAGGCGTCTATCGCCGTATTCCCCGTCACGTAAATGCTATCTTCCGCTCTACCTTCTTTAATTAGATTATCGCGCGAAAGGTTGGTTGGCGCAAAATTATATTTTGAAATTACCGAAACTGCTTGGCGGTTAAATTCTTCTGGATATGGGCTATAAATATTATAAGTTCTAAGCCCTGCTTCTACGTGTCCAACAGGAATTTGCAAATAAAAGCACGCAAGAGCCGTAACGAAGGTTGTAGAAGTGTCGCCGTGAACTAGCACAACGTCTGGCTTAACTTCTTCTAGCACGCCTTTTATTCTGCCTAAAATGTTTGTGGTTATATCAAAAAGCGTTTGCTTATCTTTCATTATCGAAAGGTCGTAATCTGGCGTTACCGAAAAAGCATCTAACACTTGGTCTAGCATTTGACGATGCTGACCGGTCACACAAACTACCGTGTTAATGTTTTTTCTGGTCTTTAATTCGTTTACTAAGGGGCACATTTTTATTGCTTCGGGTCTTGTCCCGAATACAAGCATAACTGTTTTCATTTTTTGCATTACCTTTTGAAAATTTTTGCTATTTTAACGTATAATTCTTTTAGCCCTTTTCGCTTATATGTAAACATTAATATTCTTATCTTTAAGGTTTTCCGTATTTGGCTGTAAAACTTTTCAATTTCTTGCTCATTTCTCATGCGAATAGCTAAGTCTAACTTTTGTTTTAAATAAAACTGTTCAATTTTATTTAACAACTTTTTATCCATTATGCCCATTTGTTTTAATACGTTAATGCGAATATTTTTATACCCTTCTAGCAAATCAATATTTTTTTCATAAGAAGAAACGTGTGAAACAGATTTTGGGTATTCCATATACCTAGTCAAAACTTTTGAAATATATCCACATTCGTAGTAATAAGACATCGGCAAAAGTATTTGCATGCTTTGCCCGAATCTTGAAAGATATATTTCCCAGCCTTTATTAACTTCAAAAAAAACTTTTGAGCGAATCAAGAATGAACCAGGCCAATTCCACGTTTTACCAAAAACCAAATCGTTAAATATTTTGTACTTTCTTTTTTCTTTTTTTCGCGCTGAAAAGAGAGAAACTACTGCGTTTTTTTCCACGTTAAATAGTTCGCCTTCGTTTCGTACAAAAGCGCAATTGTTATTTGCTTTTAAATAACTAACTTTTTCTGCAATATTTTCTGGATAAATATAATCATCTATATCAAAGAGTTGAAAAAACTCTCCTTTCATTATTTTCAACGCCTGATTCACCGCAGAAGCTGCTCCGCCATTTTCCTTACGAACGCAAACTAGTTCCATTCCTTCTTTATTAAAGGCATTACTATAACTACAAGCTTTTTCAAAACTGCCATCTGTAGACCCATCGTCTACAAAGATTATTTCTATTTTCTTGTAGGTTTGCTTTAAAATTGATTCAAAATTATTATCAATAAACTTTACACCGTTATAGCACGGAATAATTATCGAAACCAACTCTTTCTCAACATCCATTTGATAACGTCCCTCTGCGTTTTTATTTTTTTACTACGTCTTTTAATCTTTCTGTTTTACTTATATATTCAGGCATAATCTTTAATAGTTTATCACGAATTATCGTTTTGTTTAACAGCAATTCGTTAAATTCATTTTTTAAGCTCGTTGACTCTTTTATTTCTTCTATGGGTAAAACAAAGTTTTTATCACACCCAAACAAATCTCTTGCTATCCCCTTAGATTTAACTGAATATCCTATAACTAATGTTGGGACACAATGAGAATATGCAGCTATCGATGCGTGCGTTCTAGCACAAACAAATAACTCGCATTGTGAAATATAATATTTAAGAACTTCACAGGGATTATCTTTAATTAAAACCACTCTTTCGGTAGGATATAATTCTTTAATTTCACTTAAAAGTGCGTAATCGTTGTTATTAGGCACTATAACGTGAGGAACTAATAAAACCTTATATTCTGTGGTAGATAAAATGTTGTCTATAAGTTGTTTAACGTTTTCGCGAAGAAGCCCCGGCTTAACCTCTTTTCTTTCAACCAGCGGACTAATATTTACGCCAATGTATTTATCACCTTCAACAAAACCTTTTTCTAGAACACTAGGTTTTATCGTTGGAAGCGCAAACGCAGGGTCTGGCGCATACACAACATTGTTTAACCCTTTATCAACTAGGGTGTTATAGGAAATACTTTCACGAACGTAAATGCGCTCAAACTTCTTAAAATCTTCTAGCATTTTTTCATCAATTAGACTTTCTTCTATTGATGCTCCCCACAAAACTGTTTTTTTATTATGTTTAAGCGCAAGGTCGTGCAAATAGTATAGCCAATCCGAATCCCCATAACAATAGTTATCTCCACCAACTGATATTGCAACATCACTTTCCTTAAAATGTTGGTCAAATTGGTCTAATTTTAATTTTCCTTTTGGGTTCTTCTTTATTTTAAGTCTTGCAAATGCACGTTGAAGAATAGTATATTTTTTATTAAAGGAATATTGAACGTATTCAACGTTGCTATATTTTTTTTCGTAATTGATGTTTGTCGTGCTCACCTTGTAAGTGTTTTCACCTAAAAGATGTATCGTCGACTTCGTTATTGCTTCACAACCGTGATTTTCACTACTTCCATTTGCAAATAGCACTATATTCATAAATTATCTTCCTTAATTGAGTTTACTATTTCATAAAAAGAATCGAAATATTCTTTTTTAAATACTTTATGTCTCGCATTGCCAACATCTCCGTCTAACAAAGGAATTTCTCCTGTATAAATACCTTTTAATAATTCAAAAAACTCTTGATAATTTTTTACTAGATATCCAGTTTTTTTGTCTACAATCAATTCTTCTGGCCCACCACAACAAGTGCTTACAACACACTTGCCAAGGACTAACGACTCTAAAACAACCAAGCCAAAACTTTCCTTATGCGATGCACACAACACCACATCGCTATTTTTTATATAAGGATATGGATTTTCCTTCGTACCAACAAAGTGTACGTCTTTTCCTAGTCCACGATGTTTAACAATTTCAATTAGCTCTTCTTTCATATAGCCTTCTCCAACAAGAAGAAGACTTGCCTTTTTTTCTCCTTTTGGTAGATGACAAAATGCTTCTACAATTTCTTTTACTCCCTTTTCCGCCGTAAGCCTACCAACATAGCAAAACGTTATATCCTTAAACACGTCTTCACAAACTTTTACATTTGCTTTTTCAATTACTTCATCAACGTTTATATAATTATATATAACTGCTGAATTTATTGTTGTTTTACAGCGCTTTAACAATGCGTCTTTTGCGTGGTAAGAAACAAAAACAACCTTGTTGAATTTTTGAAAGGTTTTTAGATACTTTTTATACACCAACTTATAAGCGTGATATGCTAAATGGTATTTAATACTTTTTCTTTTTTGTTTAACAAAGTCTTCCGTTATATTATGAACCCAAGCAATTTTTGGTATTGAAATCCTTGATGACAAAATATTGGTTTGATAATCATCTTTAAAATTAATAACACAATCGTATTTACTAAAATCAAACCCTTTAAGCACTCTTTTTGGAAAACACACGTTTTTCCAAAAAGCCAACTTTTGTGCTACGCCACCTTTTAATTCTTTGGTTCTTAAATAATGAACGTTGATTTTTTTATTCAACATCCCCAAGTATGTGTTCTCACTAGATTTATTTAAAAGTAATAAGTCAACTTCTTCACCATTTTTTATCAATTCATCTGTGACTTCTTTTAGCATTTTTTCGCATCCACCAAAGATGAAAACATCCATAAAAAATAAAATTTTCATTAACAATCCCCTTATCGTTTGCGCATTCTATAATATAATAATAGGACTAACGCACACCTATGTTTAACTAAAAAATAAACTATTTTCCTTTTACCTCTTCCATTAGTTTTAGTTTGGAAAACAGATTTCACTAATGAATTTCTTACTATTTCTTTTATATTTTTTATTGCCGTACCAAAGGAATTATCTTTTTGCTTAATTGAAGCGTTACCTATGCACTCAATTATATATTCCTGAAATATAGAGTTTATATTCTTGCGATTCTTTGAATATATATCTTTTTCCGACAGCAATAGCATCAAAATGTTTATTAGCCTAATACGTTCCTCAAACAGCCCTTTTTTCACCACGCTATACGAAAGCATAGCAGAACCCGGAGTTGCCGTGTAAAAATACAAATTTTTTTCTTCAAAGTATACGCTGTTTATTTTTCCTATGTAAGATATTACAAAACATAAATCTTCTGCAAAAGATAATGTTTTGTCAAAGTCAATGTCGTATTTATCAATAATATCCTTTCTAAAAACACATCGCCAAACCGTTCCCCATATTGTAGGAGATTGTGCATCACATCCAAAAAAAGCAGGAATTAAATAATTTTCTATTTCTTCTCCACTGATTTTTTTTGAAAGCCTAGTTGGAAACAACGAGATAGTATTATCCCTTTGCGAATAATAGTTGCACATAACAAGTTCAACGTCTTCTTTGTTGATATCAGCAACAAGAGTGGTGTACATATTATCGCTTGGCACATCATCGGCGTCACAAAAACAAACGTATTTGCCTTTTGCAATCTTTAAACCTTTGTTTCTAGCATTGCTGACGCCTTTTTCGGTTTCTAAATAATACTTAAAACGGGTATCTTTTTCAACAAATTCTTTACAAATTAAAGCACTATTATCAGTTGAAGCGTTATCTATTAATAGTACTTCCATATCTATTATTTGTTGCTTTTCAACTGCTTCTAACGTTTTTCTTATTGTTTTTTCGGCATTAAAAATAGGAATAATAATACTTAATTCCATTTTATCCTCCAACTATAAAACTGCTAAACTTACTTTTCGTCTTTTAATTTGTCGTGTATCCATTTATCTTTTGCTTTTTCCCATCTTTTTCCAAAGATTTTTTTCATTATTTTAGAAACAATTCTTCCGGGGCCTGCAACAAGTTTCCACCAAAGAGAATTTTCTCTTTTTTTAGTCGCTTCACTTTTCCAAGAGCCTGCAAAATAGTGGATTGTTGCCGTGTCTTTCATATATTTTTTGTCGTTTAGTTTTTTATGTAATGGGCAAAATACGTTTTGTGGATACAAGGCAAAGCCATCAACCACTTGAAACTCTCCGTTTGGAATAAAGCCTTTTGGTGAAAGCATATTAGTGATAATTTCTACGTTAGTAGTCATATCCATAGAGCCGTCTTCTCTAATAAATTTTGCCGTGTCATAGTAAGATAATAGTTCTTTAAAGAGCGGGTTGCCCTTTTCGCTCGCCATAATGCCCGTAGGAATTTTGGTTTTACTTTCAAAGCCCGAAAAAGACGCATTATCCAAATACTCATCTAATGGTTTTAGCACCATAACGTCGGTATCCATATAGATACCACCTTCGGTATAAAGAGCATAAAGCCTTACGTAGTCGGTAACAAAGGCGTATTTTTTTGCCTCATACGCCTGTTTAACGTATAAGTTAGAGTTTATATCAAAGTTTTGCTCGTTCCACTCTACGATTTTGTAGTCCTTGCAAAACTTTTTCCAACTCTCGATACATTTTGTAGCAAGTTCGGGTTTTTCTTTACCACCAAACCAACAATAGTGAATAACCTTTTCTATCACGCTTTAGTTTCCCCTTTACTAAATTTTGATAAGAATTTCTTTTTATATAAATGCGCTGGAATTAACGCTACCAATAGCCAAAATTTTCTTTTGCCGAATTTTAATTCCTTTTTGTTTTTGGATAAAGACTTATAGATGTTAACTAGCATTGCGTATTTTAAGCATTGTTTTAGCCCTTTTGAGATAAGCAATTGCTCGTAATAAGAATAAGCCGTGCCGTTTGGATTGTTTTTTAGCAAATTGTGAAAATTACACGTTAAGCCGTCAGGTAAATACTCTGTTAGATATAGCACTTTATCTAAAAGCAACATTTCTCCGTATTTATCTAGTTTAGAATATAACGCAGTTTCAGGCATAAAACGTTCGCCACTAAAACTTATAAATTTTTCTTTTTTTAGTATTTCGGTTTTAAAAAACAATGCCGTATCGCCGTAGAATCCGTGCTTATTGTATAGGTCGAACATTGTAGAAGTGCTTAAATCCTTGCTCCAACTAGCGCAAATTGCTTTCCTATCTTTAACGTCGCCACGCTTTGCAAGTATGCCGATAACGTTTTTATTTTTATTACCTTCCCAAACGCTTTTTATAGTTTCCACAGCGTCTTCGGTTAGCATATCGTCTGAATCCAGACACAAAAACAATTCGCCTTTTGCAAGTTCTGCACCCGTGTTGTGCGCAATATGTTTTCCTGCGTTTTCTTGCTTTACGTATTTTATATCTAACGCGCTTTCTAAAATAAAAGATTTAACAAGTTCTTCGGTATTGTCGGCAGAACCATCGTCTACCACAATCCACTCAAAATCTTTTAGAGTTTGATTTTTTAAACTCTCATAGCATTTAGAAAGTATATACGCGCGATTAAAAGTAGGAGTTATAATACTTAAAAACATTATTTGTTCTCCAAAGATTTGTATTGTTTTTTGCCTTGTTTCATCCACTTGTATGCTTTAAATATGCTAACGTCCTTAAAGAGAGAACGTTTTTTAAGCAAGATAAATCCCAACGAAAAAAGCCAAAACCATTTTTTATAAATACAATGATATGCCCCGCCTTTTGCTATCAGATAATTTTTTATATCTTTTACGTCGTTTAACGTATGCGCTTCTACTGCATAGCAAATAGTTTTTGGATAATGATATATTTTTAATCCTGCGCGCAAAGCATCTGCTAAAAACGCGTTTTCTTCACCAGTTGGAAAATTAGTACCAAGCCCGATTTCGTTGTTAAATTTAATGCCGGCTTTTAAAATACTCTCACGTTTAAAAGTTATTTCTACAGAAGCACATTTACTTATACTATAAATCCTTAAACGTTTGATTTTGGAATATCTAGTACGCGTTTCCTTACCTTTTTCGTGGGTAAAGCGAAAAACTATTATATCTGCTTGTGGAATAGTTTCATATGCCTTTTTTATGTAATCAATATAGTTAGAAGTGTATTCAACGTCGTCATCGCCTACAATACAAACGTCTCCTAAAGCATTTTCAATAAGTTTATTACGGCTACGGCTAAGCCCTTTTTGAGGCGTACTAATAATTCGCGCGTCTATATCACCAAAAGTATAATTACAAATTTTTTCTTCACGATTTTGATTAACAACCAAACAAGGTGCTTTCATTTTTAGATTTTCTAAAAATGAAAAATCATCTCTATTCATTGTCGATACAATATGCTCTATATTCATAGTCCTATTAACTGCTTTTTCCATTAAACACCTTCTAACGGGTCGTCCCAACAATGCCCTGCATCTATTGCCATATAGCCTTTTGTTGCAAATCTATAAACCAAAACCTTTCCAGCAGGACCGGCAGAAATTGCCATTGTCACGTTATCTTTATTAAAACCATTTTTTTCTATTACCGACAAAATCTCTTTTTCAAGTTCGTCTACACAAGAAAAAGCATCCTTAGACGGGCATTCGACAAAAAACGTGTTCTTGTTATACGTGTTAGAAAAATTTTCAGCGTATTTGCTACAATTATGAACGAAAATTACGTTTTTAGGGCTATCTTCTCTATTCCAAATTTTAGAGTACGTTTCTTTGTTCTTCTTTTCAAACAAAAACGAATCCCCGTAAGCAATCTTGCGATTGAACGTTTTTTTAAACTGCAATCTAGATTCTGACCAAGAAGAAACGTACACACGCTTTTTCATAAGTTTAAATCCTGAAATCGACATAAATGATTTAGGAACAGCCAAAACGTATGGGCAGTTATTAACATCTTTTTCGTAGTCTAGTTTAATTTTATCAAATTCGGCTTTAAGTTCGCTAGACCATTTTTGATAGTGTATGTCTTTACCGCGGTATATTCCAAACTCTCCATCACCAAAACGGATAAGCGAACGGCCTTTTTTTATTTCTTCTACCGTTTGTTCGGCGCTATAAATATTTGCTTTAACACCACCGAAAGTTAATAGTAAAGAATATAAAACTCTAAGCCAAATTATAGGTCTTTTGAAATTCATAACACCGTTTTCCTATCAATGTTGCAAGAAGAATTTTTTTCGTTCTTGCTTTTTCTATTCAAATTGATTATTATTGCAACAGGTAAAAGAGCCGATATCATAACCGTTTCAGAACCGTGCATATAAGTTTCGCCAACTTGCATAAAGAAATGCCCTAAAAGCACTATACAACAGCCCAAAGCTAATCTATCATTATTCTCTACGAATAACCTATATCCCGTTTCAAATATATAAATATAAACTCCGTACAGAATAGTCGTACCAAAATAACCATAAAAGAATAACGTTTGATAAAAAATGTTATGGCAATGCTGAATTTTAACTCCTTGACCAAACATTTTTTCGAGTAAAGATAATGAATTAAATTCTTTTTGCACTCGCAACAATATATCTAAATGGCTACTCATACCATAGTCTTTATCACTTACTTTCGTAGTAAAATCCAACAAAAACCCAAGCGTTTTTTCATTAGAAAAAGCAAATCTCATAATCGGTATGGCGAATATCGTAGACAATATTGCCAAAACGTACAATGCTCTAAAAGCAAATTTTTTTCTTAAAACCTTATCAGGCACCAACAAGAGTAAAAAACAAATCACTATTACAATTGCCGCGTTTCTTGCCTGTGTAATAAAAAGCATTTGGCTTAATATTACTAGATAGATAAACGCCACAACTTTTTGCTTTATACTTTGTGAAACCTTAAACCAAATCAAACCTATACTAGAATTGCAAAAAATTAATATAGCCAAGGAATTCAAATTCCACGTGTTTCTGGTAATCAAGAGCAATATTGATACAACAAGCACTATTATGCTAGTTCTTAGTATCCCTTCTTCGTACTTCTCATATTCAATATCTAATTCACCAATAGCAATAATCATCGCAAGAGAAGTGTTAACCATCAATGAACCAATTATATCTTTATTGACAAGTCCTAATAGCACATTAAAGACAATACATAGCAAAAATACAATATCTAGGTTTCCGCTTTTTGTAAAAAACTTTTTAAGTATCAACCCATAAGCGAATATCATTAAAAAAATTGATGCAAAAACATAAATCCAATAATTGTGACCATAAGCCCAAATATCGATAATCGTAAAGATACTTACAACAATCCAGATTAAATTAAATGAAATTTTTTTACCAACGAATGATAATTCGTTGCCTATATTTTTACTAGTATACATCTAGGTTTCCTTTTGATATAATTATTTCTTTACGTATTTGTTTCCCTTTTCGCTAATTTTTTTAGCCGGAACTCCTGTAATTGTTATTCTTTTTTCTAAAAAACTTTTATTCACAACAGCATTAGCACCAACTGCACACTCATCGGCAATAGTTATATCTCCAAATAGTTTCGCTCTGGGACCAATCCATACGGAATTGCCAATAGTAGGAACGCCACCTTCCATATCGACGCCAATATTTACGCCTTGATGAATATCTAGATTTTCACCAATCCTTGCTTTTGGGTTGATAATAATGTTCCCATAGTGGTTAATTCTAAGACCTGCGCCACATGTATTCGGTGGTATATCAAAGCCCAATTTCTAGCTTAGTTTTCGATTGATAAATTTATAGTATAGTTTCATTAGCCTATTGTGAGTAACGTTTAAATGATATTCGTATTTCCTTAGACTTTTAATAAATTTCCATACTTCTTTACCAAACAAATAATGCTTTTTAGGATTAAGTCCCATATGCTTTGCATCTTGTTCGATATATCTTTTCAATTCTTGTTTAGAGGTAATCATTGCGCTCTCTTCATCTAAATTTCTTCTATAAGTTTTAATATTTCTTGATAAGTTGTTTTTCTATCGAATTTTTCTTCGGCAAGTTTTCTAGAATTCTTACCCATTAAAATTCTCTTTTCATCGTTTTCAACAAGTTCTAAAAGTGCGTTAGCCACGTCGTTAACACTTTCTACGCCACAATTTATGCCAAAGTTATAATCTTCTAAAAGCGCGCGATACTCTTTGCTCTCTTGTGTGTTAACAACAGCAAGTCCCGCCATAGCGTAATCGCCGTGCTTGTTTATTATGCTACCAGCCGAACCCCTTGTTATCGGGTTAACTGCAATATCAGCACGCACGAGATTTGCAACCATTTCGGAATATTCTAGCCTACCTAAAAAATCCACTTCTATTTTGCAAGTCTTGGCGTAATTTTTGAACCTTTCTAAATACGGCCCATCGCCGTAAACTTTAAACACGACTTTTTTAGTAATCTTGTCAGCAATTAAATTTAGCGCATCAAAAATAAGTTCTAAATTATAACTGTGCCCAAGCGTGCCCGCATATGCTATCCAAATTTCGTCTTGTGGTTTATCGACATCAAGAGATTTTGCCTTTTTATCAAAATCGGCAAGTTCTGTGCCTAAAAACACACATAACCCCTTATCGTCTTTTTTATTAACTTTAAGCCCACGGTTTTTGTACGTGTTAGATACCGCAACGATTTTATCGGCATTTTTATAAGCGTAGTTTGCTTGCCTTGTCATCGGTGCAAAAAGTATACCGCTAACTATAGGTAGCCTTAAAACTAACTTAAACGCCTCTGGCCACAAGTCTTGAATATCTACTATAAACTTAACGCCTTTTTCTTTGCAGTATTTAGCGCAAACCTTTGCCACTTTAAGAGACGGAATTGCACAGTATACTAAATCAGGTTTTTCTATCTCTCCCAAATACTTTCTAACGTTTGTAGCAAAAATGCGATGACTTTTAAAACGCTTTAAGCATACGTTTTTAGGATACCCTGGCTCGTAAAGCAACGTTAGTTGATAGGACAATCTAGCCATCTGCTCTTTAGTCACTTCACGTTGTTTCTTTTTTTTGTGAGAAAAACTCGTTGTAACAACTTCTAAATCATATCCCGAGCGAACAAGCATGTCTGCTATATATACGAAACGTTCATTACCCACTTCATCTGGCGTTTGGGTAAAATGACAAACCATTAATATTTTTTTTACTTTTTTCGCATCCATAAATTTATTTCACGCCTTGAAATTTTTCTAAAATTATATCTTTCTATACGCAGGAAAAAAAGTTTCATCTTCTCCAACGTTTCTTATATGGCATAACTTGCTATATTTTTCTTTGTTCCAAATTTTCTTTCCAACATAAAACGGAAATTCGGTTTTTTGAGCAAATTGTTTTTTAAAGCAGTACAAACTATCATTAGCGTCGCCAGAACGTCCACCGCCGTGGTGTATTAGCTCAAAGCCGTTTTCCCTTCCCCATAACACAACGGCATACCGAAGTATGTACGCCGGAGACAAATAAAGATATTGTGTTAATGTACCTGACAAATGAATATGTATTGTAAAATCGTCTAAAAAATACAAGCCCATTGCAATTATTTTTTCATCAAAAATTGCCTGTACCACCAACAATCTTTCTTGAAAATACTGCTCGCATTTTTTAAAATAGTCGTCGTTAAAATAATAAAAATCGCTAGCTTTATTTCTATCCATTGTCGAATAATAAATAGCTTTAAAATCATCGATATTGCTTGGTGCTTTGAAAACTCTCCAACTCACACCACTTGAAATTGCTTTTCTAATATTCTTTCTACAACTCTTAGAAAATTCTTCATTAACAGGGTCGTCAAGCGTCAAATTGGTTGCTAGAGTATATCTATTAAGTTCTGAATTGTAAATTTTTTGAAAATCTATCGCATTATTGAATAATGGATAAAACCTTACAAACTCGCTTACAATTTTTTCCCTTTCGCAATATTTAGAAAACGCTTTTTCAAACGCTTCAATTAAATCGCCTTTATCATATCCTTCACATATTTTTTCTATAAGAGGTCCACCATAACCATAAGGTGTAATAATATCATACCAAGGGCCATCTTCCAAGCAAATAGGAATTTCTCTTACAATAAATTGATGTCTAACAACTCCTTCTTTACCATCATACAAATACCAACGCGCTTGTCCTTTTTCTATTTCCTCATAGAGCTTTCCGTAATTTTCATCAAAGTAAATATCAACCATATTTATTTTTGCTTAACCCCCTTACGTATCTCTGCTAAATTACCTTCTATTACGTTGGTGTTTTCAGCAACGTCACTTTTTGAAAAAACTTTCCATACTGTAAGAAATAAAACTTTTATATCGAACCAAAACGAATGCCTTTTAACATATTCTACGTCAAATTTTAATCGCTTGTCCCAATCCACAAAGTTTCTGCCATTTACTTGCGCCCAACCAGTTAAGCCAGGTCGAATATTATGTCTTTCTCTTTCATCCTTTGTGTAATAAGGCAAATAACTAACAAGTAGTGGGCGTGGGCCTACGATTGACATATTCCCTATAAAAATATTTAGCAGTTCAGGAAGTTCATCAAGCGAAGTGCTACGCAAAAACTTACCGTATTTAGTAAGCCTTTTTTCATCCGGTAAAAGATTTCCGTTCTCATCTTTTTCCATCGTCATCGTGCGAAACTTTATGAGCTTGAATATCTTTTCTTCGCCAGTCTTTTTGCTAATCTTACCGGGGCGAAGTTGAGTAAAAAAAGGATTACCCTCCATTTTAATCGCGCCAAGCACTATTAATATCAACATTATCGGCGAAAGAATTAAAAGAGCAAGCATAGATAACAAAAGGTCGTAAAAACGCTTAAAAAAAACGCGGTAAAGGACTGCTGATAGTAGCACCCAAAATGCAAGTGCCACCAAAACAATAAGTAAAACTCCCCACCACGCCGAAGTTAATTGCAAAATAAACTCTTTCATAAACTCCCCAAAACCGTATATTGTTATCAATTAAGTACAAATATTTACTATCACGCGTTATATTTATAATTATATAAATATATTATATCATAAAAAGGAAAAAAGTCAATACCGACTTTTCCCAAAAACGTGTAAAAACCTACGATTTTTTGCAAAATTTCAGCAAAAAATATCTATTTTACACAAATTTGTCGAAATACAAATATTGCACACCGAATTCGATAAATAAAAAAACACCAACCAAAAAGGTCGGTGCATTTTTTATTTTTATAATTGCTTTAATTTAGCGTTAAAATTCGGGTTCGTAGTATTCGTAGCATTTTTCCCAGCAGATTTCGCGAATTTCTATATCTTTGATTTTTAGAATAGTGCAGTATGGCGAAAAGCCAACGTGCCCACTCTCTAAATAATCTTTATACTCGATGTGTTCTGCCACGATTTCGCCGTCTACAACCATAAAAACGTGCCCTTCTACTGCGCCGGCTATCATACGCACTTCTTTACCGGGCGTGTATTTATAACTGCTCGTTAGCGAACGGAATACTTGAACGCCTTTGCCTGCGCTACGCTCTATCCCCGCCTTGTCAGCAAACCAGCCGTTAAGTCCGCAAACGTAAGAAGTTCCTAGGTCATCAATTTCATCATCCCAACTTGCACAAAAAACAGCGTTTACGTCACGCGTGCAAGGCTCTACGGTAGATGCCGTAAAGCATATCATAACGGGTTTATCGAATTTCTTTTTAAACCACAAAATTCCACCACGGTTTCCGTCTTCTTTGCCGATTAAATAGCCGTCTTTATAACTCCAATCGCCAGCCTTAATTTCCCAGTCTTTTTCAAAGTTTTCGTCTGGACTATATTTATATATAACCTTGCTTTTTTCCCACAAAATTTTTCTATGCACTAATTGAATATCTTTCATAATTATTTAAGCCCCTTTTCTATGATTTCCGTTAAAAATTCGTTGATGCTATAAGCATAATTTCCTTTCTCTTTTATAGCGTTAACCTTTGCTCTAATTTTCTTATAAGTGGTTGGCTGAAGCCTTAACGGAAAGGTCACTTTATCAGCCGTTGGCGTTTTTGTTTTATTCATATTTTCACCCTGTTTTAATAAGCATTTATATAACTAAAAATTGTTAATAACCCCATTTAACACGCCGGAAACTAAGGTATTTAAACCTTAAACATAAGCGTTGCGTATAAATAAATACAACACTTTATAATCGACTTTTCCACACTTTATAATCGACTTTTCCGCGCACTCTTTGATATCATAATATTATAATGTTATGATATTATAGTTTATATGTGATTATGATAGCAAAGATTAAAAAGTTTGTCAAGGGTTTTTGCTAAGGATTTTAGAGAATTTTTGCGCATTGATGCTTTATAAGTTTTAGTGTTTTTTATAATTTTTAACACCCTTTTTATTGTGATTTTTGGTTAATTTTTGAGATATTTTACCCCCGAATTTTTATGAATATTAGTCAAAAATTTATGAATATTTAGCACCTTTATATGATTATTTGCGCGTGATTTTACGCAGTTTTTATGTTAAATTTTCACCCATAAACACCCCGATTTTTACCAAGTTTTTTAGTATTTAGGAATTATTATAGCAAAATTTTTTAATAGAACAACTTATTATATTTTAGGCTTAGAAGATTAAAAACCACCGAAAATTCGGTGGTTTTTTGGGTTTATTAGTTAGTTTTAAGCAGTTTTTTATTTTTCGTTTTTGTAGATTTCCTTAAAGTATTTATATGTATCTACTTTTAGTTCGCCACAAGCAGGTTCGTCGCAAACAACAATGCCGTCGGCGTGGAGTTGTAGTGCACTGATAGTCCAAGCGTGGTCTACACCGCCTTCTACACAATGGCGAAGCGCACGCGCTTTATTGTGTCCACTAATTAAAAGCATAACTTGTTTAGAATCGCAAACCGTACCAACGCCAACAGAAAGCGCAGTTTTTGGCACTTTATTAACGTCTCCACCAAAGAAGCGTGAATTTACGATAAGAGTATCTTCGGTAAGCGCACGAACGCCCGTTCTTGAAGTTAAAGACGTGAAAGGTTCGTTAAAAGCAATGTGTCCATCTACGCCACTACCACCCATAAATAAGTCGATACCGCCGTATGAAGCGATTTTATCTTCGTAGCGTTTGCATTCAGCATCAAGGTCTTTCGCCATACCATCTAAAATGTTGATATTTTCTCTTGGGATATCGATATGGTTAAAGAAATTGTCGTGCATAAAATACCAATAACTTTGGTCGTGGTCTTTTGGAAGCCCTACGTATTCGTCCATATTAAAAGTGACAACGTTTTTAAATGTCACTTCGCCAGCCTTGTTCATTTCGATAAGTTTTTTATAAACGCCAAGTGGTGAAGAACCAGTTGGAAGCCCTAACACAAAAGGGCGGTTTTCTTTGTGGTTGTTGATAGCGTCTGCAATATGTTTTGCAGCCCAATCACTCATTGCTTGATAGTTGTCTTTAATGATTAGTTTCATATAATTTACTCCTTGATAGTTTTACCATTATTTGTACGCTTAAATTATACAACTTATTATTCGTTTTGTAAAGATAAATCAAATATTTTTATCCATTAATATTAAAGAACACTAGTCTCAAAACTAGTGTTCTTTGTTTTTTAGTTAAAAATTTTTTCGCGCGTTATTTGTTTTCTAATAGTTTTTCTGCTTCTGCCTTAGAAATTTCTTTCATCGCGCTACCACAGCATTTGATACCACAATTTTCGCAAGTGCAGTCGATTAAAACTTTAACAAGTGCGCCACACTTTTCGCAAACTACGTATTTTTCCATTTTTTTACCTCCTTTATTTATTAAACCTTTTAAATAAACTAATTAGTTCGTCTATCGTGTCGTATTCGCCGTTTTCTAGGTCTTTTGGAACGCAAGTATATAAATGGCTTTCTAAAATATGTGTCGAAAGACTTTTAACAGATTTTTCTACGGCTGAAAGTTGAATTAACACGTCATTACAATACGCGTCGCTCTCCACCATTTTACTTATGCCTTTTATCTGCCCGCTAATCCTGTTTAGCCTGTTTATTATTAACTTTTTTTCGCTTACGCTACGCTTTGTTTTTTTACTGCAACAATTATCCATTTCCGTTCCCCCTACCAACATAATATACCTAGGTGGGGTATTTTGTCAATAGGGGGGTATATTTATTTTTTGTGTTTTTTGCCCGTAAACCATTAAGATTTAGAAAAGAAAAACACCAGCCGTGCGGTTGGTGTTTGTGTTTTTTGTTTTTCTTTACAATAATTAACTATTTTTTGTTGTTAAAAGCCATATTAACGGCTTTTATAGCAATTTTTCTTTCTTCGTCGGTCACACGTTCATCAAAGTCGTTAAAGTCGTTATCGTCGATATTTTTGCCCGTCAAAGCCTTATACCAGGTAAGCGCAAGCAAGTATCTACCAACGCCCAAAGAAGCGTGGAAAGTATCTCTATGCACCTTTTCTATACCTAACTTTGTGGCGTTAAACATTGCCGTGCCACTAGGAATTAAGCCATCCGCCTTGATAGTTTTTACCGCCTCTTTATACGCTTTAATAATATCTAAAAACATATCTTCGGCTTTTGTGTAGCCTGCAATAGAAGTTAATCTTGCGCTATTTTCTTCATATGCCCAAGTTTGGTGAATATAGATTTTAGCGTGTGGACAATATTTTTTAACGTGCAATGCTAATTCTTCTAAATATGGAGAATAAGTTTGAATTTTAGTGCTTTCGTGACTTGCTTGTTGCAAGGTAATAACGTCCCAATCGTCGCTTGCTAGGGCCTCTCTTATAGAAACCTTTAAGCCCGTTCTAATGCCGTTCATTTCGTAAAAATAGTCGGCATTGTTTTCTAACACGTTTAGATAGTGCGTTCTTAAAGTGCACGCGCCTATATAAAGGTTTACGGTCTTAAAACCAATCCCATCCTTTTTTGCTAGTTCGTATAAATATCTTTGCGCGTCTTGTGAAAAACTATTACCTATTGATAAAATTTTCATAACTAATATTCCCTTTATTTAGGCTTTTAATTTTGTAATATAATAGCACGATTTTCTTTACAAGTCAACAATTATAGTTTTAAGTGCAAAAATATAGTAAGCCTACTAATACCGGCATATAAAAAGACTATCGATTGATAGCCTTTTTGTGTGCTTAAATAAAATTACTCATTTTAGAATTCATTAAAAATTTCGTGATAAGGGCGCATAGAGCCGTCTTTATTTATAAAACACAAATTACCGATATCGGGTGTTAAGCGTCCATCGTGCGCGTCGTGCAGGTCGGCACAACCACAATATTGAAGGGCGTGCGCCACAAAACCAACTCCATATTTTTTAAAAGTGGTAAGCGTTGCGCGAATAAACTCTGCACGTTCTTTATCGTCGGTAGAGCCCCAACAGCACTCCGAACTAATTAGTGGCTTGCCGTTCTTTTTTGATTCATTAACGAACTTTTCTACTTTGTTTTCGTAGTGCGAAATATCACCACCGCGATAGTATAAATGAGTTAGATAAACGTCGCAAATATCGCCAAAGACTTCCATCGACTCCATACCCGTGCTACCAATACCAAGTGGTTGCGACACGTTATTGGCACGCAAACGGTCTGCCATACGTTTAAGCCAGTCTAATTCGTATTTTTTAACCATTTCTTTCATAGGAAAATCGCCGTTATACGCCATAGGTTCGTTGCAAATATCCCACACAAGAATTTGTTCTTCATCGCGGAACGCAACGCTTAGCGCATCGATATAATCAGAAAAAGGGTCGCCAAATTTCAATAGCCAACTGCTGTTTGGCAAAAAGTGGTCGATATAAATGCCGTCGCAATCAACCATAGGGTCGTGCCAGCGATTAAAAAGGCAAGGAATAACGTATATTCCTAGTTCACGACAAATATCAATGGCCTTTTTAACGCTCTCAATAAAACGTTCTTGCATAGCACAATAGGCGTTCCAAGAAAGCCACAAACGAACGGTGTTCATTTTTGGGAATTTTTCTTTGCCGTTTGCAAGTTCACGGCGCCAAACGTTCTCATCAAAAAGCAACCAGTCGTTCATAGACGTGGTTGAATAACTAGGATGGTAGTTAAAACCTCTTACATTACTTGGATTTATTTTCAATGCCTTCATATATAGTTCCTTTATACTAGAATTAGTAGGGTTTTTAAAAAATTTATTTAATTATACAATTATTAAAAAATATTGTCAATAGTAGAAATTTAATAAAAAACGTTTTACACGTTACAAAAAAAGACCATCGATATGTTCAAAGTTAAAAGACACAAACAAAAGAAAAAGACCAACTTTTGTTGGTCTTTTCTTTTGGCTTATAAAATAGTTTTCTTTTTATTTATTAAAAATCAAAAAACTCATTTTTAGCATATAGTTCGCAAACTTTTTTCATTTTATCGACTATAGGCAAAGCCTTATCAATTGTTTCATTATAGTTTGAATAATATCCCGTATTGACAGGAATTTCATAAGCAATTCTTCTCGTGTTTTTATTTTTTGTTCCCACAATCCACTTTAACGGTACACCTACAATTGTTTCGATTTCTTTTTTATTGCTCTCAAATATACTAAATAATGCTAAATCAGTGCGAACATATATATTTATCCTTAACTTTTGCTCCCTTACTAAGAAATCTATAGACAGTGCATTATCCGCAAAACTTTGATTTTTATTTACCACAGCCCAATAAGTTACTTCACCGCCTTTTTCATGTAATATCGAAAATGGCTCACCATTTTCAATCAATTTCTCGTCAAAAGTTCCCCAAAATTTTCTTTGTTCTGATTTCACGTCAATTCTCATAATTTTTCTCCTTTAATTTTTTATTCTCTTATAATTTGTTCAATCGTATAATCTAATTGCTCTGCTCTTTTGATAAAATTAGATATATTCAAAACTCCCCACTGCGAGCAAACAAACATATTTCCATCAACCAATCGTAAAATTTCGTCTTCTTTTTCAAAAAATCTAACTTGATAATCTTTGCGTTGTTTCGCAATATGCTCGTATTCCACAACGCCGATTGAGCCTTGCAAGGACTTATCAAAAACCATTTTTAACTCATTACAAGTTATGTCTTTATTTTTTGAAACGTAATCTTTAACAACGGCTAATACAAGTTTGTTTTTAAGATACACGTTACCGTTAAACATATATCTCGTTTTATCTCGTTGTACAGGACGTTCTTCAACAAAAGTTTCTTTTGGAATCTCTTCACTTGGAGTTATTCCCTTTTTCAAAAGTTCTACTTCTTTTTCAAGTTTTACAATGCGGTTAAGCATATCTAAAATTAATTCGTTGTACTCCATTTCAACCTCCTTACCTATATTATATACGTAATATTTTTAATTGTCAAATGTTTTTTAATGTTATTTTATGATATTTTATATTATTTTTTACAATTTTTAAATTCAAGTCCCGTTGGGGGAGTGTAAAATGTTGAGTACCCCTGACAGACTCGCGAGCGTGGTGAAAAATTTTTTGATACCAAATAAATAAAATATCTTTGCAATCAACACGCCCTCGGTAGTGAGTGAAACGAACGGACGAGTGTCGACGAATACAACTTGCAATAGCAAGTTGTTCGTCAGTTTCTAGCGCTGTCTTGGGGACTTGCCGTAGGCAAGCAAAAAGAAAAGCACCCATTATTATGGATGCTTTCTTTTTGGCTGCCCCTGACAGACTCGAACTGACGACTCTTCGGTTAACAGCCGAATGCTCTACCTGCTGAGCTAAGGGGCAATGTTTGGCTTGTTTCCAAGCCAAAGTTTTTGGATGCAGCAACGACCTATTTTCCCGGACCGTCTCCAGTCAAGTATTGTCGGCGCTGATGAGCTTAACTTCTGTGTTCGGTATGAGAACAGGTGGGACCTCATCGCTAACGTCACCGCAATGGTATATATTCGGG
>JAZLCK010000037.1:0-23270 GCA_045614165.1 Christensenellaceae bacterium | reverse complement strand
GCACTCGATACCACAGGCTGTTAATAAGCACCTATGAATTCTTGCTTCTAGTTCTAAGTCAACTTCGTAGCCACGCTCTCCCCTAACCATTTTGGCAAAAGCCGAAAGCATGCCTTCGTATCTATCAAACACACCGCTACCTAAAAGTTCGCCAAGGTCGTGCCAACCTTTTTCAAAGCCGTATTTTCGCATCGCCGTAGATATATTAGACGGCACCGACTCGAATTTTTCTAACGGCCTAACGTCTATGGTGTTTTTGTCGCCCGTAATGGTTAAGTGCCTTCTAACGTAGCCACCACAGTCTATCATACTACTCTTAATAGTGGCTATTGCGTTTGGATATTTAAATACTGCAAACGCTACGTCTAACGTGTCAACGCCTTTATCACCCGAAGCGTAGTTTAACGGCAAAATTTCGTCTGGAACGCCGTTTAGCCTAACAACCATATCAACAAGGTGGCAACCTAAAAACTGCATCATACCACCCTTAAATTGTTCTAGCCACAATCTTTTTTTGTGGTCCATATAACAACTCATTTCGGTTTCTATATTGTTTACTTTGCCAATTGACCCCGATTTAACGCTTGCGAAAACTTTATTAAGAAGCGGATTAAACCTATACATATACCCGATAGAAAAGGCTAGATTTTTTTGCTTTATTATAGATAAAAGTTCTTCAAATTCTTTCGCGCTTTCACCAGGCGCTTTGTCCATATAAACGTGAAGCCCCCTATCCGCCGCCATTTTAGCGTATTTAACGAGCGCAAGGTCAAAAGTTTCAATTGCCACAGCCTCTAAATCAGGAATAGCGAAAATTTCTTCAAGCGTAAGTTCTTTTGCGCCGTCGTAGTAGTGGTTGTATAGTTTATCGTGCTCTTTAACGCACTCATACCCGCCGTCGTCTTCGGGAACTTTGCAATACCCTACCATCTCGAAAAGTTCTGAATTTTTTAGGGTAAGAAAAGCACTACAAGCGTGGTCGTGCCCCACACCGATTTGCGCAATTTTTATCTTTTTCATTATTCATCTCTCCAATCAAACTGCACGCCTAGTGGGAAGTTCTTATCCGTTACAAGACGTGAATAAACGCTTTGGCAATCTTTTGGATTGTGCGTTTCTTTTATTAAATTTTTAATAGGAAGCCTATTAGCAGAACAAAGTTTAAGCATAGTTAAAATATCGTCTTGGTGCGTAAAATGTGCCGGATAAGACTCTACGTTCGGTCTTGCATTAGTATGCGCGCCTATAAGCGTTATGCCCGGCCCGTGCACTTTTTTATAATAGTCGATAGTAAAGTTGCTGTTTCTTGTGCACCCAAGAAGCGCAACTCTACCCATTTTCGCCATACAATCAAGCGTTTCGTCTAGCCCTGCACCCACGCCCGTAACTTCTATTGCGGTGTTAACTCCGTTTGGGCAAACCTTTCTAACGTTGTTCTCAAAATCTTTATCAAGTGGGTCAAAAACGTAGTCCGCACCATTTTTAAGTGCTTCTTCTCTGCGTTCACTAACGGGGTCGCACGCGATTACGGGGTATGCACCTGCGCATCTAGCGTACATAACTGAAATTTGCCCTAGTGGGCCTAAACCCATAACCATAAGACTTTCGCCAAGTTCTACTCTCACTTTTCTAACGGCTGCAAGCGGAAAGGTAGTTATATACCCAAAAGACGCTTCTTCGTAAGAAACGTTATCGTGCATTATTTTAACAACTCTTTCTTCGGGCACTACGTTGTAGTTTACGTGGTGGCTACCAAAAATAGCAACTCTATCCCCCACGCTAACTTTTTTTACGTCCTTGCCAACAGCGACTACTTCGCCTGCGCTACTATAACCTGTGTATCTAGGAAAAATCACTTCGGTTGGCGCGTTTCTTATAGCGGAAACGTTAGGGTCTCCAACGTAGTTTGCGCGTTCAGTTCCTAAACTAATGCTAGAAACCATAGTTTTAACAACCACTTCGCTCGCACCGATAGTATCAAAATCTAATTCGCCAAGCGTTAAATATTCTGCACAATAGGGCTTTGTGAAAACTATTTGCTTTATTTTCGGCATAACCTTACTCCTTAACTATAAGCACTACTTTGCCAACGTTTTCGCCACGATATAAAACTTGGTGCGCGTCGTCGGCTTTTTCTAACGGGAAGGTTTTATAAATTTTAACTTTAATATCTCCACTTTCAAATTTAGCCCACGTTTTTTCTACTAATTCGTTAAGTAAAATTCCCTTTTCTTCTGGGGTTTTACTTCTTAAAGTGCTACCGATAATTCTAATATTTTTAACGAAAATATTTCTAAAATCTACTTGCGAGTAATCGCCTGCAAGTGATGCAATTTGTATCCATCTACATCCCCTAGCAACGTATTTTAAGCACTCGCCAAGTTTTTCGCCCGCTAAGCAGTCGATTGCGATATTAACAGGCGTGCCGTTTTTCTCTTCTTCTTTAAGAACTTCTGCAATATCTTCCGTCGTAGTGTCTACAACGCGGTCTGCGTTAAGATAAGCAACTTCTTTAACCTTGTCTTTTCCTAAAACGGTGGTAATAACTCTAAGTCCAAACGCCTTTGCCATAGGAATAACTGCACTAGCAAGTCCACTAGCACCAGCATTCATAAGTAGCGTTTCGCCCTTTTTAGCGTTGCCAACGTAGAATAGGTTGAGATAAGCCGTCATATACACTTCTGGTATAGCGCACGCTTCTACGTAAGATAGCCCGTTAGGAATAGGCATAACCATATCTTCGGTGACTGAAACGTATTCAGCATATCCGCCACCACCAAGTAGCGCGCAAACTTTATCGCCCACCTTAAACTTTTTAACGCCCGCACTTACTTCTTTAATAATACCTGCCACTTCTAGCCCCGGCCACTCTGGGCAACCCGGAGGAGGTGGATAATTTCCTTCTCTTTGAAGAAGGTCTGCCCTATTTAGCGCAGAAGCGTAAACTTCTATTAAAACTTCGCCGTCTTTTAACACTGGGTTAGGAACGTCGGTAAAACTTAAACTATGGTCTTCTTTGTTAATAACTATTGCTTTCATAAAATTTTCTCCATTTTTTTATAATATCGTTTATATTATAAACCATTGACAAATTTTTTTCTATCGCCTATACTATTTTATATGAAAACGATTCTACTGCGAGGTGAATATGTTCAGTGCTAAATTAGAGCAAGTTTTTTCGCTTTTAATAACGGTAAAATATGTGCAAGACAAGCCTTCTACCTACGATTATAGCCGTTCTCCAAGGCCGTGCCACAACTTTATTTTTATGCTAGAAGGCAAAGGCGAAGTAAAGTTTGAAAACAAAACTATCTATCTTAATAAAGGCGATTTTATGTTTATTCCAAAAGACTCAACCTACACGTCTAAATGGCAAGAGAAAACCGAATTTAGGTCAATTCACTTTAACTTTGCCACTCATCTAGACCCTTTTAATAACGTTAAAATACCTATACAAAAAATTAAACTATCCAATTTTAACGATGCTTTATATCACGCCAACGTTATTGCAAAATACCAGTTTTTAAAAAACGAAAAAATATTTTTAGCAATTTCTTCTTTATATTATATTTTAGAATCGGCTTTAAGTTCAGCAATTTATCAAGAAATTACCTGCCCCACTTCTATAACTCCTGCCATAGAATACTTAAACGAGCATTTTAAAGAAAAGGTTAGCGTAGAACAATTAGCGTCTTTATGCTATCTTTCCCCGTCTAGATTTTATTATCTTTTTAAAAAACAAACGGGCTATTCTCCTATTGTTTATAAAAATCGCATATCTATTTTCGAAGCGTGTGGCGCGCTTTTAGTTGATAAAAACAAGAGCGTGGAGGAAATCTCGGTAGAGTACGGCTTTGAAAGTGCCGTGTATTTTAGAAGGCTTTTTAAGGCCATTACGGGTAAAACCCCCACTCAGTATAGAGAACAAGAAACGCTTTTATAAAACTAAACCAAAAGAAAAAAGCCAGCGAAATTTCGTTGGCTTTTATTATCCTTTTTTTACGCATTATAGGTGTTAACGCAATCTTCTTCCACCATCAGAAACTAAGATTTCGCCTATAATGTTTTTGCTTTCGGCTAAAAATACGATTGCTTCGGCTATTTCGCTTGGCATAGCGCGTTCGCCACGTGGCGAATTTATTTTGTGTGGTTCGCCTTCTTTTTGTCTTAAAATTTCGGTTGCCGTTTCCCCAGGTGCTATGCCGTTAACAACTATTCCGTAATTTGCGCCGATTTTTGCAACGCCCGAAATCATACCCCTAACACCCCACTTACTAATGCAGTAAGCGTTTTCGGCCGGTCTAAAACCCATTTCCGAACAAAGATTAACAATACTACCTTTAATAGAATTATTTACCATATATTTCATTTGCGCTTGCAATGCAAAAAACGCGCCTTTAAGGTTCGTATCCATAGTTTCGTCCCACGATTTTTCAGTTTTTTCAAAAAAAGGAACGAAAGAAATATCTTCGTCAACAACAATCCCTGCATTGTTTACGAAAACGGAAATATCGCCGAATATTTGGTGCGCCTTTTCTATTGCGCTTTGGTTTGTGCTCACCTTTGCGATATCCCAAACAACGTATGCGCAGTTTTTAGAGCCAAGTTTTTCCACGGCAGTTTTTAGTCTTTCTTCGTTTCTACCTGATATAATAACGTTGTAGCCTTTTTCTAAAAATAGTTTTGCACTAGCAAAGCCTATGCCTTTGTTTGCACCTGTTATAAGAACGGTTTTCATAAATTTTCTCCTTTTAGGTTAATATTCAGTTCTTTCTATAATTTCTTTTTGCGTAGTTTCTGATAGTCTAACGAAATAATCGCTAAACCCACCAACTCTTACCATTAAGTTTGAATATTCGCTTGGGCTAATTCGTGCTTTTTCTAGCGTTTTTCTATCAACGCAGTTTATTTGCATCTCTATCCCACCACGCTTTATAAAGGCCTTTATAATACTGATTAAATTGCCTTTTTTATCTTCGTTAAACGCGCTTTTATTAAATTTTAAGTTTATAACCATACCACCCATAAAGGCTTTTTGGTCCCAACCCGTTAAAGAGTTTATCATAGCAGTAGCCCCGTTTTTGTCCATACCTTGAACAGGACAGCACCCATCGGCTAACGATTTTTGCGCCTTTCTCCCGTCAAACGTTGCGCCCGTGTAATATCCGTAAAAGGCGTGCGTCACGTAAGAAAAAGTGCCGGGCATACAAAACTTTGAACCAAAAACGCTATTGTCCTTAAAAATCTCTTGTATGTTTTTTAATAGGTAATGCGCATAGTCGTCAGTTTCTTTGTGGTCGTTCCCGTAATGACAAACGTCTTTAAGAATATACTGCCTTAATTCTTCGTTGTCTTTATAGTCGTTTTTCACAATTTCGTAAAACTCTTTAAGGGATAAACGTTTTTTTGTAAACACCAAGTCTTTTATGGCAATAAGCGAATCACAAAGGTTTGCAAAACCTATAAATATCGGTTGCATATAACTATATTTTGCACCGCCCGAATACACGTCTTTGCCCGCTTTTATGCAGTCGTCAATAAAGCAAGATGCTCTAACAGGTTGAAGCCCGTTTCGTTTGGCTTCTAAAATTCGCAAAGCATAGCGTTTGTTGCCATCGGCAATAAGGTTTTTTATTCGCTCAAAATACGCGCTTTCAAGTTCGCTAAAATCGTTAACTGCTATATCTTCGCCAACAAGGTTTACAAGTTCTAACGGCATATTAACGTTTATAGACGTGGTGTACATTCTTGATTTTCCCACAACCGATATTTCGGCACAAGTGGTGTGAATATAATTAACAGCGTCTTTACTATCAACGCCATAACTAATTAGCCCTTTTATAATTTCGGCATCGTTATAAATTGCAGGGTGGGTAGTTCCTTCGCCGATAATGTCCGTAGCGTATTCTAAAATTTGCTTGCCTGTTTGTTCATTTACGGCAAGCGCACCATTAGGGTCAGGCATTTTAATATGCCTTAAAGCCGTTAAGAACATATAAGTTAAATCGTTTTCTACAAGGTTTCCGCACTCATCAGTTCCGCCAACAATAAAGCCACAAGCAGCCCTTGTGAACGTGTAAGTAGAAACACCAAGGCATAAATTATCTATAAGTTCTTGTGCAAAAGATTTATCAATAATCCCGTTTTTTATATCGTTTTCGTAGTATGAAAGCAAATACCTGTCAGGCCTACCAAGTGGGTATAGCCCAAACATATTAAAGGTGAAAAAATGCACGCTTTGTACTGCTTCGTAAAAATTACGCGCAGGGTTTTTGGGCACGTTTTCTAGTATTTTAGAAATTCTAATAAGTTCGCTCTTTCGTGGCTCATCAGTAGTTTTAGAAAGTTCTAGCGCATAGTTAGAATATCGTTTGGCAAGGCGCAAAACGGCTTCTAGCTCAATTATACAGCAATCGTAGAACTCATTTTTTTCAATAACCGAAAAGTCGTAAAGGTTATCGCTAATAGAAAAATCTAGTTCTTTTTTCTTTTGCTTAATTTCTTCAAGCACACCACTAACACCAACTCTTAAAAGTTTTTCGTAGTCTAGCGCAATATGGTCGGCACGCGCGCGCACCCCTTCCATTTCTTTACTGCTACAAGACATCTTAAAACTTTCTAAAAGCGTGTTAAACCTTTCTTGCTCAGCACTATCATATTTAGGAAAATATACTTTGCCAACGATTAGTTCGTGTTCGTCTACAACAGGCATAGCACAATCTAGTTCGTGCGCTTCGGCCAGCGAACGGCGAAGTTTTGTGCTAGGCGTGCGGTAATTTTTAAGCCAGCCCTCTAAAAACCCTAAACTTATCCACCTATCGCCCGAATAGTAAAAAGGTCTATCCTCTGTTTGCACCGAAAAAGCCGAATAAATTTCTTTTACTTTTTTTATCCTTTCGGTAATTTTTTGTTCTATAAACATATCTTAACCCTTATTGACATTTACTATTTATTATTATATAATTACAATATACTAAATAATATCGAATTTTTATAAAATAATATAGAATTTGTAAACAAGGATAGTTTTATGGAAAGATACGCTATAAATATTTTAGATAAAGAAATGTTTTTTCTATACATAAACGATTTGTGCGACCAAAATAGTTGGATAAAGCCCATAAACTTCGGGTATTATAAAATAAACTTTTTTATCGAAGTTGATGCTAAAATTATCATTAACGAAAACGCGTTTTCACCAAAGGCGCACGATTTTATGTCTTACCCGTTATACGCCACACACTACGGCTTGCTACCTAAAAAGCAAAACGTTGAATATTTTGAGTTTTTAATACCCGAAACGTTTTTCGACGTTTTAGATAAAGACAATAAAATGAAAAATCTTTTAGAAAAAATAACTTCTAGAAAGCATTTTACCTTGCCACAAATAAACCAAAAAGCCTTTTTAGAAAAGATATACGGGCTACGAAACGCACTAAAAGAAAATCTTTCTAACGCACTTACCCTTTCACGCGTTATAGATATTCTTTTTGATATAGAAAGTTATTCTAAAAACCAAACCAACCTATCTTTTTTATCAAAAAATCTTATCAGCATAATCACTTACGTTAAAAACAACCTAAGTGTGCTCAATACGGTTAGCGATATTTGTAAAGCCCTTAATATTAGCAGAACTTACGTTTCTAAACTTTTTCGCGAAGAAATCGGTTGCACCCCGTATAGATATTTAACCGACGTTAAGTTAGAATACTCGATTTCGCTACTTAAACATGGCAAAAACGTGACCGAAGCGTGCTACGGCGCAGGGTTTAATAGTTGTAGTGTGTATATAGAAACGTTTAAAAAGAAATTTTCTATAACGCCCTATAAATATCAAAAATCTCTAAAAAACTAAAAACCAAAAAGAAAAAAGCCAGCGAAAAATCGCTGGCTTTTTATAAATATTTTTACTTAAAAAACACCATAAAAAAGGTTGCAACAACCATTAGCACTAGACCTAAAAACGCCTTTTTAGATAGTTTTTCCTTAAACACAAAGTAAGAAAAAGCAACCGTGACAACAATACTTAACTTATCGATAGGAACTACAACCGAAACGTCGCCGTGCCCTATTGCATAGTAATAGCATAGCCAAGACGCGCCCGTTGCCAAACCCGATAGCGCTATAAACACAAGTTCTTTTTTATCAATGCTTTTAAGCCCCGTGTGTTTGTTTCTTGAAAACACTATAATCCACGCCATAACTAGCACGACCGCCGTTCTAATAGCCGTTCCTAAATTAGATTCAACACCCGATATCCCAACCTTTGCCAAAATTGAAGTTAAAGCGGCAAACACTGCAGAAAGCACGGCATAGATAATCCACGATTTACGACTTTCGGTTTTTTCAGTTTTCTTTTTTTCTACCATTAAAAATATACCAACGCCAAGAATTGCCGTTGCGCCTAGTTTTATCCACAAGTTAGAAGTTTCTGAAAAACAAATAATAGCAAGCAAAACGGTTAAAATGGTGCTTGATTTATCTATAGGCACAACCTTATTAACGTCTCCCATAGAAAGCGCCTTAAAATAGCATATCCACGAAGCACCCGTTGCAAGCCCCGATAAAACTAAAAATATTAAAGACTTTAACTCAATACTTTTTATAGTGTTTTGAGAACCGACCACAAAAACCATTATCCAAGAAAACGCCAAAACAACTATCGTTCTTAATGCCGTTGCCAAATCCGAATCGGTTTTCTTAATACCACACTTTGCAAGTATAGAAGTAAGTCCTGCTAAAACTGCTGAAAGTATAGATGCAACAATCCAAACCATAAATTATCCTTAGTAAACAAAAAGGGCAATATTTTTCGCCCTTTATTTTTGCACTTTATTTTTTATTTTTAATAATATCTATCGCCTTTTTATACCCACCGTTACCATACATAAGGCACTTATTAACCCTACTTATAGTTGCCGAACTTGCCCCAACTTCGCTAGAAATTTGAATAAAATTCTTACCTTCTTCTAGCATAACTGCAATATCTAGCCTTTGCGCTAAATCTTGAAGTTCTTTAACCGTGCAAATATCTTCAAAGAAATCGTAGCACTCATCGATAGAGCCAAGTTCTAATATAACCTTAAATAACCTTTTTATCGATTCGGTTTTGAATTTTTCCATTTTTTACCCCACGTTTATCTAACTCTTTTTATCATAATACCACATTAGCGTGATAAAGTAAAGCGTTTGAGTAAAATTTATTTAGAAAGAATTAAAAAGTTTTTTAATATAAAAATTTTTGTTTTACGCTTGATTTTAATTTTTTTATTTGTTATAATTCAAAAAAATAACGGAGAACAAAATGAGTTTTTGCCTTGAAAAAATAGAAGTTTATAAAGATTATTTGATTTGGTTTTTAAATGAGTACGATTACGAAAAAGATGATAGTTTAGTGCTCGTTAATCACTACGACCAAATTGTTAGCGATAGCGCGCTTTCTAAAATTTTATTTGATACCATTAGTCTATACGAACAAGATTATAACTGCGATTTTGATACGATTATTAGTAATGCAGACCAAATTGCACTTATCTCTAATCTTAACGAATACACGGTAGAGTTTTTGGTTTCGGTGCTACTCACTAAAAGATTAAAAGAACTTTTTATTCTTAAAGGCTACCCTATCGACTACTTTAACAAAACCGTTTTGCACTTAAAGTATAAACTCAATGAGTGCAAGGATATTTACGGAATTGTTGGCTCTTTTGTAGTGCATTGGTTTGCCAAGATTTATAGGCTTATAATGATTAGTATGGGCAGGCTTCAATTCGAAGTTATGCCGTTTGGCGAACACTACGAAAAGAACGGCGTTATTCTAACCCCAACAACACCCGTTATTAACGTGCATATCCCACATTCTGGCGAACCACTTTCAGAAAAGGCGTGTGAAGATTCTTATTTGCTTGCCAAAGAGTTTTTTAAAGACCAACTAACGCTTAACCCTTGCCCTTTTGTTTGCGATTCTTATTTGTTATACCCAGAAAACGAAAAATTCCTTCCAAAAACGGGCAACGTTTATCGCTTTTTTAAGTCTTTCGACGTGTTTTCTAGTAAAGTTGATAAACATAGGGATAACCTATGGCGTTTATTCGACACTCACGAAAAAAATCTTGATAAACTGCCTAACGATAGTTCATTAAGGCGTGCTTTTATAGAGCATCTTAAAAATGGTGGAAAACTTGGCACGGGTAGGGGCGTATTATTCTTCTAAAAAATAAAACCGATGAGCGTTCATCGGTTTTTGTTTTTCGCTTATTTAGTTGTAGGATACAACAATTCTTCTCTATATTTCCCAGGTGCTATACCCGTTTTGCTCTTGAAAAATCTTACAAAGTAGTTAACGTCTAAAAAACCACACTCTCTTGCCGTTTCCGAAACGTTATAAAACCCCGAACTTAAAAGTTCTTTGGCGTGGTTTATTCGCGCTTGGTTTTTAATTTCCGTAACGCTTTTGCCGTATACGGCAGTAAATTCGCGCCTAAAATTCGTTTGGCTCATATCACACATTTGCGCTAGGTCTTTTATAGAAACTTCTTCTTTAAAATTGCGTTCTAAAAACTCTTTTGCAGGCAATAGCCTTTTAGCGCGATAAGATAAACCGTAAGTGTTTTGCACGTTCATTTCTATTAAAAGCGCAATAATTTCGGCAATACAACTAATGGCAAGCATTTTATACCCCGCTCGCTTTTCTTGCCACGCGCAAACAAGTTTATTAAATATCGGCTCAAACTTTTGTTTTGCTACGTCTGAAAACACAAAGTATTCTTTATCGCTAAAAAAACAAGAGCCATCGTCAAGCGCGTAAAAGTTAACGGTATAATGCCTGTATCCGTTTGCAATAATGGTGTATGCACTCTTATCGGATAAAAATATACCTTCGCCCTTTTTTAGCGTTAGCCTATCTCCACTAGTAAACCTATACTCTGCTTGCCCCGAAAGTGCAAAACTAAGCCCGAACATTTTTCTGCCACTAACGTAGTAATCGCATCGGTTAGTTTCGTCTAACACGAATTCGTGCGCAAGCATAACACTATCAATTTTGATTATCCCTTCGCTATTTATCATAAATTCTCTCCATAAACTATTATACTTTTAGCCGAATATTTGTCAATCGTTTTTGGACTAATTGTGCTAATATTGGACGGAAATTGCATTGTTTTCGCGTATAAAATATGCTAAACTTTATAAAAAAACAATATTAAAGGAGCAATGCAATGCGAAATCCTAAAATAGCAATAGTTTCGGTTGGACTAAAAGTTTATTTTTCACAATTTACAGGACTTAAAGAAGAACTCTCTAAAAAGGCGGACGACCTTTTAAGCGTTCTTCCTAAAAACGACGTTGAGTATATAAACGCCGGCTACGTAGACTGCGTTGAAGAAGCGTTTACAGCCGTTCAAAACATTAAGCGTGAAGACGTGGATATGCTAATCATACTACTAACCACCTACGTCACTTCTTCTATATGCGCACCTTTTGCTAAATACCTAGACGTGCCACAAATTCTAGTGGGCGTGCAACCACTAACCCATTTAGACTATTCGCATACCACAACCTATATGCAACTTGCTAACGACGACGTGTGCGCTATGCCAGAAGTTGCGGGCGTTTACGAAAGGCTTGGCAGAGATATTCCACCTTGCATAGTAGCGTCTTCTAACCAAAAAGAATACCTAACGCGTGAACTTGGAGAATGGGTAGATGCCGTGCGCGCGCTTTCAGCGTTTAAGTATCAAACGATAGGCTATCTTGGGCATACGTATGAAGGTATGTACGATATGCACACCGACCCAACTGCTTTCACCCGCACGTTTGGTTCGCACGTTAAGATGCTTGAAATTTGCGAACTGAATAGGCTATCCGCAGAAGTTTCGGATAAGGAAATACAAGATAAGATTAAAGAGATAAAAAGCGTTTTTGAGATTTGTGAGCCGTCTATTGACCCGCTTACCGATTACGTTTTAGATGAAGATTTAGTTTATTCGGCACGCCAAGCCGTTGCGCTTGAAAAGTTGGTTAAAAACAACAACCTAACGGCGCTAGCGTACTATTATAAAAGTGAGCCGAACAATCCATACGAACAACTATCGGCTAATCTAATTATAGGCAACACCTTACTTACTTCTTCGGGTATTCCACTTGCCGGTGAAGCCGACCTTAAAACTGCAAGTGCAATGCTTATAATGAAAAATCTTGGTGGCGGTGGCTCTTTTGCCGAAATTCACCCGTTCGACACGCAAGACGAAGTGGTTTTAATCGGGCACGACGGACCACATAACATAAAAATTGCAGAAGGCAAGCCACGCCTTAGGAAACTTAAAAAATATCACGGAAAATCGGGTAGTGGTATCGGGGTAGAATTTTCGCTTAAATCAGGACCTATAACCCTACTTGGCATTTCTTCGGATAGATACGGCAACTTTAAAATGATTGCTAGCGAAGGCGTTTCTATTAAAGGCGACATACCACAAACGGGCAATACAAACACAAGAGTTTCTTTCAACTGCCCTATTTGCGAATTTTTATCGCGCTGGTGCGAAGCGGGCCCAACACACCACCTAGCGCTAGGCACGGGAAACCAACTTTCTAAACTTAGAAAATTCTCTAAAATTAGTGGCATACCACTAATAGAAGTTAAATAGCAAGGAGACGATATGCAAACTTATCCTTTTATGAACCCCGAAATCGAATATAGGGGGCTTGATTTATGGATGGTAAACGACAAACTTGAAGACGAAGAAATCGAAGCGCAAGTTAAAAGTTTTTGCCAAAAAGGTTTTTATAGCGTTATTTTTAGAACTTATAACGGCTTGATTTCGGACTACCCCGGCCCTAACTTTAAGAGCAAGGTTAGAGTTGCTATAAATTCGGCAAAGAAATACGGGCTAAAAATCGCACTTCAATCGGGATATATGCCATCGGCTTACCCTGGCCTACCTAAAGAACACGCGCTACACAGAATAGTTCCCGTTAAAAAGAACGAACTATTAGGTAATGAAGTCGTTTTAGCCGAATACGAAGATATAGTTTTTACCGATAAAATCGCACCGGCAACCGTTAATATGATTAGCGAAAGTGCGGTGGACTATTATATTCGCACGGCATACGAAGAAAACTGGAAGGAATTTAAAGATGAGTTTGGCAAGACGGTTATTTCGGTTTGGCTAGACGAACCACGCTTTGATAATCGTTATCTTACTTTTGCGCCCGATTTTGAAGAACGCTTTGTTAAAAAATACGGATACAGCATACAAAAAAATATTCCTGCCTTATATTTTGATATAGGTGATTATAAAAAAATCAGGTACGATTATTTTAACTTTATGCGCGAAGCGTTAGAAAACTGCTACTATCAAAAAGTGCGCTCTTGGTGCAAGAAAAACGGGCTTTCGTTTTCAGGCCACCTTATGGGCGAAGAATACCTTTCGCTACAAATTTCGCAATCCATAGCGTCTATGCCCTTTTATAAATACTTTGATATCCCCGGCATTGATATGCTCCGTAGCGACAACGACTGGTTTGATACCCCACAAGTTATTGGCGATTTAGCGGAAAAGAAATACGTTAATCGTTCTATGCACGTTTCGGCAAAGCAATGCGTTTCTATCGCCGAACAAGTGGGAATTAAAAGAAAACTTTGCGAAATGTATGCCGTGACAAGCCTAAACTTTACTTTTAGAGACCAACTACATCTATTTGATTTCTTTGCAGCAAACGGCATAAACCATCAATGTATTCACGCGCTATTCTATTCTTTAAGGGGTTTTAGAAAACGCTTTTATCCACAACTTTTTAACCGCTATCAACCATTTTGGGATAATTTTAGAAACGTTAAAGACTACGTTAGCAAGGTTAGTAATTTTATCAGTATGGGAAATTCTCTTGAAGACGTTGCGGTTCTTCACCCACTAGAAACGGCTTACGGCTTGTTTACTGGTTTAGTAGACCCTAACGACACTACAAAAAGAAACGTTGTTAATAGTCGCGACGTTATGCCAAGAAATGCCGTTGATGAATACGATGGCCAGTTCTATAACTTTATAAATAGGCTATACTCTCTTTCTCAACCTTTCCACTTTTTAGACGCTTCTACCACAGACGATATCGCTAGCGTAGAAAACGGCAAACTAAAAGTAGGAAAGTGTGCTTATAAAATTTTAATTCTTAACGATATAGAAGTTATAAGCAAAAAAATGCTTGAACTAATTATAAGTTTGTCTAATAGCGGTGGCAAAATTTGGATAGTAAACCCACCTTGCAGACTAGACGGCGTGTACGACGGCACGCTTATAAAAACACTTAAAGCGTTAAAAGGCGTTAAAATATTTAGGTCTAATCTAGAACTTATGCACGCGCTAAATTCTAGAAAGGATAAACGCTACGAATACGTTTCTAACACCAACACGGCAAAAACGGTTATTAACCATAGAGAAGACGATAAGCACGACTACTTTTTTATTCACAACGGCGATTGCACAGAGGAAAAAGTTGGCAAACTTATCGTTAACAAAAAGGTAAGTGCAAGTTCGTTTAACGCCTATACGGGCAGATTAACCGAATTGCCAGTTAAACACGTTAACAATAAAACCGAAATCTACTTTACCAACCCAGTTGGTGGCTCTACAATGATTATCACTTCTACGGCAAACGATAAAAAAGTGGCAAAGCCTACACTCTTTACCGAAATGCTAATTGATAACGTTAAAGTAAGTGCGCTAAAAGAAAACGTTTTAACGCTAGAAACTTGCGATTATAAAACCGAAAAACACGGATTTTTAAACAAAGAAACGCCTATCGAACGCGTTGCCGAAATGCTTAAAAACCAAGGCTATAACGGAGATATAACTTTAAGATTTAAGTTTAATTCTACCTTTAACGCCAAAGATTTAACCTTGATTTTAGAAGATGCTAGTGATGCAAACATTATTTTTAACGGGCAAAAAGTTAAAAACGAAGTGGTTGGGCATTACTACTCTAACGCGTTTAATATGGTTAAACTACCAAACGCCAAAAAAGGCGAAAACGTTTTAGATATCGTTAGAAAGGTTATTCCACAAAAAATCACAAGGCCGTCTGATGATATGAGCCACTTATTCGAACTATTCCGTTCACCATCGGGTATAGACTTAGAACGCGTGCATATCTTGGGCGAATTTATGGTGGATACCATTAAAGAATTCTCTATCGCATCGGGCGTTGATAGAACGGGAAACAAGTTCTTTATTTCACCTAAAAAAGATTTACGTGGCGTTGGCGACGTGACCGCTAACGGCTATCCGTTCTACCCAGGAAACCTAGAATATTCTTTTGGCATTAAAAACACAAAGCAACTTTTGGTCGCACAAGGGGTTAAACTTTGCATAGACAATTACAACGCTTGCACTGCAACGGTGTTTGTAAACGGCGTTAAGGCAGGTTATATTGATAGAGACCCGTTTGAACTAGAAATCGATAAAGAATTACTAAACGAAAAAGAAAACCAAGTAAAAATACTTTTATACGGCACGTTTAGAAATATGCTTGGCCCTTCTCACGTTTTATCGCACGAACCATCTGGCGTTCATCGAGACGTGTATTTCGAGCCGTTAGAAAACAGCGTTTTCACACAAATAGACGTTGGAGATTTTACTTCTAGTTTCCACCTTGTCCCTTACGGAATAAGCAACCTAAAACTAAAACTTAATAAATAATCGAACTTAAAAAACTAATAGCCTAGAATTCCAAAAAGAATTCTAGGCTATTTATTTAGTCATATTACTTTAATCTATTGATTTTTTGGCGTTTTCTAAAATTAACGAAACGTCTGCCCCATAAACGTCTAAATTTTCGGCTTTAATGAGTTTAACGTTTTCTATGCCGTAAAAGTTTATAGAAAGCGTGCTTATATAGTCGTAGCCAAAATTATACTTTATCGGTCCGCCAGACGTTGTGACGTATATAAGATTCTTGCCCGCACATAAGCCTTTGGGAATTCCGTTTTCGCCGTAAGCGAAAGTTAGCCCGTTTACAGTTATCTTTTCAAAGTAGCATTTTACCACTGCTGGGAACATTAAATCCCAATACGGACAAGCAATAACTATGGTTTTTGCGCTAGAAAACTGCCTTGCAAGATTAAATATTTCGTGCGAAAAGTCTTTATCCCTTAAAGCCTTATCCCTTAAACTCAATTCTTCAAGCGTTAGGGGCGATAAACTTTCTTCGTAGAGTTTTACTTCTTCTACTTTTCCACCAAGTTTATTAAGAAGATGCTTTGCAAGTTCTAGCGTGCGCGAAGACGGCCTAATACACGCGTTTATAAATAATATTTTATCCATTATTCGATGGTAAGAATATCTAAAAAACCCGCACTATTCTTCTATTTTATATTGCAAACAAGCGATAACGTAGGCCTTGCTAACTGAATATGCCACAACCTTATAAAAATAATCAAAGAGTTCTTCGCCTTTTTTAGGGAACTTTTGCATTATAATTTCTTTTAAAGTTTTAAGGTTTTCTTTCTTTTTCTTTCCTAATTCTCTTCTATAATAATCTGCCATAGAATAACTAATATCAAAAACTTTATTGCAAATTTCCATAAATTGTTCTTGGTAAATTAGTTTATTTTCGGTATAAGATAGGTATGGCGTTATTTCTTCTATTAAATCAAACTCTTCTATACCGTTGCGATAGCAATCATCAAAAAGTTCTTTCTTCTTTTCTAAAATGACTTGTTCGGTTATTTCGGCATCTATATACTCAATGCTTTCAACTTCGGTTATGGAAAAACTATAAAAATCGAGTTTGCTTAGTTCTTTATTTGTCAAAATGGAAATGGTTTCTTCGTATGCTTCTTGGTTTTCTTTTGCCACGATAACTATTTCTTTAATAAGTTCACTATCAAAAGGTTTCCCTGAAGTGAAATACACGTTATCGCTATTTTTTGGTTTTATAAACAGGGCTTTGTCATACTTTTCGTAAAGGGATTTAAGTAGCTTGCCTTTTTTGCCTTTTTCAACATATATATCGAACACGGGCAAATATTTTCTGTGTTCGGTGAAAAACCTCTCGAAAGGCAAGTTATATAAAACAGGGTTGATTGTTGAAACGCCAAGCAAATAGTTTATATAGGAATAGTTTGATAAGCCAAAAGTTGTTATTGCCCCTAACCTATACAAATAAATGCCAAAAACAAACACTTTGGCTATGCCCAATTGTTTTATAGTGGCAAGTTCATATTTTATGCGTTCAATTTCTTCATAAGAAAAAACATCGGTCATTTTTAGCAGTTTATCGAGTTCGCAATATGTGCTTTCCAAAATACTCACAAGTTCGTTATATGCATCTTCGCCGCTAAAAGGCACGTTTTCTAATTGTTCAATTATTCTTTCATCCATAAATAAAAATACACTCCGTTTGTTTTACTATAAAAAGTATATCAAACGAAGTGTACCAAAATTAGTTATTTAGTTTTGTGCTACAAATTTTTTTAATTTTTCATTATAAGATTCGTGAGAAATTTTTTGCAAAGCATTGATTCTTAATCTTTTAATTTCATCTACTGATTTTTTTATCTTGTCTGAGATTTCATAATAGTTCAATTTATCTCTATACATTAATTCCATAACTTCTCTTTCATCATTAGGAAGTTTTTGAATCATTTGCCCAACTAAATCTTCCATTTCTTTTTCATCTCCAGCGAAGTCAACAAAAAAGCCAAATGCTATTTTAAGCATTATTTTATACATAGGTTCTTTCATATAAGTAGGAAAATCTTTTTTCGATTTATCATAATCTCTCTCAAATACTTCAATTATTAACCTAGGGTTATCCATTTTAAGTTTATCAAGGTCTAAACTTAAATTAAACGAACATCTTTCGGAAAGAGATATTTTTTTAAGACCTCTTAATTGATTAATTTTTGATAAGTCAACGTTTCTATCGAAGTCAAGAATTAAATTCTTTATATTTTTTAAGTTGGTTATAAAGTCAAGGTTTTTAACGTCGCCAAGATTATACAATTCGATGTCTTGCAATTTTTCTAAATTTCCTAACACCGACAAATCGCTTACGTTATTATTTTTTATTGATATCCCTATCAAATTTGGATAGTTTTTAATAAAACTAATATCAGTTAAATTGTTATCCGAAAGATAAACTCTTAAAAGTTTACTCAACTTAAAATGTTCTGTTCTTCCATTCAAATCTATACCTTTTAATTCTAAATGAAAGCCACGTGTTGCTTTTTTAATTTCTTGAAAATACCTGTCACCTGCGCCACATTTATACTTAAAAGCCATTCCCTCAACGTGATTACGTATAGTATTGCGCAAACTTTGAGGTTTTAACACTTCAACGTACGCTCCATATTGCATTGCCCAATGGAAAGCACCAAGTTCGTTACAATAAATTCTAGCGGTAATATAATCTTCATCGGCAGAAAGACGAGTAAAAGCATCGCCAAAACTATCCTTTATTATTCCAAACCTATCCGTTGGGACTTTAACCACTATCCCTTTAGGCTCGCCAGAAAACATATAAGGGTGTTCCGTAACGTATTCGCCAATATCTTTGCCTTTAAGTTCGGTTTCGTCTTTCTTTTTAGCGGTATCTTTTAGAATTTTAACATCTTTAACGTAATCCATTCGATAATGCCACAAACACTCTTGTTTGTGGTTATACCCAACAAGATAATAATTGCCCTTTTGCGAAACAAAGAAGTAAGGACTAACTACATGGTCTCTTTCCTTTTCTAATTTGATTTCATCACCCTTGTATTTATATTGAGCATACTTAAAATTGATTCGTTTACTTTCTCCATTCACTTCAATCATTGCTTCATTTATTGTAGCAAGTTCTTTGAAGAAGTCGGTGTTTTCTTGGTGATACACCCTTCCACCATCTATTCTACTCGTTGCACTTTTCGCCTTCAATTTTGCACTACCCAATGAAATTAGTGCATCAATAAGGTCTTTTGCCTCTCTTTTACCTATATAGTTTGAAAAAAGAATAGAGTCAATTAAAAGTTTTAACTTTTCATCACTAATCTCTCGCTCTAACCAAATCTTGCCCCTTGGTATAGGAAGTTCATTGCCGTCATCATCAAGTTCAGGCAAAACACCGTGAATATTAAAGCCTAATTCAGCAAGTAAATTTAAATCCCTTGCGACTGATTTTCTTTCAGTAAAATGACCATTCTTTTTTAGAATTTCAACTATATCATCTTGCTTTAAGAAATGGTTTTCATCAGAATAGTTCTCTAACGCCCACAAGATATAAAAAACTTGCGCTTTATTACCACCTGCACCAAAGTTCATAATCATATATTTATACCTCACTTAAATTTCTTCGTAATTTATATTGTTTTGCTTAGCATATTCTATTGCCGGGCTACCTTTTTTAGAAATTATCTTTCCACCACCAAGCAGAAGAAAGGCATTTTCTTCAAAAGCAACAACAGTTTCAGGAACAACTATATCCTTAAAATATCTAACGCAAGCCCATGTCCATATTTTAACAATGTTTTTAGGAATTTCACCATTTTCTGTAATCATCAAAAGCGTTTCGCAAGACTTTTTTATCAAACATCCTTGATAAAACTCATAATCACTTTTTTCAGGAAGATTAAATTCTTCAATATTAAAACTTGAAATAAAACAAAGATAATCAAGGTTTGTTCTTTCGCCTAAAACGGTCACTTTTTTAAGATTACGGCAACAAGCAAAGGCTTGCATATCAACTTCTTTTACGCTTGCAGGAATGGTAATTTCGGTTAGGTTTTCTCTTTGACGAAAAGCAAAAAATCCTATCTTTTCAATGCCGTCTGGAATAACTGCGTTTGCCGTTCCTAATATTACGGTATTATTTTTAATATCGATTAAACAACCACTTTCACATTTATAGTTATTGTTTCCTTCTTCTACTATAATGTTATTAAGGTTTTCCCAATTACCTGCTTCTCCAAATAAAGCCCCTTCTGAGATTTCTTCTACCGACTTTGGAATATAAAGCGTTTCTACTTCCATAGGAAGATATGCTAAACTTTCATTTTCAAGTTTTATAACACCATCAGGGATAGCAAATTCCTTTACGTCAACGTCTTTTTCATAATCAACTTCAACGCCTAACAAAACACAATTTTCAACAATAATCTTCATATATAATACCTCTAAAAAATTTTTTTATTTTTAAGCCAAATTTTTAAGTATAAGCATTATATCATACCGATATGTCGTTTCTTAACTAAATTTTCACCTGATATTAAAAAAGACAAGAAATCTTAAAAATAAAGGATTTCTTGCTTTTAATGTACCATAATAAGTACCTTATTGTCAACTAATTTTACATCTACTTAAAAATTTTATATCCAAATCTAAAACGTCAATCTTGCCCATAATTAAATCTCCATTAAGAATTTATAGTGCTTTGAATAATCGGGCTTAACTTTTATTTTTGAAATACCATTTTCTGCAGTCAACCCAAACGACGCAATTAGTCCTTGTATAAAATTTTCGTGGCTTAATTCGGGCGTTAAGTAAATAGTTGCCACACCCTTTTTAATTTGCACACGACCACGTGGGAAATAATTAAACGGCTTATTTTTTGTGTTTTGGTCCTTTTTAAGTTTTTCCCACGCATCTTTATGCGAAATGCCATCAGTTGCACAAAAGCCACTCTCTACTTCTTCAACCGTAACGCCATCACGGAAACACGCCATCTTAAAATTCAAAATATAAGACTCTCCATCTACACCTTTAATAAACCAAAATAACCCCTTACCCAACACAGAACGAAAGCCTTGGTCTGTTATATCATCAATCTCATTTTCATTAAATTCTTCAAACGGCTCTTCTATCATTTGTTTTTTCTTCATTTTACCACCTCAATTTATCATAACAACTAAATATACGCTTGTCATATTTAAAAAATTTTTTACCATTTTACCTTATATTTTTTAATTTCATCACTATAAGGGTTGCGATATAAAAATTCGCCTACGTTCAATTTCTCTGCTCCTTCTTTGTGCAATACTCTTAAACTGCTAACTTCATCAAAAACCTTAAAACATAATCTTGTTTGTAAATTTACTTTTAAGTTCCGGAAAAGAACTTCTTCGGCAAGCATTTGTGTTGCAAGTATTATATGCACGCCTGCATTATTACTTCTTTCCGCTAACCATCTAAGCACCAGTCCACCTTCGCCTTTTTCATTTAATAGGTCCACTGCTTCATCTATAATTATAACGATATGTGGTAGTCGCTTTTCCAAGCCAAGTTTATTATAGTCATCAAGATTACAAACTGAATTTTTTTCAAACTTATTATGCCTATCTTCTACTTCGTCTAAAATATCCCAAAGTCCAAATATAGCACTAGCCCAGTCCGTTGCCACTTTTTTATATATATTGTTTATATTGTCATATCTAATAAACTCTGTACCTTTAAGGTCAACTAAAAATAGTCGCACGTCGCTTTTATCTTGTTCTTTAAGTGAGTTTATAACTTTATGCAAATAAACACTTTTTCCACTACCTGTTTTTCCCGCCACCAAAACGTGCCTTGCAGAAATTAAATCTAAACAACAATCTTCGCCATTTTCATCAGTTCCTAATGGAATATTTAGTTCTCTTTTTTTCATTTGCCCAAGTTTTAAGCACATATATTTTGCCCCTTTTTTATTACACTTTAATTATAGCGTTTAATTTTTAATAAACTAACTAATTTTACGCCCATAAAAAAATAACCTTGCAAGTTCCCTTACAAGGTTATTATATTACAATTTATGGGTCAATTTTGGTTCTTTATTGGTTATTTGTTAAAAAATTAGTTCTCTACTTTAACTTTTCTAATATGTAACCCTGCCAAAATTGGTATTTGTTCACCCAAAGGGATGTTTTTTGCCATCATTTGCCAATTTGCATAATCTTTTCCTGTTATATATTCCCAACATACGTTGTTTTCAATAGGCTCATCTTCTTCGTCTAGGTTGTAATGATAAAACAAATCTTCTTCAGTAGTGTTTTCAGCAAAACTTTCATCAACGATATAGTTGCATTCTTTTAAAAAGTTATAAGCCTTTATTGCATATTCCTTTAACTTTTTTAATGCAGAATCAAAGTTGGTAAATACTTCTGTAATAGGCGCTTCTTGAAAATAGTTTCCATCATGGTCAAATACCGACTCGCTCCAATAAACCCTACCATATAAAACATAAACTTCCATCTTTTGTTTGCTCCTTTTTGAATTACTCTACATTTAAGAATGTGCTAATGATTTTTAGCATTGATTCTTTAACTTTTTTCATATCTAACTTTGCATTATTTAATAATTGATAAAGTTCTTTAACACCATCTTCACCACATTCTAAATATGTTTGTAAAATTGTGTTTACATACTCATCTTTATTGATTTCTTGTTGTCTTTCTTTGTTGTTAAAAATCTTTTTAAGTTCATCACTGTAAATCATAATTCTTATTTATTCCTTGTTAATATTAGATTTTTTACCGTTTGTTTCTTATTTTATTAACAATACTTAATCGCAATTCCTTAAAAATTTTTGTTTTATTACTAAAATCCAAGTCGTTGATATTAAAAATTGTTAAATTTTCATTTATGGCAAATTTTTCAGCACTCATGACCCCTTCTTTATAATCACTACAATTACGTTTAATTTCGCACCAAGAAACATAGCAGTCATTAAGAAATTCTAACGATTCTATTGCCCCAAAACCCAATGCTTTTAGACTACTTCTTAAAGTAGATTTATTTCCTTTTTTAGATAAGTGTTTTCCTTTTATACGCCCCGACAACCCTTTCTTGCAAATCGTCATACCTACGTAAAAGCAATAAAGTGTTTGGTCTTCAAAAGAATAACAATCCATTAACTCAATAATTTCATCAAGTATATGGCCTAAATCCATCCTACTTAAAAGTTCTTCAACACTTTCTCTATTACACCACCACTTATATAACCCACCATTTTTTGTGGGAAGAGAATTCCTTTTTGTCTTTATGCAACTTGCTATTTTTGGCTCATTAAAATTCAACTTACACATTATATTTTATCCTTGCAAACTAAAATTCAACTACTATTGGGCCGTTATTGCAGCAAATTTCTATAGAATGATTATGAGAGCCCTCAAAGCACTTACTTCTACCCAAACAAGTATTAACAAATTCTTGTGCGCTGCCTTGATATTCAATTTCGCCAGCATTTAAGGAAAGCGCACCATCTCCAATACGCTTTACCTTGTTAGATATAATAATTTTTTTTATTTTACAAAATGCAAAAGC
>JAZLCK010000036.1:0-4293 GCA_045614165.1 Christensenellaceae bacterium | reverse complement strand
GGCTGAAACCACTTTCTCGGACTACGCGCTCTGGTGGCTAAAAAGGCGAAAAAACGAAGTCGCAGCAAGTTACTTCGTCAACTGTGAAAGCGCCATAGAACTGACCAACAAGCATATCGGCGGTTATAAACTAAAAGAACTTACACCGAATATCATACAGCAATACTACGACAAACTAGACCGTATGGAAAAGACTGTGACGGTTGTCACGGCAAAGCCTTCTCTTCGTGAACGAATGAACCAAACTGGTATCGGATATATGAAACTTCGATACGAGAAAAACTTTAGTAGTTGCTCCCTTTCCAACGCGTTGGCAGGCAAGCAAATCAGTTACGAGTACGCCAAACGGCTAGCCGAAACGCTAGGCGAGAAAACGGAAACCCTATTTAATGTCACGCATACGACGCAAAAGTACGCTTACGAAACGATAAGCAAGATTAAGCGCACGATACGAGCGGTTCTTGCTACGGCGAAAAAGCAACGACTGATAGCCGATAATTACGCTAGCGCCGACTACATAACCTTCCCCAAGCGACCGCCACGCGACATTGACTACATGGATGACGAAGACGCTAAAAAGTTCTACAAGGCGGCGGACGAGTTCCCAGACATTCGATACAAGACGGCTATGCATACCCTTCTTCTAACGGGTATGCGCCGTGGCGAACTGTGCGGTCTAGAATGGACGGATGTAGACCTGGAAAACGGCACGATAACCATAGCACGGTCGCTCACCGCCGTCCGTAAGGTCGGGTTGGTGTTAAAAGACCCGAAAACGGAAAGCAGTAAGCGTGTAATCGCCATATCGGATAAACTGATAACGATACTAACCGAATATAAGGCTTGGTACGAAGAATACCGAGAGATGCACGGCGATAAGTGGGAAAACAGCAACCGCCTATTTATAGGCGAATACGGCGGAAACATTTACCCCGGCACGATAAATATGTGGATGAAACGGATATGTCAGACAGCAGGACTTGAAGAACGGACCGTCCACAGCCTACGGCACACGAACATCACTATGCAAATCGCCGCAGGAGTGCCTATCGTAACGGTCGCAGGTCGAGCGGGTCACGCGCGAACCAGCACGACTACCGACATATACAGTCACTTCCTAAAAACAGCCGACCGTTCCGCCGCCCAAAAACTGGAAGAGATATTCGATTGAGTCCCCTGACCCTAGCGATAGCCGCTGGGGTCATTTTTTTGTTGTCCTTTTATTAAAGAAATTCTTCGAAAAGTCGAATAGGGTACTTGCTATTTTTTTAAGAATGTGCTATAATGATAAAAATACCACTACAAGGGGAATTTTTATGGCAGTAAGTTACGACAAATTGTGGAAAAAACTTATAGATAAAAAGATGACAAAGAACGCGCTACGCGTGCAGGCTGAAATGTCTTCTTCCACTATGGCAAAGATGAGCAAGAACGAAACCGTATCAATGGACGTAATGCTCCGCATTTGCAAGGTATTACAATGCAACATCGGCGACATTATGGATGCTACTGAGGAGAAAGATTAAAACAATGAAAATTAGCGAGAAATTAGGATTAAATAAATCGCAATTAGAACTGGATTTTTATGATTACGAAATAGGAAAAGACACCTATAAATTCCTCGATCCTTATTATATTGCAAAGAAAGAAGATGCTTTTTTAGCAGAATGTAATGAATATGTAGAAACCTTTTTTAATCGTTTTTTATATTTATTAAAATATAATGAACGAGCAGCATATGAGCTTTTTTCACATTTAGGTGAGGTTAATGAAATTTGCTTAGGTATGAGCAAAGGTAAACCAGCAGGACGTGGAATTGGTCAAGTTAATGCGCAATCAATTTTTGCTGCCATTAAAAGAAGTGATGCATTTCAAAACGGAGTAGCTGAAGGCATTGAAGATGTTAGAGTTTTTGTAGAAGGCGTAGATAAAGACAAAATTTCCGACATGGTAGCCAATATCATCAAATATCCGTTAATGAAATACACAGAAGCCCAATGCGACTTATTTGATATCCCCATGCGTAATGTTGAAAGCGGATATTATTGGAACAAAACCACAGCTCAATGGGAACGTGGCCACCATAAAATGTTAGTATTAGATGGTCGCAAATACTTATTATTCCCTAAAAACTTGATTTCTGATTCCAAGTACTATTGCAAAGATGAATATTTGCGAATGTATGTTTTAACTTATTTACAACAAGAAAACATTGACAATGATACCCATTTAGTGAGAAAAACTTATAATAAAGATGGTTCGTTAAGAACAGCAAGAGTTTTTAAAAAGGATATAATCAAAGATAAAGAAAGTCATGGTGAGTTTTTAACAAAAAACTGGCTGGCTCGTTTCACTAAGGATAACCCTACTGTTTTTGAAAAATTCCGTGAGGATACTATAAAAAAGATTTCTGATGGTGAAACCGAAGAAATTACGACGGAAGAAATTGATGATATTATTAGTCGTCTAATTACCGAATTAAAGAATATACCAACTGGTAGTAAAAACGCTACTAATTATCATCACCTTATGAGTGGGATATTAGAATTGCTATTTTATCCTTATCTCAACAACCCAAGGTTGGAACATAAAATGCACGACGGAAGAAAAAGAATAGACATAGCCTTTAATAACGTTGCAGAAAAAGGATTTCTTTTTGTTTTGGCTCAAAATTATGGCGTCCCTTGCCCATTGATAATGTTTGAATGCAAAAACTATACGAAAGATATAACCAACCCAGAATTAGACCAAATGGCAGGTCGTTTCTCGCCAAATCGAGGACAATTTGGTATTATTTGTTGCCGAGTATTGGAAAATAAAGACCTTTTTATTAAAAAAGAACAGGATACAGTTAGAGATAAGCGCGGATGGATTATTCATATTACAGATGAAGAAATAATTGAGCTTTTGGAGGCTCGTAAGCAAACAAACCCGATTGACGAATTTTTACTCAAAAAATTTGATGAAATTAATAACTGCTAATCCAAAGGAGAAAATATGATACTTACTTACGAATTCTTTGTTGAAAAACTTAACGAAAAAATTAAATCCGATGCGGATTTTTGCTATGAATTACTTAAAAACGTAATTGATAACCCTCATAGATATACGGGCATTTTTAGATTAAGCAACGCCAAGACAAAACTTATTCAAAATGTTACACAAAGTCGAGAGATTAAATTTGGCGATTTCATGGAATACATAGTAACCCTTTACATTGAGAAAATGGGCTATAGTAACCTTAATAAGCGTATCGGCACGGATGAAAACGGCGATGCCTTAAACGCTGACCAAGTATTCCTTGGCGGTGATACGGTATTTTTGATTGAACAAAAAATCAGAGATGACCACGACAGCACTAAGAAACGTGGTCAATACGCTAACTTTAAAAAGAAGTTTTCTCTTTTGGAAAGATTATACCCTGAAAAGAAAATTAATGCCACAATGTGGTTTATTGACGGCAGTTTGGTTAAAAATAAAAACTACTATATTGCCGAAAGCAACAAGGATATTACCGCAAAACGACAATTAAATGTTTTGTACGGCGACGCACTCTTTTCTTCTTTGTTCAGCAGAATGGATGTTTGGGAAGAACTCACTTCTTATTTGCAACGCAACAAAATGGAACGAAGTGACGAAATTCTTTCTATTCCAGATTTCGATACTAGCGATGAAATGCTCGTTGCTCTGCGCCGTTTAAGAACGGAAGAGCCTGGTAAATATAAAAAATTAATTTCAAATAAGCCTGCATACGTTCAACTTCGTGCAGAATTATTTACAAACAATGTCAATTTGAGCCGTATTTGATAGACTTTCAAAAGGCTTTACGGTATTGTTTGTAAAAAAAAGGAGAAAAACAAAATGTATCACAAAATTATCAACGGCGAAACCTTGAACGAAATGCAAAAAATGCCCGCAAAATCAGTTGATTTGATATTTGCAGACCCCCCTTATTGGATGCGAACCGAAGGGGTACTTAAGCGTGTAGAAGGTACGGATTACAACGGATGTGCGGATGGCTGGGACCAGTTCAATTCTCTTGAAGAATATGAAGAATTTACCAGAAAATGGTTAACCGAATGCTATAGGGTATTAAAGCCAAACGGCGCTATTTGGGTAATCGGTGGTATGCAATGCATATACACCATAGGCGCTATTATGCAACAATTAGGTTATTGGATTATCAACGACGTTGTATGGCATAAAAAGAACCCTACCCCCAACTTTATGGGTACGCGTCTCAATAACAGCCATGAAACACTTATCTGGGCAACAAAAAGCAAAAAGGCTAAG
>JAZLCK010000035.1:0-1991 GCA_045614165.1 Christensenellaceae bacterium | reverse complement strand
GGTGCAAGTCTAAGCATTAGTTCGCCAAAAGTGATTACTTTACTCATAATTATTCTCCTTTATATGCTTTAATTGCGTCTTCAACAAAGAAACTGCCACCAACAGCCTCTATTTTATCCCACGCTAAAAATTCATCGATATTGTCGTTGTTTACCCCACCGGTTGGTATGAATTTAATTTGTGGGAACGGACCAGCAAGCGCTTTCATAGCCTTTAAGCCACCATACACGTTTGCAGGGAAGAACTTAATAGTAGTTATCCCTAGGCTAATAGCCTTGATAATTTCGGTTGGTGTCACACAGCCTGGATAGTAAGGAATATTTTTCTTTTTGCAGTATTTTGCAACGCCTTCGTCTAGTCCAGGTCCTACGATGAATTTTGCGCCACAAGCGATTGCTTCTTTTGCTTGAGCCTTGTTTATAACCGTGCCTGCACCAATGTTCATATCAGGGAAGTTTTTAGATGCGTATGCAATTGCTTCTTTTGCACAAGCCGTTCTAAAAGTAATTTCAGCGGTGTTAATGCCGTATGCTTTTAGGGCTTTCATAATTTCATCGGTTTTTTCAAGTTCTTTTATTACTACTACGGGAACTCTTTTTTCCATCTCAGTTTCTCCTAAATATTTTCTATGATTATTATATATAATTAGCGTGTAAAAATCAAGCGTTTAGATAAGATTATACACCGCTATATGCAGAGAATCCGCCGTCAACAGGGATAATTGCGCCCGTAACAAAGCCACTAGCACTATCATCAGCAAGCCATAAAAGCGTGCCGATTAAATCGCTGATTTCACCAAACTTTTTCATAGGGGTAGCGTTTAGAATTTTACCCGTTCTAGCAGTTGGCGTTCCGTCTGCATTAAATAATAGCGCGCGGTTTTGGTTGGTCACGAAAAACCCTGGTGCAATCGCGTTGCAACGGATATTACAAGGCGCGAAATGTACTGCAAGCCATTGCGTAAAGTTAGAAATACCTGCTTTTGCTGCTGAATATGCAGGGATTTTGGTTAGTGGGCGATAAGCGTTCATAGAAGAAACGTTTATAATGTTGCCACCAGTTTTAATCATATCGGTTGCAAAAACTTGTGTCACTAAAAACGCGCTAGTAATGTTTAAGTCGAAAACGAATTTTAAGCCACTTTCTTCAAGAGCAAAAAAGTCTTTAACGCCTTCTAGGTCTGGCGTCATTGTTTCGTTGTCGGTAGATGCACGTGGGTTGTTTCCGCCTGCGCCGTTAATTAAAAAGTTTACTGCGCCAAATTTATCGTTTATTTCTTTTTTAGCGTCGATAATGCTTTGTTTATCTAGGCAGTTGCATTTAACGGCAAAAGCGTTTTCGCCGATTTCATCTGCGAATTTTTTAGCAGCGTCGTAGTTAATGTCTAATAGTGCAACTTTTGCGCCGTCTTTGGCAAGTGCTTTTGCGAACTCACTACAAATAATGCCACCAGCACCCGTAATTGCTATAACTTTATCACTTAATTTCATATTTTTATCTCCCTTTAATATATATTATTTTGAATTTTTTTGTTTTTCTAAGGTATCCCAAACACCAAGCATATACATTATGCCAAGCGCCCTATCGTATAGCCCGTAGCCTGGGCGAACGGTTCCTGGACCTTCGTTCCAAAGATGTCTGCCGTGGTCTGGGCGAATATATCCGTTAAATCCACATTCGTGGTATGCTTTAAGAATTTCTAAAATACCCGTGTCGCCATCTTGGTCTCTATGGCTTGCTTCAGAAAAGTCGCCGTTAGGGAAGTGTTTAACGTTTCTAATGTGCGCAAACGCTATTCTGTCGCAATGTTTTCTAACGATTTCAGCAACGTTGTTATCTGGGTTAGCGTTTAGAGAACCAGAGCAAAGCGTTAAGCAGTTATATTCATCATCTACCATTTTAAGGAAACGGTCTATGCTAGGTCCGTCAACAAGTAGTCTTGGAAGTCCAAAGATATCCCAAGGTGGGTCGTCCATATGGATTGCCATTTT
>JAZLCK010000034.1:0-4782 GCA_045614165.1 Christensenellaceae bacterium | reverse complement strand
ATTACTAAATTTAAAAATAAAAAAGCGCCTCAAAGCGCTTTTTTAAAAGAGTATTTATGAAAGGTTTAAAATTTAAATCCGTATTCGTTTACAGCAATATCTATAACGTTTTCATTAGCCGAAAAAGCAACTCTTTCATCAAGAGCAACGTTATATTCATTAACGGTAGTATTTAACGCATCAATGTTTGCTTGTTTATCATTTTTAAGAACAGCAAGAACACCTGTATTTAACACGATAAGAGCCAAAATAACGGTCACAGCAAGCGAATATAATACAATTAGTAATTTTCCTTTACTGCTTAATTTATACGACGTTTTAGACTCATTTTTTTGTCTGTTCAAGTCATTAGAAACGTTTTGGAAACTTGCATCGCCAAATTGCAAGGTTGTTGAAGATGGTTTAATGTCTTCATCGGTAAGCGGTTTAACGTTTACAACTTCGGTAGTCGTGTCTTTGGTAGTCGTTTCAACAACGTCTTCTACAACAGACATATTTTCGTTGTTGTATCTATCGTAATTTAATAATTTTTCTAGGTTTTTTTGCATTCTAACCTTTGCTTCGTCTAGGGTTTCACCATTAACGGTGTTCCTTTCACCCCTAAATTCATTATAAGTAGATGCAGTTTTAGTTCTAATCAAATTAATATCGTCGCACACACCATTAACGTTTTCTGCTCTTTTAGTGACAACCATAACAATCTCCTTTTTTTAGCGTCATATCCTTTCCGCTATACGCAATTTCGCGCATTTTGAACGTGAATTTTTATTTATTTCATCATCAGATGCAATTATCGGATGAGAATTTATAATATTAATCTCTCTTTTTTTACCACAAACACAAATCGGCAAACTTTTATCGCATATACAATCAGTTTCTAGTTCACGAAAAGCCCTTTTAACTATCCTGTCTTCTAATGAATGAAAGGTTAGTATTGCGATTCTACCGCTTGGTTTAAGCGCTCTAGCAAGGTTTATTACCGTTTGATATAACCCTTCTAGTTCCCCGTTCACTTCTATACGAAGTGCTTGGAAAGTTCTTTTCGACGGGTGCCCGTCTTTTTTGAACTTTTGCGGGATGCTATCATCAATTATTTTATTAAGTTGCCCGATAAACTCAATCGGCTCTTTTTTTCTATACAAAACTATGTTTTTTGCAATTTGGCCAGCAAATCTTTCTTCACCATAGTCTTTAAGAATTCTTTTTAATTCGCTTTCTGGATATTCGTTTAATATCTTTTTAGCAGTAAGGCCACTGTTTCCATCCATTCTCATATCAAGTTTTTCGTTTGGAGATAAATAAGAAAATCCCCTACTTTTATCATCTAGTTGAAAACTTGAAACGCCAAGGTCTAAAAGTATTCCGTCAAAGCCTTCGGGCGAATAATCACGATAATACGTTGCAAAATTTTTGAAATTGTCGTTTATTATCGTAAATCTACCGCTAAATTCTTTTAATCTTTCAGTTGCCTTGTTTATCGCGTATGTATCTAGGTCGGTTGCGAATAATCTGCCGTTTGGAGCACTTTTTTTAAGAATTTCGTATGAGTGCCCACCCCCGCCAAGCGTACCATCGAAATAAACACCACCATTTTTTACGTTAAGCCCTTCGATACATTCGTTAAGCATTACGGGAATATGAACGAAATTATCCATTGTTAGCATTTAATTCATCTATCGCATCTGCAAGGTCTTCAAAGTTTATATCGTTAAACGTTTCGTTCCAAACTTCTTCACTCCAAATTTCAATGCAGTTAGGACCTTCAAAAACTAAAACGTTCTTTTGTATTTTAGCATGTTTTCTTAAATTTTCTGGTAAAAGAATTCTTCCTTGATTATCTTCTTCCGCATCCCAGAAATTATAAAGAATATATCTTGCTGCTTTAAGTCTAGCAGACCTATAAGGGTTGATGTTTTTTAACGACTTTTTAACCTTGTCCGCTTGTTCTTTTGTATAAACGTAAAGACAGTTATCTACGCCAACGGTTATCGAGTATCCTTCACCAAGCATTTCGCGTAGTTTGGCAGGAATACGCATTCTATTTTTAGCGTCTAACTGATGCATGTAATTCTTACCAGCCACGAAACACTTCCCCCCTTGTTCTTTAATACGTGAATATTTTATCATACATTTTGACCACTGTCAACCACTTTTTTGAAAAATTTTTTATTTTTTTTAATTTTTTTAGTGATTTTTGTAAAATTTATCATAAACTTTTTCGTTAAAATCAGCAAATTCACCATAAAATAAAAGATTGTTTCGCTTGGAATTATCAAGCGATTTGCCACATTTACAATATTTCACCACTTCATTAAGAGTATAGAAGTTGCCACTTATTATTTCTAGTGGTCGAAAGTGGTTAAAAATTTGATTTTCTATAAAATGGTAATGCGTACACCCCAAAATAACGGTATCATACGCCTGATTTTTAATGTAATCTATCGAATAATTGTTTTTTTGGTTAAAATGCTCAGACAAATCAAGCGAATCAACGTTAAAAATATTACGTTCAATATCAAAAGCAAGGTTTTTTAATCCTATCTTGGTTAAATTATGGGCATCTTTGATTTTAGAAATAGTTAAAGGAGTGCCTAAAAGCAAAATCTTTTTGTTATTTATGATTTGATTTTCTATGCACGGAAAAACGCCAATGGTTTTAATATTAAAACGTTCCTCTATTTTTCTTCTAATAGAAAGGCTTGCCGTATTACACCCAAGCACGATTAAATCAATATCGAAAGGCAGGTTTAATATATTATTAGAAACGATATAGTAAAGCACGCGTTCGTTCATAGAGCCATACGGTGCATTAAAATTATCGCCGTAATATATAATGTTTTTATTGTTAAGGGCTTTATTTAATAACGATAAAACACTTAAACCACCTATTCCACTATCGTAAACCAAGATATTTTTTATATTCATATCTTATAAATATGCGAAAAAGTAAAATAAAAGCGTATTTTAAGAAAAAAAGAAAAAAACCACTTAAAATGTAGTTGCATAAAATAATTTTTTGTGCTAAACTATAAAAGGTAAAAACGAATTAAGGAGTGCACTTAAAAATGCCTAATATTAAATCATCAAAGAAAAGAGTTATAGTAAACAACAAAAAAGCAGAAACCAATAAAGCAATCCGTTCAGAAGTAAAAACTTCTATCAAAAAAGTAGATGCTCTTATTAAAGACAAAAATTTTGAAGAAGCAAAAGTTGCTCTTGCTAACGCTTACAAAGTAATCGATTCTGCTGCTGCTAAAAACGTTTTACACGCTAACAACGCCGCAAACAAAAAATCTAAACTCGCTATTAGACTAGAAAAAGCAATCAAAAACGCTTAATCATTTGTAGATTACTATTTATTTAAAAAATTAAAACCCCACGTTTTCGTGGGGTTTTTGTCGTTGAAAAACGGCAAAAAAAACGGCTTTATGTTAAAGCCGTTTTTTTATTCTATTATTCTTTTCGCTTAAAAAATAGTGGAATCTTTTTAATAACGTAAAATACGATTAATATAGCGGCAATTCCTATAAATATAAAAGATTGCCATTGTGATGGCGAAAGCCCTGCAACAAAGCCCCCGCGTGCGTCGGTTCGTAGATATTCAATAAAAAATCTCCACACGCCATAACCAACTAAATAAATCGCCATTATAATATTGCATCTCTTAAAATAAAGCACCGTAAGTAGCGCAAACAATGCGAATAAGAACAACGCTTCGTAAAGTTGAGTTGGCACGTAGTAGCCTTTAACCCCATCGTGTGGGTCCATTAAAATGCCACCAACAACGAAAGATGAACCAAGGTATTTACCATGACAGCATCCTGCCATCAAGCAACCTATTCTACCAAAAGCGTGCGCAATGGTTATACAGATAGGCGCAACTAAAAACACGGTGTTAAAATGTTTTTTGTGCAGTCCTTTATTTTCACCTTTAAAGTAGATTTTACCACCAACAAAGTAAAACAATAAAAAAGCACCGGCACCACCGATAAGTCCACCCATAACCGTAATACCAGCATTATAAAAATTGAACTCACCCGTTTCTATCCAGTTGTAAACTGCTTGGAAAAGTTTTGCAAACAAAAAGCCTATCGCAATAGACACAAGCGCAACGATTAAAACAAAATCTTGCACCTTTTGTGGCATACCTTTCTTTTTAGTGTATAAGTAAAAAATTGATAAGCACGCCAAAATACCCACGGCTATACAAATTCCGTATAAATAAACGGCGTTTCCAAATAACTTAAATAAAGGATTAGGAACCATAAAACCTCCTTACACATTTATTATATATCGTAAAATAATAAATGTCAAATAATATGAAATTTTTTGCTTATTTTGTTTGCAAATAACCCTTTATTTGTGTATAATTATTAAGAACTTACGGAGAAGTATCGAAGTGGTCATAACGAGCTGCACTCGAAATGCAGTTGTCCGTTTTCGGGCACATGGGTTCGAATCCCATCTTCTCCGCCACGGAAAACCTAAACCTATTTTTTGGTTTAGGTTTTTTGTTTTGTGGAAAGGTGGACGCATTTGAACCCATCGGTGCGCCCGTCACGTGACGGACTTGCTTTGATGAGCAAGGGGTTCGTAGTGCAACGGAGAACTATCCCATCTTCTCCGCCAACAAAATTAGGGTGCCGTGCGCATCCTTTTTTTGTTGGTTAGAATTTCAAAAAACAGATGGGATTCTAATATGGAGAAAATTGCGTTAGCAATTTGTCCGAAGGACTAAAATGTCCAGTGGACATTTTATCGGGTAGGTCGCACAGACTCAAT
>JAZLCK010000033.1:0-1003 GCA_045614165.1 Christensenellaceae bacterium | reverse complement strand
GGGTTTAAATTAGGCATCGAGCAAACGGTAGTATAACCACCGCTTGCTGATGCTAATGTGCCTGATAAAATGGTTTCCTTATAAGAAAATCCCGGCTCTCTTAAATGTACGTGTACGTCCACGAAAGACGGCATAATAACATAGCCGTCTTTTTCTATATAAAGCGCTTCGCTTTTTAAGTATTCCTTAATTAAAGCCGTTAAATCCATTTGTTTATCCTTTATTATTTCGTTCCAAAAATTCTATCCCCTGCATCGCCAAGACCAGGAAGAATATAGCAATTTTCGTTAAGACATCTATCGAGTGTAGAAACGTATACTTCTACGTCTGGGTGTGCTTCTGCAACCTTACTAACACCTTCGGGAGCACCGATTATAGACATAAGTTTAATTTTGGTGCAACCACGTTTTTTAAGCATTGCAATAGCGTCGCAAGCACTGCCACCCGTTGCAAGCATTGGGTCTACAACCATAACGACTTTATCTTCTATACCAACGGGAAGTTTGCAATAGTATTCTTTGGGTTCAAAGGTTTCTTCATCTCTGTATAAACCGATATGCCCTACTTTTGCCGCTGGAAAAAGTGATAAAATTCCATCTACCATACCCAAGCCTGCACGCAAGATAGGAACGATAGCGATAGAGTTTTCTTTAACAACCGTTTGGGTAACTTTTTCCAAAGGAGTTTCTACTTCTATTTGTTGGGTAGGAACGTCTTTAAAACTTTCGTATGCCATAAGGGTTGCAAGTTCACTTATAATTTCGCGAAATTGCTTTGTGTTTGTGTTTTTATCCCTAATAATAGCAAGTTTATGCCTAATTAGTGGATGGTCTAGAATGTGAACGTTTTTATAGTCTTTCATTTTTTTACCCCTAAATATGCCAAGTCTTGCCCAACAAAATTGGGCAAGATTTGGTTAAAAGTTTTTATTTTTGTTTAGAAAATTATTCTGCTTTTTCTTTCTTTTCTTGTGTGCCGAACATATTATTTTCGGTTTCGTTTT
>JAZLCK010000032.1:0-3474 GCA_045614165.1 Christensenellaceae bacterium | reverse complement strand
GAAAAACTGAATATGTGTCCGTAGTTAAATGGATATAACCGCGCCCTCCTAAGGCGCTATTGTGAGTTCGATTCTCGCCGGGCATACCAAAAAACGACCGATTTCTCGGTCGTTTTTGCATTGTAGCGCGTTATTTATTCTTCCTTAAATTCGGTCAGCATTCGCAAGTGCGCTTGCCTGTAGTATTTTCTGAAGGTCGCCCACGGAAGGCTCGTATCCTGCGAGAAGGCGATTATCACACCTATCAGTTCGCCTTTGTCTTTCGCTTCAGTAATTGCCTTTTCATAATCGATTTTATTCATACTGTTTGCTCCTTTATTTTGTTAAACAAACAATACCGTAAACAGCAATTAAAGTCCAGTATAACTTGCCGAAAAAGCAAAGAAAAACGACCGATTCCTCGGCCGTTTAGGTTATTTTATTTTTACGATAAATTCTTTACTTTTTGCTACACACTTCTTTTTCTTTATGATAAAACATTGAACATAATGAATGCCAGAATATGCAGTATCTTCCGTTCTTATATTTTGTGTTTCTGGGTCACAATTATAAAAGTCGCCACGTAAACTATCGTTCATTTGAGCTTCATAACCAGTATTTGTAATTTGCCATTTTACCATATAGGGTGATTGGATACCATGTATGGCCTTAAAGGTTAATTTCAATCCTTTTTCAAGGGGTTCTCCGCTTGAGATTCTTCTAGTTGAGCATTTACCTTGAGCAGTAGCCTCAATTTGTACAATGTTCCAAGGAGGTATTTTCCAAGGGGTTTTTCGTCTATGGGGAACAGCAAGGGCTCTAGAAAACTCAACGGGAATAATTTCAGTTGATTCATTTAATATTTTAGGTACAATTGCTTTATATCCGCCAAGGCTATTGTTTGTTAAGTCTACGATTTTTTGACCAAACATCGAATATAAACAAGAAAGCAATTCGTCACTAGTTTGACATTTCATCAATTTTGTAAAATCCGAATTGACTTTTTTAACCCAATCAAAGAAGGCCTCTTGCTTCTTTTTATCGTTTTTCCATTTGTCGGCAAAATTTTCGCCTAAATTTACGGGGTTTGACACCCAATATGTTCCATCCCTGTTTTCAATTCTATTAGGGATTTCTTTAATGATTTTTTCAAAAAGTGTAAGTATATCTATTTCGTGGTCGTAAATTCTGGCAGCAAGTGTAGTTATTATTATTGATGCTGGAGCAACTTCTTGGTTATTATTAAACATAACGTCCCGATGACGTTTAAGAAGTTGAATTACTTTTTGCAATGGAGTTTTTCTTGGATAGTCAGGAATATTTTCTATATTTCCACGCTCGTTGAACGCGATAGGCCTTTGCATGCGTTTTTTAAACCATTCCGCGTAGCCGTGCGGATTAGTTGGAATAAAAACATATCGTGTCGGTTCTTTATGTGTTGCCTTAATGGCTTCTTCTCCGTTTGGAATAGCAGGTAAAATATCCATATGGAAGTTTAGGCTTTCTGCATATTCCAAGGTCCAACAGCGTTTTCCTTCTGGTTGGAGCATGCGTTTGTATGTATCACTTTCTTTCAGTCTATCGCCAACCAACTTTTTTACGTCTTCGGGTTGTATTCCATAAGTGTTTTGACGCAATAAACAAACCATATCCACGTCGTAATCATCACGCGATAAAGGTTTTACAACCGTTCCCAATTTCATTGAGCCCTGAGGGTATATATGAATATTATATTTTTTTAATTTTGAATCATTTCGATTTAGCCAATCGGCTACGGCATTATATGCTTTTTCTATTGCATTCTCTTGCGATTCAGTCAAATCAAGTTCTTCTGCAATTTCAAAGAATAATTCGCTTAAATATGATTTCATACAGTTTCTCCAATAGTAAGTGCTTTTGTATAAATTCCTTGCTTGTAATCATATGTAACGAGATTAGCATCGTAGTTGGGGTTATATGCTTGTCCTATACTAATGGCAAAGGATATGGGGATTGCGGCAAATAAATGTATTTGTTTTACCCCAAGTTCTAAAAGTTTTGATTTAATCTTTCGAAATTCAATAAGGAATTCGTCTAGTTGTTGTTTGCTTCGCAAGAAATCGTCGTAAGGATTTTCAATACTTAATTCTACCGTTGGTAAAGAAGCGGTATCAATTGTATTATTAACATTCGCAATATTAACTTTCCCACTAAATGACAACATAATTGCAGCTTCAGAAGCGTGAGCAAAATTGGAAAGCCATGTTGTTGATATGTTTAATTTAGTGTCATTATTTTCCCATTCCCAAGAAGAAGGATTTTTCTTTAGTTGATATACATCAATATTGGGTCTATTGGCGAATAAATTTCCATAAAAAATCAATAATGGTATTGGTGCAAGACCAAAGACACTAAATGACCCGCCGTCCTCGAGTAATGGAATTACTTTTCGTGAAAAATTGCAAATTAATGCTTTTCTTTCGCTTTCCCAATAAGTATCACCATTTTGTTGGTCTAAAATAGAATTGCTTAAAGAAAGTGATATGGTGTTTATAATTTGCTTATCAGCAAGAGCTTTCTCGTAATTTTGAATATTCCAGCGACTATTTTGCATATTGGCACAATAGGTTATAACTGTAGTCGGGGGATTTGTGTTTTTAGTAAGTTCATTTTCTATGTGGGCTAATTTCGTTAATATTTGTGAAAAACCAATTTCTTGTCCTCTTAAAAGTATCTTTGTTTCAGAAGAGGCGTTGTTTTTCAATACGTCAAATATTATCATATTTAGTTCGTTAAAAAACCAAACTATATACTTTTTTGCACTTTTTCTTTTTCGGGAGTAATGCGTTTCTACAAATTTCACAACATCAACGCCAAGTGTCTGTCTATCAAAACACATTTCGATAAATTTATCATATATATCGTTTTCTTTTATGGATTCTACATGATGATATTGTTTTGAGCTGGCTGCCGCAAGAAACAACTCTTTGTCTGCTCGATCGTGGATTTCATTAATTAATTGACTGTCCTTAAAGAACTTTTTAAGTGCACTCAAAAAGTTCTCGCCACCTTTTTTTGCGAGTTCTAGACTTTTGTTTTTTAGCCAGTTACACAGCATGTTTTTCTCCTTAGTTAATCATGTTTCACTTGGAATTCGTTATAGTATTCTTGCAAGTTTTTGCCTTTGTATTTGAAGAATATCGGTCCAGCAATACCCGTCTTTTTACCTGTAAGCATTTTGGCAAGCGTAGTCATATACATAATTTCGCCGTGGTATTCGATTTTACGGTCATCAACCACCGTGCAGGTGATGGAACTGTCTTTAACGTATTCCAAACCTGCGCCCTTGGGAATATGACACTTTTTAAAAGAAAAGAATTCGCCACGAGTAGTTTTTTCAATTTCTTCTGCAACAGCCTCATCTTTCTTTGCAGCTGCGGTGGGTTGAACAAGTTTTAACTTATCAGTACAGTTATGAATTTCAGCCATTGCTTGTAAAAGCGAAAAAGCCTCTTC
>JAZLCK010000031.1:0-1469 GCA_045614165.1 Christensenellaceae bacterium | reverse complement strand
TGCTTTCTTCCAATAGAATAAACCATTTGGGCAAAGGCAAGCGTTGCGCTAGCGTCGTTTGAATAAGCCGATAACCCACTCATAAGCGACACCAACGGAATTGCGCAAACGCCTTCTTGCAAAGATAAAGCGTCTTTTTCGTTTCCAAGCGCCTTGTTTAGTTGGGCAATCTTCTTTGGAGAAAGTTGACGTTTTAATAAAAAGCCTTTTAATAATTCCCCTGAAATATGTTCGCAATCGGCAGCGCTACCACCATTACCACATAACAAAACTTTACCTTCTTTTTTGTGAGCAGTTACTATAGCGTTAACAAACGATTGAATTGCGTTTTGTTGTGGTTTTAATTCACTAAATCTTTCTACTAATTTTTCTATATGACTAGGCATATTTTTCTCCTTTAATCGTATAGGTCTGTCGATAAATATCTATCCCCAGAATCGGGCATTATAACTACGATATTTTTGCCTTTATTTTCTTCTTTTAGCGCTAAATCAATGGCGATTTTAAGGGCGCAACCAGATGAAATTCCAATTAACAGCCCTTGTGTTTTCGCAAAGTTTCTCGCTTTTTCGTAAGCATCAAAATCGCTAACAGTTAAAACTTCGTCAATAAGTGTTAGGTCTAAATTATCAGGTATAAAGTTCGCGCCTATTCCTTGAATTTTATGTTTTCCACTTTTACCCTTTGTAATAAGTGGCGAACTTTCGGGTTCTACGCCGACTATTTTGGTTTTAGCGTTTATTTCTTTTAAGCGCTTAGCAGTTCCTGAAATCGTTCCACCAGAACCGATTGCGCTAACCAATATATCAACCTTACCATCTAAATCTTCTAAAATCTCGTTTGCAGTAGTTTGATAATGAGCAAATGGGTTTAACGGGTTAGAAAACTGCCCTGCAATTATACTATTCGGGGTGGCTTTATGTATTTCGTTAGCCTTTTCGATAGCCCCTTGCATACCCTTTTCGCCACTTGTTAATACCACTTCTGCCCCGTATGCTTTTAGAAGTTTTATTCTTTCAACACTCATAGTGTCGGGCATAACTAAAACTGCTTTATACCCCCTTGATGCGCATATAGACGCTATGCCTATACCCGTGTTACCACTAGTAGGCTCTATAACAGTTCCACCTTCTTTTAGAATTCCCTTTTCTTCAGCGCCCTTTATCATAGATAAAGCAACTCTATCTTTAACACTACCTGCAGGGTTGAAACATTCTAATTTAGCGAAAACGTTTGCCTTTAAGCCTAAGACATTTTGTATTTTTTTAAGAGATAAAAGAGGCGTTTTTCCTATCAACTCTTCTACGTTTTGGTAAACTTTCATTATTTCTCCAAATCTATTAAACGAGCGTTAACAACGCCGTCAGTAATATCTATTATACAATATCCGTTTTTACTAAACCTAGTCATTGCGCCTGGGTTTATTAGCGTTATATCTTCAGCATAATCTATTTGAAGTCGGAGGCCAA
>JAZLCK010000030.1:0-32939 GCA_045614165.1 Christensenellaceae bacterium | reverse complement strand
TTTTTGTTGTTTGTCAACAAATTATTTAGTGATGGCAACTTTTTTTAAGGCTCTTGGCGTATCGGGATTATTGCCGATAAGACAAGAAATTTTGCACGCTAACATTTGTGCAAATAGCGCGAACGGGAACATTGTAAACTCTTCGGGCATACCTAAATTAAACAATGCTTCGCCTAAATTTTTAAATCTTCCCGTAAGCAAAATATCGTTTGTAATAAGCAATACGGGTGCGCCCAAAGAGAGCATTTTTTGAATTAATTTCATTTGCTCCGACCTAACTATTGCTTGCATTTCTTCGTCGCAATCGTTCTTTGCGCAATAGATAAATACGGGCGTTTCTTCGTTTACCATTGCCATTGGGCCGTGGTAAAATTCGCTACCCGAATAGCCTTCCATTTTAATGTAGCAAGTTTCTTGGAGTTTTAGCGTTGCTTCTAATGCGATTGAATAACATAACCCACGCGATAACACAAAGCCGTTTTTCATATCCTTAAATTCTTGCGCGTATTTAGTGGTTAGTGCATCAATTTCAGGAACGACGTGGGCTATATCTTTATCAAGGTGTTTTAGGGTTATTAGGTTATCTTTAATATCGGCAAGTTCAGACGCTAGCCATAGCATTAGGTAAAGTTGCGCGCTATATGTTTTTGTTGCTACAACGCTCTTTTCTTCACCCGCATTACAATATAGGTGAAATTTGCACTCTTTTGCTATCGGGCTACGCTCATCGTTAGTAATGCCAATGGTTATTGCACCTTGGCTATTACCGATTTTAATAACCTCTAAAACGTCTTCGGATATACCGCTTTGCGAACAACCGATAATTATGCTGTTTTTATAGTTTACCTTGCCTTTATACATAGTTATAACGCTAGGCGCAGATAAACCCACGGTATAGTTAGAGTTTATTTCAAGCAAATATTTAAAATACACTAAGGCGTGATTACTACTGCCACGCGCAGCACCAACAAAGTTTGTGGCGTTGCTTTCTTTAACTGCTTTAATAAGTGCAGTCATCACGGCTTTGTTTTTACCTTGAATTTCGCTAAAAATTCTTGGCGTTTCGTTAATTTCTTTCCACGTTAAAGTTTCTTTGAAATCCATAACAACCTCCAAGAAAAATTTTTCTAAATAGAGCGTGCTATATTAGATAATGGTAGGCATTTTTTGTTTATGTTCAGCGTTTTTACGGAATTTTTTGATTTTTGCCATTGCTGCAAAGTCTTCTGGCGTTTCGGTCATAAATCCACGAACGATACATTTATCAAGTTTTTGATAAGTAAAGCCAAAGTTTGCTTCATCAGTTTTACCCGTTAAGCCGTCTGCTGGGGCTTTTTCGATATATTTTTCATCTAGGCCGAATTCTTTTGCTAGTTGTTTGCCAAGTTCTATTACCATTGTGCAAGTAATACTACCGATTGGGTTAAAGTCGCAAGCGCTGTCGCCCCACTTAGTAGTCCAACCGATATATCTTTCACTTAGGTTGCTAGTGCCTGATACTTGATAACCAAGATTTTGCGCGATTGCATAAAGGTTGGTCATACGAACTCTTGGTGGGATATTTGATTTTTCTTTATCGCCAAGTGCAACAGGTGAAGATTTGATAATGCTATCAACAGTTTCTTTAATGTCGATAACGTAGTTTTTAAGATTTAGGGTTTTAACGATATCTAACGCATCTTGTAAATCTTTTTGTTTGCCGTTTGGCATAATAACGCCAACAACGTTGTCGCCCCAAACTTTTTTGAGTAGCATTGCAACAACGGTGCTATCTTTACCACCACTAATGCCTACTACTACGCCCTTACAAGCAGTTTGTTCTTTGTAAGCCTTTAAGCCTTCAATAATACGTGTATAGTTATCCATCTTTTTCTCTCCTTTAATTGAGTTTTATATATTTTTAATTTTAATTTTTTTCTTTTAGTTTTCTTCGTACCCGTTAGGGTTTTTTGTTTGCCATCTCATCGCATCACGACACATATCGTCTAGCGTTTTTTCCGCCTTAAAGCCTAAAACTTCGTAAGCATAAGTTGGGTCTGCATAGCACGCGTCAATATCGCCTGGGCGACGTGGCATTATTTTGTAAGGAATTTCTTTGCCAACCACCTTTTCGAACGCTTTTACCATTTCTAATACCGAATACCCCCTACCCGTTCCAAGATTTACTATAAGTAGTCCTGGGTTTTCGGCTAGTTTATTAACGGCAAGAACGTGCCCTTTTGCAAGGTCTACAACGTGAATAAAGTCTCTAACGCCCGTTCCGTCCGGCGTGTCGTAATCATCACCAAACACGCCTAGATATTCTCGCTTGCCAACGGCAACTTGGGTTATATATGGGCAAAGATTGTTTGGTATGCCTTTTGGGTCTTCACCAATATCGCCCGATACGTGTGCGCCAACGGGATTGAAATATCTTAGTATTGCGATATTAAAACTTTTATCCGATGCGTATAAATCTTTTAGTATATATTCTATAAAGAGTTTTGTGCTCCCATATGGGTTAGACGTTGAAAGTTCAAAATCTTCGCGTATAGGAACGGATTTTGGTTTGCCATATACCGTTGCCGACGAAGAAAATACTAGATTTTTAACGCCGTGTTCTCTCATTTTAAGAGTTAGAACTAATAGCCCGCCTATATTGTTTTCGTAATATTCAAGTGGCTTTGCACAAGATTCGCCAACGGCTTTATAGCCCGCAAAGTTTATTACGGAATCGATTTTATTTTCGGTAAAGATTTTATCTAAAATCGCGCCGTCTCTAATATCGCCTTCGTAAAACTTCACTTTTTTGCCCGTGATTTTTTCTACTCTTTTAACTGCTTCGTATTTGCTGTTTGATAAGTTATCAACGCAAACTACTTGATGCCCAGCGTTTAAGAGTTCTACGGTGGTGTGCGAACCGATATAGCCTGCTCCACCCGTCACTAAAACGTTCATAGTTGCTCCTTATTTTTTGTTTATTAAATGACAGTCTATTTTGTTTAGGAATTTAACGAAAGCCTTAAACCCTTCGTTGTCTTTTTTAAACACAGCCGTGTTGTCTAAAATGTTTTTGCAAACACTATTAACTCTATCGATAACGCGTTTAATTGCGCTTTCAAAATCATCGCTCTTACCTTCATCAAGAAGTGATTTTATCATTTCTTTATGAACACTCATTGGGTTTTCTGGGTTTGATAATTCTTCTTCGTTAAACTTTTTGTTGTCGCATAAAATATCAGCCACTTCGTTAAGTTGTTTTTTAAGCCTACCCGGCAGAATGAACAAGCCCATTGCTTCGATTAGCCCGATACCTTCTTTTTTGATATTGTGGTATTCTGGGTGAGCGTGATAAAGCCCGTCTGGATATTCTTCGGTGGTAAGATTGTTTCGAAGTATCATATCGATTATATAGGTGTCGCCGTTCTTTCTAGCAACAGGCGCTAGCGAATTATGCCTTACACCTTCGGTTTCGGAGATAACCATAACGCTTTCGTCGGTATAGTTTTCCCAAGCGTAGATAATTTTTTTAGCAAGTTCGCTTATCTTTGCCCTATTTTTACTTTCTAGCCTTATAACGCTATTGTACCAGTCAACAATACCAACTTTAACTCTCTTAAAACCTTTTGCGCTTAAAAGTTTTAGGTATGGTGCTTTGTGCATTGGCATTAAATGCCCGCCACCTTGGAAGTGCTCGTGATTAAGAATTGAACCACCGATTATTGGAAGCGATGCGTTTGAGCCTATCATATAATGCGGAAAGAAGTCCACAAAGTCTAGGAGTTTTTCTATCGTGTCTTCTTTAACGTGCATTGGCGCATGCTTTTCGGCAACGGCTATAATATGTTCGTCATAATACCCGTATGGCGAATATTGAACAAACCAAGGTTCGCCACCAAGCGCAAGTGAAACCGTGCATAACGTTTGCCTTGCTGGATACGTTAGAGAGCCCATAAACCCTTCGTTTTCACGACAGAGCATACAAGCGGGGTATTTTGAATTACTTTTTGGAACAGATAAAAGTTTTGCAATTTCTTTATTGTCTTTTTCGGGTTTTGATAGGTTGATGGTTATTTCTAGGCATCTATCCCCGTCTTTATAATCCCACTTTAAGTTTTTGCCGATTGCCGTTTTTTGAACGTAGTTGTTTTTTATTGATAAGTTGTAAAGGTAATCGGTTGCTTCTTTTGCGCCCTTTTTCACTTTTATAGCGTTAAAGGTTTTGTTTATCATTGATGGAAGTGGCGTAAGCATACCAAAAATGTGCGTGCTATATAAATTTTCGTAGCCTTCTTCTACTATTCCATTTTCTAGTGCATAAAGTTCTACTTGCTTAACAAGTTCGTCTGGCACGTCGTATTCTCTAACGAAATCTACGTTTGGTTTTTCTTGGCAAGGCTCTGTGCACTTAAATTCACGGAGCAATAAGTTCCTTACGTAATATTCGTCTCTTTCTTTTAAGTCTAAATGTGCGCTAGCGTATGCTAAAAGTTTTTCTACTAAAACTTTGCCGTCTATCATAATTAGTTCCTATCCTTTTTCGCGTAGTAATAATGGTATCTACACTCTTTGTTAGAGTTGAAAAGTTTTCTGTTTCTATCACTCTTTTTGCCAAACACCCTTTCAAAGCCCTTGTGCGAAGTTATTAAAAACAACGACCAACTATCTAACTTATCGTAAACTTTTCTAAGGTGCTTATAACAGGTTTCGGCTTCGTCTATATCGTACACCCTTTCGCCGTATGGTGGGTTGGTGACGATTGTGCCGTTTTTAAGTTCGGCACTAAAATCTTTAACGTTTTTAACGCTAAAATCTATATATTTTTCAACGCCTGCGTTTTTGGCGTGCGCTTTTGCTAGTTTAATAGCCTTTGGGTCTATGTCGCTTGCAAAGATAACAGGACTTGAATTTAGTTTTTCGTTAGCAACGGCTTCTTCTAAGGCAAGTTTATAAACGTTTTTAGGAAACCTTGCAAAATCTTGATAACTAAAACTTCTTTGCTTGCCACTTGCAATGTTTAGCGCGATTTTTGCAGTTTCTATGGCGATAGTGCCCGAACCACAAAACGGGTCGCAAAACGGGTTTTTATAATAGTAGTCGCTAGAAAGAACTAGCGCCGATGCAAGAGTTTCTTTTATAGGTGCTATCCCCACTAGATTTCTATACCCACGCTTATGTAGCCCTGCGCCACTAGTGTTTATTAAAATAGAGCAAACGTTTGATACTAAATGAAACTCTATTTGATAAGCCGTTCCGCTTTCCTCTAATGAGTTTAAGTGGTATTTATCCATAAGGCGTTTAGCGATTGCTTTTTTTACTATACGTTGGCTATCCGTGACTGCGAAAATTTTAGATTTAACGCATTTTCCGTTCACGTCTATTTTAGCGTTTTTTTCTAAAACGTTTTCCCACGGAACGCTATACACACCACCAAACAAATCGTCGAAAGAAAGGCAATTAAATTCGGTTGCTTTAATATAAACCCTATCAGCCGTTCTTAAATTCATATTGCATCTAGCAACGTCCAAAGCGGAGCCAAAAAGTGAAATAGAGCCGTTTATTGCAGGGGCGTTTTGATAGCCCAAACGCGCTAATTCTTTTTTTAGCACGCTCTCTACGCCAGACGCGCAAGTTAAGGTTATAGCAAATTTTCCGTCGAAATTAAAAGAGTTTTCCATTTATATTAATTATAATATAAATACTATTAAAAATCAATCCTTTTTTTAATTTATAAAGGCTAATATTTTAATAAATTTTTAGAAAAACCTTGAAATCAACTTTACTTTCGGTTATAATTAAAAAAAACGATTTAGGAGAGTATTTATGGGTAAAGATAAAAAGCCTTGCTACCTTTCTTATTTTATAAAAAAAGGGTTAATCGTGCCAGCATTGTTCTTCGCTGTACTATTCTCTTTTTTACTTATGGTTTGTAGTGAATATAACGTTTTATCTCAAATTATGGCGCTACCAGAGTTCTATTATATTCTAGGTTCGATTTTATATTTTGGTGTAATTTTATTCATCTACCTTTTCGTTAGCGCGAAGGACCGTAAGGCAACTTTTGGCGACAGTATTACTGTGGGCTTGCTTTTAGGCTCTGTTATATACGCGTTATACCTTGTGTTCGTTCTAAAAACCATTTCGGTTATTAGACTTTCGGTTTGCGGTGCATTGTTTTTAATCTCATTAGCGTATATGATTATCGCTATTGCTAGATTTAACCCTTACTCAGAACGCGAAATTTTCTACACCAAAAATAATCTTAACGCTTACTATCACGTTATATTTAAAAAGTTTGGATTTTTAGGAATTTTCTTCGTGGCTCTTGCAATTACTTGTTTTTCTTACTTGACCACGAAAATCGAATTACAACTCCCTGCAAGCAAAAAAGCATTAGTTATAATTTGTTTAATTATCCCGATTGTTTATCTTCTCGTTAAAACCACCGTTAAGAAAATCAATATGTTTGACGCAACGTTGTTTTCTGCAACGATAGCACTTCCACCAACCTTTGTTTTATCGGTGTTCTCTAACCCACTTAAATTTTACGGCGGTAATTTCTACGTTTGGGTTATAGCGTTCTTGTTCGTGGCGTTCTTCTTTATAATCAGGCTTTTATCGTTTGATAATTCACCTATTACGATTAAAGAATACCCCGTTATTAAAAAATGCAAAGTGCTTGATTATTTTTATAAATATTCGGAAAAATTTAGTTTCTTGTTCTCTTTAAGTGCTGGCAGTTTAATCGCTTTATTAACACTTGTTTTTTCTAGGTTTACTTCTACCAACGTGTTTAATAGCATACTAAATAAGGAAACGACAAACTTCTTGTTCTTACCAACTTATTATTGTGTTTCACTTATTTTAGGAACGTTTTTTGTGGGCAGTATGCTTTCGGTTATCAACGTTAAGGCAAAGAAAATAACTTTTGGTGATATGTTTAACGTGACTTGCTTGTTCTATTCAATCTTCTCGTTTATGCTATCTATTTACGTTCTAAATAAAATCTACGTTGTGTTCTTTGCTTGCGCAGGGTTCTGCCACCTAATAGTTTTAATCACAAGAATTAGACAATACGTTTACGCGCAAAGTAAATAAGCAAAAAACCAAAATAAAAAACCCTTTCGAACTAATCGAAAGGGTTTATTTTTTTGTTGTATATTTTAACTAATTAAGTCGTTTACCACTTCGCTAGCAAGCAAGATACCTGCGCTTGCCGGAACGAATATCATAGACGGAATAGTTTTAGTTAAAGAAGTGTCTTTTACGCTTGGCAATTCTTCGCTATATACCACTTTAACACCTTTAACTTTTAAATCTTTTAGGCTTTTTCTTATAACTTTTGCAAGCGGACAAACGCTCGTTTTTTCTATAACCGAAACTTTTAGTTGTTCAGGGTGTAATTTCCCGCCCGTGCCCATACAAGAAATTATTTTAACGCCTTGTTTTGTGGCTCTTTTAATAAGTTCGATTTTAGCGGTAACGGTGTCTATCGCATCGATAATATAATCGAATTTTGATAGGTCTATATCACTAGCGTTTTCGGGCAAATAAAAGGTTTTTATAGCCGTTATATTAACGCTACTATTTATACTTTTCGCGCGCGTTTTTATAACTTCTACCTTGTCTTTTCCGATATTTTCTTCGGTGGCGATAATTTGCCTATTTATATTGCTTTTTTCTACCACGTCGGCGTCAATAACGGTTATATTGCCTACCCCACTACGAACTAGGCACTCAACCGAAAAACCACCAACACCACCCACGCCAAACACGGCAACGTGTGAGTTTTTTAGTTTTTCTAACCCCGTTTCACCGATGAGTAATTTTGACCTTGATAATTCTTCCATTATAAAAGAGTTATTCCTTCTTTCTTTAAGTCTTCTATGGTTTTTTCGCTCCAAACAGATGCTTGAACTTCGCCTATATGTTTCTTTTTAAGTAGTAGCATACAAACTCTGCTTTGACCTATTCCGCCACCGATAGTTAGTGGCAATTTTTTATCAATAATTCCCCTGCAATAAGCGTTAGAAAGTTTATCAAGTTCTTTTTTCTTTTTGAGTTGTTTTACTAAACTTTCTTCATCTACACGAACGCCCATAGATGAAATTTCCACAGCCGTATCCAAAACGTTATCGTATATTAAAATATCGCCGTTTAGTTTCCAGTCGTCGTAGTCGGCAGCGCGATTATCGTGTGGCTTGCCGTCTTTTAAATTCCAGCCGATTTGATAGATAAACACGGCTTTATGCTTTTTAGTTATAGCAATTTCACGCTCTTTTCTAGAAAGATTTGGATATTCTTTTTCTAGTTCCTTTGTAGAAACAAAGGCAATTTCTTTTGCAAAGTCGTTTACTAGGCTTGGGTACTTTTTCTCTACTAAATTTGCTACTTTATAAAAGGCTTTATATATGCTTTTTACCGTGCTTTTTAGATATGAAAGTTTCCTTTGGTCACGCCTAATGATTTTTTCCCAGTCCCATTGGTCAACGTAAACAGAGTGCAAGCAGTCCAAATTATCTTCGTCACGCCTAATTGCGTTCATATCGGTATAAAGCCCTTCACCTTCGCTAAACCCGTATTCGTATAGGGCGTTTCTTTTCCATTTTGCAAGCGATTGCACGATTTCAACTTCTTTCTTAAGCGTTAAAATATCAAACCTTACAGCCCTTTCTTTTCCACTTAAATTGTCGTTTAGCCCCGTTTCTGGAAACACGAAAAGTGGCGCTGATACTCTAATTAGTTTTAGCGCTTTAGAGAGTTCTTTTTCAAAGTTGTCTTTTATGTATTTTATTGCAATTTCGGTTTGTATTACGTTAAACTGCGTTGATGTTTTCATTAGTTTCTCCGTTATTTTAAGTATTCTATTAGGCTAGAAAATTCTACTTCTTTTTCGTTGCCCGTTGCCATTTCTTTTACTTTTATTACGCCTTTTTCTAATTCGTTAGAACCTATAACGCCAACGAATTTTGCGCCGATTTTATCAGCGTATTTAAATTGCGCTTTAATGCTTTTTCCCGATAAATCAGTTTCGCATTTTATACCGTTTTGGCGCAAATTTATAAGTAGTTCGCACGCCTTAACGCTTTCATTTTCGCCCATTGGCGCGATATAAATTTTAACTTGCTTTGGCGCGGGAATTTCTATTCCACTATTTTCTATAACGATTAAAAGTCTTTCAAGTCCCATAGCAAAGCCTATACCTGGGGTTTTTGGCCCACCGATAGAAGAAATTAAGCCGTCGTATCTACCGCCACCACAAACCGTGCCTTGTGCACCGATTTTATCCGAAACAAACTCAAAAACCGTTTTGGTGTAATAGTCTAACCCCCTAACGATATATGGGTTTACCTTGTATTCAACACCCATAGCAGTTAGGTAGTTTTTAAGTTTAGAAAAGTGAGCACTACAATCGTCGCAAAGGTAATCTAAAATCTTTGGCGCATTTTCCATAACGCCTTTACAAGTATCGTTTTTGCAGTCGAAAACGCGAAGTGGATTTTTTTCCATACGGTCTTTACAAAGTTCGCACAAATCGTTATAACTATCTTTTAAATAATCTTTAAGTGCTTCGTGGAATTTTGCTCTACAAGTAGGGCAACCGATACTATTTATATAAAGTGAAAGTTCGGTAATGCCAAGCCTATTTAGATAGGTTTTTGCAAGAAGTATTGCTTCTGCATCGGCAATAGGTTTATCCGTGCCTAATAGTTCTACTCCGTATTGGTGAAACTCTCTTAGTCTGCCCGCTTGTGGGCGTTCGTATCTAAAACAACTTGTTATATAGAAAAGTTTTTGTGGCAAAATTTCGCTATAAAGTCCGTTTTCTATAAAAGAACGCGCCACACCTGCCGTACCTTCTGGTTTAAGCGTGATACTTCTATTTCCTTTATCTAAAAAGGTGTACATTTCTTTATTTACGATATCGGTAGTTTCACCCACGCCCCTTAAAAACACTTCGGTGTGTTCAAAGGTTGGCGTTCTAATTTCGCTAAAATTAAACGATGCCGAAACTTCTCTGGCTATTTTTTCTATATATTGCCATTTATAAGAGTCTTTTGGGAGTACGTCTTTCGTGCCCTTTGGTATATTTATCATAATTCTTCCTTTATTATAGAATATATTTTTTTAGGTCTTTTGTCTTTTTCTCTACGCCAAGTTTGCTCATAACGTATGCTTTATCTATAACGATTTCTTTCTTTTCCGTGCCGTCTGCTTCAAAAGAAATTTCGTCTAAAAGATTTTCCATAATCGTGTGAAGTCTTCTTGCGCCTATATCTTCGCTAGTGGCGTTCATATCTTCTGCTACGCTTGCTATTTCTAAAATAGCATCGTCGGTGAATTTAAGCGTAACCCCGTCAACTTTAAGAAGGGTTGCATATTGCTTTGTGATAGCGTTCTCCGGCGTGGTTAGAATTTCAACGAAATCTTTTTTAGTTAAACTATTAAGTTCAACTAAAATAGGAAATCTTCCTTGAAGTTCAGGAATAAGGTCGCTAACTTTTGAAATATGGAAAGCGCCTGCCGCGATAAAGAGAATATAGTCCGTTTTAATTGCGCCGTATTTGGTCATTACCGTGCAACCTTCTACGATAGGCAAGATATCACGCTCTACGCCTTCACGAGAAACGTCTTGTCCACTTCCGCCTTTTTTTGCAGCGATTTTATCAATTTCATCGATGAAAATAATGCCTTCTTGTTCGGCTCTTTTAATCGCTTCTTGCTCAACCGAATCTTTGTCGATAAGTTTTTCGGCTTCTTCTTCGATTAAAAGTTTTTTGGCTTCTTTAACGGTTAATTTTCTTTTCTTTTTCTTTTTGGGCATCATATCCCCAAAAATACTGCCGATACTGATTTCTGCACCGCCCGGAACTAACTCCATTGGCTTTGGATTATCAACTATTTCAATTTCGACAAGTTCGTTATCAAAATAGCCTTTCTTTAAGCAGTCTAGTATGTTTTGCATAAAAATAGGCTCTGGCGTTTCACCCCTATCTGCCTTTCTTATTTCGGCAACAAGTTTAACTAGTTTTTCTAGCGCTCTATTTTCAGCCTTTTCGTTAACTTTTTTAAATCTTTCTTCTTTAACAAGCCTAACGGCGTTTTCTACTAGGTCGCGAATCATACTTTCTACGTCACGCCCAACGTAGCCAACTTCGGTGTATTTTGTGGCTTCTACTTTTATAAAAGGAGCGCCAACAAGTTTTGCAAGACGACGCGCGATTTCGGTTTTACCAACGCCCGTTGGACCTTTCATTATTATGTTTTTAGGGGTTATTTCTTCCCTTTCTACTATTGATAAACTACTTCTTCTATATCTGTTTCTTAAAGCAATGGCTACTGCTCTTTTTGCTTCGTTTTGACCGATGATATATTTATTTAGTTCGCTTACTATTTGTTTTGGTGTTAAATTCATTACTTATTCTCCACAATTTACAGTTCTTCACAAGTGATATGCCCGTTAGTGAACACGCATATTTCACTTGCAATTTTAAGCGCTTTAACCGCGATATCCTTTGCCGAATAATCAGTTTCTTGAATAAGCGCTCTTGCGGCTGCTAACGCGTAGTTTCCACCACTACCGATAGCGCAAACCCCGTCTTCGGGTTCGATAACTTCGCCCGTGCCAGAAACGATTAAAAGCGTGTCTTTATCAGCAGTTATCATCATTGCTTCTAGTTTTCTTACTTTATCACTACGCCAAAGTTCAGCAAGTTCTACGGCACTGCGCATTAGATTGCCCGAATATTTATTAAGCATTTCTTCAAAGCGTTCTGAAAGCGTGAAAGCATCTGCAACAGAGCCGGCAAAACCAAATATAACCTTGCCGTTATATATTCTTCTTACCTTTACGGCGTTGTTTTTAAAAATTATTGATTGCGACATAGTCACTTGTCCGTCGCCTGCGATTGCCGTATGCCCGTCTTTTTTAACGGCGCATATCGTTGTACCCATAAATTGATTCATAAAGTCTCCTTGTACTCTTTTACTAGGTCTAAACTTATTTGTGCAAGTTTAGTTTTCTTTTCTTTTTTATCTCTTATCATTATAACTTCGTTTTTAGGAAGTATGCCAAAGTTAGCGTTCATCGGTTGAAAATCTTTGTTTTCGGTTGCGATATACCTAGATAACGCGCCCAAAATCGTTCTTTCGGGAATAATGCCTATGCCGTTATCCTTGATTTTATTAAGTATGTTTATTCCAACTAAAAGTCCACTACCCGCACTTTCAACATACCCTTCAACACCCGTAATTTGCCCCGCAAAGTAAACTTTTGGGTTTTCTTTAAGCGAAAAATCAGCATTTAGGCAGTTAGGCGATTTTATAAAGGTGTTTCTGTGCATAACCCCGTAGCGCAAAAATTCAGCGTTTTTTAGGGCGGGAATTATAGAAAATACCCTTTTTTGTTCGCCAAATAGTAGGTTTGTTTGAAAGCCTACTAGGTTGTACATACTGCCTTCTTTATTCTCTTTGCGAAGTTGCAAGCAAGCGTATGGCCATCTACCCGTTTTTGGGTCGTCTAGCCCAACGGGTTTTAGTGGGCCAAAGCGCAAGGTATCCCTTCCCCTAGACGCCATAATTTCCACGGGCATACAACCTTCGAACACGGCAGTATCTTCAAAACTTTTTAGTTCGGCTCTTTTCGCGCCTAAAAGTTCGGTGATGAATAGTTCGTAAGTTTCTTTGTCCATAGGGCAATTAACGTGGTCGTTATTACCCCTACCGTATCTATCGCCAAAAAAGGCGAAATCCATATCTATACTTGAAAAATCTACGATTGGTGCAGACGCATCGAAAAAAGAGAGTTCACCACCCGTTAGTTCTTTTATAGAATTAAAAAGTTTTTCGGTTGTGAGCGGACCTGTTGCGATAACCAAATAGTCACAATCAGCGTCGTTTATTTCGGTTATTTCCTTAGAAATAAACTTTATATTAGGGTGCGACAAAATCTTACCAGTAATATAACTTGCAAACTCATCTCTATTAACGGCAAGTGCGCCACCTGCGGGAACGGCGGTTTTATCGCCCGCCTCTATGATAAGCGAACCTAAAATTCGCATTTCTTCTTTAAGTAGCCCACAAGCATTGCCGTATATATCGTTGCTTTTTAGCGAATTAGAACAAACTAGTTCGCCTAGATTTTCGCTTTTGTGCGCAGGCGTAAAAGAGTGTGGTTTTATATCGAAAAGTTCTACTTCTACTCCGTTTTTAGCAAGGTAGTAAGCCGTTTCACAGCCGGCAAGCCCTGCGCCTACGATTTTTACTTTACTTTTTTTCATTATAGGCACACTTTTTATCCGAACAAAGTATTTTTCCGTCGATTTTTATAAGGTATTTGCCACAAATCGAACATTTTTCACCCGTTGGCTCATCCCAACTCATAAATTTACAATCTGGGTAGTTAGAACAGCCGTAGAACACCTTACCCGTTCTAGAAGTCATTTTTTTAGTTGGCATATGACACTCTGGGCAAACACCCGAATTTTCGGTCATACTAACGGTGTTTTTGCATTTTGGGTAGTTAGAACAAGCAAGGAATTTGCCAAACTTGCCTTCGCGTTCTACCATAATTGCACCACATTTTGGGCAAACTCTATCCGTTGGGATAACCGTTTTTTCGTTTACAGGCTTAATGTTCTTGCATTTTGGATAACTAGAACAAGCATAGTAATTGCCGTATTTGCCCGAATTGATTATCATTGGGCTACCACATTTATCACATAACACTTCGGTTATTTTAGACGCTTTGAGTTGGTCTTCAAAAGGTGCGTAGAAGTCGGCAATAAGTTTATGCCAGTCCTTTCCGCCTTCGCCGATATCGTCTAAATCGTTTTCCATTTTTGCAGTAAAGGTTAGTTCCATTACGTCGGGGAAATATTTTACCAAGAAGTCAACTAATGGATAACTGATTTCGTTAGGAATTAGGTATTTTTTCTCTTTGCTTAAATATTCGTGTTTTTTATCGGTAAGTTTTGCCATTATCGTGGCATAGGTAGAAGGCCTACCGATACCTTCGTGTTCCATATTTTTAATAAGCGTTGCTTCGGTAAACCTTGTTGGTGGCTTTGTGAACTTTTGCTCTTTTTGTAGTTTGTTTAGTTTAAGTTCTTCGCCATCGGTAAGGCTTGGTAGCATATCGTTATTTTCTTCGTCATCTTCTTTTTTAGTGTCATCGTAAACGGCAGTATAGCCCTTAAACACTAGGGTTTTACCACTTGTTTTAAATAGATATTCGCCGGCTTCGATTGAAACGCTAACGCCATCGTATTTAGCGTCTGCCATTTGAGATGCTATAAACCTATCGTATATGAGTTTATAAAGCCTATATTGATTTTTATCCAAAACGTCTTTAAGGCTTTCTGGCGTTTTGCTAACGTCTATTGGGCGGATTGCTTCGTGCGCGTCTTGCGAGTCTTTTTTAGAGCGATATACGTTTGGTTTTTCAGGAACGTAAGAGTCGCCGTAGTTTGCCCTAATATAATTTCTAGCCGAATTTTGCGCTTCTACTGAAATACGAACAGAGTCCGTACGCATATAGGTAATTAGCGCAAGGTGGCCATGTTTGGTTTCTACACCTTCATATAGGCGTTGTGCGATTTGCATTACTTGTGGAGTGGTAATGTTTAGTTTTATAGAGCCTTCTTGTTGAAGCGTGCTAGTGATAAAAGGTGCAGGAGCGTGTGATTTAATTAGCGAACGCTTTACTTCTTTAACGCTAAAAGGTAAAAGTTTTAGCGCGTTTTCGATTTCGGTCGCAGTTTCGCCGTTTGGAATTTTGACTTTTTTACCGTTCTTTTCAGCAAGTAAAACTTTTAAGGTTTCGCCGTTAAGTTTAGAAAGTTCCGCCCTAATGTTCCAAAATTCTTCAGGCTTAAAGTCTTGAATTTTTCTTTCTCTATCAACAACCATTTTAAGCGCAACCGACTGAACTCTACCAGCCGATAACGTTTCGTTAAGACGCGAACTTGCAACGGGCGAAATTGAATAACCAACTATTCTATCAAGCACCCTTCTTGCTTGTTGCGCATCTACTAAATTCATATCAAGTTTTCTTGGTTTTGATAGTGCTTCTAATACGGCGCGCTCTGAAATTTCGTTAAACTCTATTCTATTAGGCTTAGTTACGTCAAGACCTAAAACTTCGGCAAGGTGCCAAGAAATTGCTTCTCCCTCTCTATCAGGGTCGGTTGCAAGATAAACGGCTTCTGCCTTAGTTGCTTGGTCTTTTAAGCGTTTTATAACGTTCTTTTTTTCGTTAGAAATTTCGTAGAAAGGCTCAAAATTGCCGTCTAGTTTAACACCCATACGGTTAACGGGCAAATCCCTGATATGCCCTTTACTTGCCTCTACAACGTATTCACCTTTTAAGAACTTTTTAATAGTTTCAGCCTTGTGTGGCGATTCGACTATAATGAGTTTCATTTACTCCTCCTGCCTCGAAAGTTTTGCCTAAATTTTTGTTATTTTATACTGCCGTATTCGTTAGTTCCATTCTTAAAAACTAACCCTTTAATTTCTAAAATTTGCATTATGGAAATTATTTCAAACGGCTGTTTGTTTAATTTTTGTGCTAGAACTTCTATATGAAGTTCTTCGTTTTCTAAAAGTGATAATATTTGCTTTTCAATATCAGTTAAATTATCATCTACCTCTTGTGTTTTTAATCCGTAAAAATCTAAAACGTCTTTTGCGCTATCAATAAGTAGTGCACCCTTTTTGATAAGGTCGTTCGTGCCTTCGCCCGTTTTTACGCCCACACTATAAGGAACGGCAAACACGTCTTTTGAAAATGAAAGCGCGTATTCCGCGGTATATAGCGCACCACTTTTTATACCAGCACTAGTCACTATCGTGCCCATTGATAGCCCCGCGATAATTCTATTCCTTATAGGAAAGAAATACGGCATAGGCTTAACGTCTAGTGGATTTTCGCTAATTATAAGCCCTTTTTTAGTTGTCCTTTCTACTAATTCTACGTTGGTTTGTGGATATATATGATTAAAACCACCTGCAACAACAACGATAACGGGTGCATCTAGTTCTAGTGCAGTTTTTATAACGGTAGCGTCTATCCCGTCTGCCGTTCCCGTGACCACAACAACGTCTGCGTTTATTAAACTTTTCGTTAAGTCCTTGGTAAACGCTTTTGCGCTTTCTATGGCTTTACGGCTACCCACTATTGCGATAGAATTTTTATTAAGTAGCGAAATATCTCCCTTAGCGTATAAAACTAGTGGTGGAAATTCGATTTCTTTTAGGCTATTTGGATAGTCTTTTGAATATAGCGTTAAGGCTATCGCGCCCGACTTTTCTAGGGGCTCTAAAATGAATTTTAGGTATTCATCAGTTGCCGAACTATATAGCAAATTATATTCGTTCTCGCCGATATTAGCCGTGATATATTCTTTTAGAGAAACAATCGCTTCTTTTATCTTGCTAGAACAAACGATTCGTTGATAAATTTCTTTTTTGTGTTTATATTCAAGCCCTATAAAACTATCAAGCCAAATTAAACACAATTCTTCTTTTGAATATTTCATAGTTAGTTATGCCTATAACTTATCGCTTCTAAAATATGCTCTGGGCGAATTTCTTCAAAAAGTCCCATATCGGCAATGGTTCTGGCAACTTTTATTACTCTACTCCTCGCTCTTGGCGACATATTTAGAGATTTATAAGCGTTTTCTAATATTTTTTCACACTCAACGGATAAGGCGCAATATTTTGCTATATGCTTTTCACTCATATCACTATTGGTGTTAATTTTTTCATTTTTAAAGCGAAGTTCTTGGATAGCCCTTGTTCTGTTAACGCGATTTCTAACCGTTTCGCTAGTTTCGCCTGTGGCTTTTTCTAATAGTTCACTATATTTAACTTCGTCTACCTCTACTCTAATATCTATCCTATCAAGTAGTGGACCTGAAATTTTTGAAGCGTATTTTTGGATTTGCGCAGGGGTGCAATTACACTCTTTGGTTTTTGAGCCGTGGTTTCCACAAGGGCAAGGGTTCATACTTCCACACATAATAAAGTTTGCTGGGTAAGTCACGCTCCCGTTTGCTCTTGAAACGGTTATAACCCCGTCTTCTAATGGTTGTCTTAACGCTTCTAGCGTTTGCCTACTATATTCAGGCATTTCATCTAAAAACAAAACGCCGTTGTGCGCTAAACTTATTTCGCCTGGGCGAAGGTTTTGGCTACCACCCGTTAAAGAAACGGTTGTTGCCGTGTGGTGCGGGCTTCTAAACGGCCTTTTATAAACTATGCCGTCGGTATCTTTAAGCACGCCCGCAACAGAGTGAATTTTGGTTGTTTCTAGCGCTTCGCTATACGTCATATTGGGCATTATGGTTGGGATACATTTTGCAAGCATAGTTTTGCCCGTGCCCGGTGCACCCACGAAAAGTATATTATGCCCGCCCGAAACTGCGATTTCTAGTGCGCGTTTTGCTACGGCTTGACCTTTTACTAACGACAAGTCTATGTCGTATCTATTAAATGCGCCGTTAATTGAAAACTCTTTATTTTCTAAAAGGCTAATGGGTTTTAAGCCTGAAAGGTGGTCTATAACTTCGGTTAAGGTTTTTGCGGGATACACTTTTGCGCCCGTTGCAAAAGACGCTTCTTTGGCGTTATCATAAGGCAAAATAAAGGTATCGAAGCCTTCTGCAAGTGCCGAAATTAGTATAGGCAAAATTCCGTTTACGCGCCTAATCGCGCCGTCTAATGAAAGTTCGCCTAAAAAGATAATTTTACTAGTATCGCTAACGATTTGGCTACTTGCTTTTAAAACGCCGATAGCAAGCGCTAGGTCTAGCGTTGCACCTTCTTTTTTAACGTCTGCCGGAGCAAGATTGGCAGTTATTCTTTTAACTGGAAAAGTTCTTCCACTATTTTTTATTGCAGAACGCACCCTTTCTCTAGACTCTTTAACAGCCGTGTCTGGTAGACCAACCATATCAAAGCCCGGAAGCCCGTTGTTTATATCGACTTCGATATCTAACGGAATACCGATAAGTCCGCTTAATGCAAAACTATTGATTTTTGCAATCATCAAATACTGCCCCCACTTTATAAAATTACCCTATTATGATATTATAAACCATTTAGCCTAAAAAGTAAATGTTTTTGGGCTAAAATTGGAATAAAAAAAGAACTTATCTTTACTTTGATAAGTTCTTTTATTCTTTTTACTATTTAACTTCTTTAACTTTTGCAGATTTACCAGTTCTTTCGCGTAGGTAATAAAGTTTCGCACGGCGAACTTTACCTTTTCTAACAACGATAATGTCAGCAACTTTTGGTGAGTGAATTGGGAAGGTTTTTTCTACGCCTACGCCGAAAGACATACGTCTTACGGTAAAGGTTTCAGAAATGCCACCGTGTTTTCTAGCGATGCAAACGCCTTCGAACGCTTGAAGTCTTTCTCTTTCACCTTCGATAACTTTTACCATTACTCTAACGGTATCACCAACGTTGAAACTTGGAACGTTTTCTTTTAAATTTGCTTGGTTAATTGAATCAATAATCTTACTCATTTTGCTTATACCTCCTATTAAACTAAACGTTCATTGCCACAATTTTTGCAAGAGGAACGCCCGAAGCGAATATTATATTAACACAAATTTAGCATTTAGGCAAGCGTTTTTACACACAAAACGCATTTATTATGTGATTTACTTGTTTTTTTACCACTTCTACCACGTCGAACCGACAACTTTGCTCCGTTTCGCCCGTTTTTAGTAGATACGCGTTTGCTAAACTTCTGTATTTTTCTCTTTTTTTGTAGTTAACTGCTTCCGACGGGTTGCCAAAATAATCGCTAGAACGCGTTTTCACTTCAACGAAAACTACGTATTCTCCGTCCTTAGCCACTATATCAATTTCGCCAAAAGTAGTGGTGTAATTTGTTTCTAAAATTTGATAACCTATACTTTTTAGGTACTTAACGGCTAACCTTTCGCCTACTCTACCCAAAAGTTTTTTATGAAAGTTCTTCTGTGCAGTTTGCAAGGTCCTATCTCCTTTATTTTGTCGATATGCACTTTCGTGCCGTAGCCTTTATGCTTTTCAAAGCCGTATTCGGTAAACTCCTTAGCATACTCTTTCATAAGGTTATCCCTATACACTTTTGCTAAAATCGACGCGCACCCTACGGTATAACTTTTTAGGTCGCCTTTTACTAGGTAAAACGCGTTTATATCAAGCCCCGTATCTACCCCGTCTACAATGGTTATATCAGGTCTTATTGATAAAGAGTTTACTGCGCCCGTCATACATTTTTTAACGGCGTTAAGTATGTTTATTTGGTCGATTTCTTGTTCGCTAATTTCGTATATTGAATAGGCGATTGCCTTTTCTTTTATCACGCTAAATAGTTGTTCGCGCTTTTTTTCGGTTAGTTTTTTGCTGTCGGTAACGCCTTCTATAAGGTCACCCAGTGGCATTATAACGCTTGCACAAACAACGGGGCCTGCTAGTGGACCACGCCCAACTTCATCTACCCCTGCGATAAGTTTATAACCTTTACTTAAAAGTTCTTTTTCATATTGTAAATTATCCATATTAGTCTAGCATTATCTTGCCGATTCTGCCCTTTCTAAAATCATCTATAATAGCCCTTGCACATCTTTCGTAGTCAAAGTCGCCACCACGGAGCAAGAAACCCCTTCTTGCGCAAATATCGTTATAAATTTCGATAATATCCTTGTCTAAATCTTCGATATTGTATTTTGCTTTTAGTTTTTCGGGCGCTTTAACGCTTAACTCTTTTATAAGTTCATACGCTAAATCCGAAAAGTCTATATTAGCGTCGTTCATACTGCCGATATAGGCTAAATGTAGGGCGTGAATTTGGCTATCAAACGCAGGTGGCATAGTGCCTGGGGTGTCTAGAAGTTCAAGTTCTTTTAGCCTTACCCATTGTTTGCCCTTTGTGACGCCGGCTTTGTTGCCCGTTACGGTTTTTCTGCCACCCGATAGTGCGTTTATAATAGTTGATTTACCCGTGTTTGGAATACCTGCAACCATAAATCTTACGGGTAAAAACACGCCTTTAAGTTTGTTTCTTTCAATTTTTTCTTTAAGCAAAAGAAACATTTTATCATAAAGCGTGTCTATGGCTCTTTTATCCATAGCAGAAATAGCGACTACTTGTTTGTTTTGCTTTGTAAACTCTAAAATTATTCGTTTTACGTCGGCACTTTCAACAAGGTCGCATTTATTTAGCACGTATAAAATTTTCTTGTCCCTAAAAAGTTTGTCAAGTTTTGAGTTGATAGATGCGAAAGGCGCTCTTGCGTCTAGCACCACTATCACCCCATCGACAGCCTTTAAATTTTCTTCCATCATGCGCATTGCTGCAGTCATGTGGCCGGGAAACCATTGCAGTATTTTCATAAAAATTAGTAATTTTGATTTATTTTAATAAATCAGGGCGATTTTTCTCAGTAATTTTTTTACTTTGTTCTTCGCGCCACAATCTTATGTTTTCGTGATGCCCTGAAAGCAAAACTTCGGGTACTTTATGCCCTTTATAGTCTGCTGGGCGTGAATAATGTGGATATTCTAGCACACCACTTGCAAAACTTTCGTCAGTAAGCGAATCGGTGTTTATAACCCCGTCTACGTATCTACAAACGGCATCGGCAACTGCCATAGCAGGAATTTCGCCACCCGTTAAAACGTAGTCGCCGATAGACAATTCTTCGTCTATAAAAAGGTCTATAACGCGTTGGTCAACACCTTCGTAATGCCCACATAAAAGCAATAATCTTTGGCATTTAGCATACTCTAAAACTACTTTTTGGTTAAAAACTCTGCCCTTTGGCGAAAGATAAATTCGCTTTGCTTGATGCTCTGGGTCTAGAGCAGTTATAGCGTCTGCAATAGGCTGAATCGTCATAACCATACCTGCGCCACCGCCAAAAGGCGTATCGTCGCATTTAAGGTGTTTATCTGTGGTATAATCACGGATATTTACTACGTTTATTTCTATTTTTTTGCTATCTTGCGCCCTACCTATTATGCTAGTTTTAAGGGGCGTGAACATTTCGGGAAATAGCGTTAAAATATCAATCTTCATAACAGCACACCTCTAAGTATCGTTTTTCGTTTAGAGTAATCGCTTCCTTTTCTACGTTTACGTTTACCACAACGTCAAGTAAAAAAGGAAACCTTACTATTTTATTAGAAATAGTTTTAACGGTGAAAATATCCGTGCGATTAGGGATGATTTCAACAACTTCGCCTAAAAGTTTTTGGTTATCTAAATACACCTTAGAGCCAACTAAATCGGCAACAAAATAAGAGTTTTCTTTTAGTTTAACTGCGTCTTGCCTGTCGATAACTAGGTATTTGTTTCTAAAAAGTTCTGCGGTGTTTCTATCGTTAACGCCTAAAAGGCATACGAAAGCAACGCCCCCACTTGTGCGAGCGCTTGCTACCGTATACGCTTTATCATCAACGTAAACTTTTTTTAGATTTTTGAACCTAGAAATATCGTCAGTTAAAGGCTCTACTTTAAGTTCGCCTTTAACGCCTTGTGGCTTAACGACAAAACCAACGTTAATCTTTTCTATCATTATATAAAAAAGGGGGAATTATTCCACTTCCCCACGCTCTTTTATTTCGATAGTGTATTTCTTGCTTTCTTTTTGAGTGCATGCGCGAACGATTGTTCTAAGCGCTTTTGCAAGTTTTCCACCACGACCGATAACTTTGCCCATATCCGATTCGTCTAAGGTAATAGTCACTTTTATTTCCTTAGCCGTTTCGTTAACGTCGTAGGTAATGCTATCGGGTTTTTCGGCAAAACTGCCTACCACGAATTTGATTAATTCTATCATTTTATCACCTTTTTAAAGTTATTTGCTTGATTTTCTAACTTTGGTTTTTGCAGGTGAAAGTTTGGTTGGTTTTGGTAGAATACCTTTGTTTACTAAAATGTTTTTAACGGTATCGGTTGGTTGAACGCCCTTAGAAAGCCAATCTTTTGCTTTTACTTCGTCAACAACGATTTCTGCTGGAACGGTGGTTGGGTTATAGTGACCAACTTTGTCGATATACGCTCCATCTCTTGCGCTTCTGCTGTCCGTGATTACGATACGGTAGAAAGGTGATTTTTTGTCGCCCATTCTAGTTAATCTCATTTTTACTGCCATTTTTGTTTTCTCCTTTATATTGTTAAAATTTAAACATTTTATTGTTTCTCATTTGTTTCATCATTTGCTTTGATTGCTCGAACTGCCTTAGCACTCTGTTTACTTCTTGAACGCTCGTGCCACTTCCCTTTGCAATCCTATTCTTTCTTGATGAGTTTATTATCGATGGGTTTAGCCTTTCTTGCCTTGTCATCGATGATATTACTGCCTTCATTGAAAGCATTTTCTTTTCGTCGATATCTTCTTCTCTAATCTTAAACTTTGAACCCATACCCGGCATCATTGATAGTATAGACCTAATGCCACCCATTTTGTTCATCGTTTCAAACTGCGCTAAAAAATCTTCTAACGTGAAAGAGTTTTCTCTAAACTTTTTCTCCATCTTTCTAGCATCGTCTTCGGTAATCGCGTCTTGCGCCTTTTCGATAAGCGTTAACACGTCCCCCATACCAAGAATTCGGTTTGCCATACGGTCTGGATAAAAGGGCTCTAAATCGCCAAGTTTTTCACCAACCGAACAAAATTTGATAGGTTTTCCCGTAACGGCTTTCATTGAAAGCGTTGCACCACCACGCGTATCGCCGTCTAGTTTAGTTAGGACTAACCCCGTCACTTCAAGGCGTTTATTAAAGGTGTCGGCAACTTCTACTGCTACTTGCCCCGTCATCGAATCTACTACTAATAATATTTCGTGTGGGTTTACTTCGCGCTTGATATCTTCTAGTTCCTTCATTAGATTTTCATCTATTTGAAGTCTACCAGCCGTGTCGATTATAACCGTGTCGAACGCGTTTTGCTTAGCGTAGCGCAATGCTTCTTTGGAGATTTTAACGGGGTTTCCTTGCCCACGTTCAAAAACTTCACACCCAGCCTTTTCGCCAACGACTTTTAGTTGGTTTATCGCCGCGGGACGATACACGTCACACGCGACTAAAAGAACTTTTTTGTTTTGTTTTTTGAGCATTAGCCCAAGTTTTCCAACAAGGGTGGTTTTACCTGCACCTTGAAGACCTGCCATCATTATAACGGTTGGAAGGCTTGGAGCAACTGTTAGTTTATCGTTTTTGCTACCCATTAACTCAATGAGTTCTTCGTTAACGATTTTTATTACTTGTTGGGTAGGCGTTAAACTCTTTAATATTTCTTCGCCAACGGCACGTTCGCTAACTCTACTTACGAAAGATTTTACAACCGAAATATTAACGTCTGCTTCAAGCAAAGCAATTCTAACTTCGCGCATTGCAGTTTTTATTTCTAGTTCGGTTAGCCTTCCGTGCTTGGTGAGTTTAGAAAATATATGATTAAGTTTTTCAGATAAACCTTGAAAAAGCGCCATTATTTATCGATTATTTCCTTAATTTTCTCTTTTAATTCTTCGTTTTCTATAAGCGGTAAAAGCGCTGAAAGTTTTTCGTTTTTTTCTTTAACGTTAAGCGCGCTTTCATACTCTAATAGTTTTTGCTTTACTATTTTAAGTGCACCCGAAACGCTTTGGCGCGATGTCCCTTCTACTTCTGCAATCTCTCCAAGCGATAAATCTAAAAGGTAGTAAGACGCAAAAAGTTCGGCTTGCTTTTTAGTTAGCAAATCTTTATATATATCGTATAATTTTATAAGTTCTATATCTTCCATAAAAAACAAAGGTGTAAAGCAAATTTACTTTACACCTATATTATACTTTATTAAATTATTTTGTCAAGCGTTTTTCTAATAATTTATAATTATTTTGAAAGAACTACTTTTGCTCCGTCCATTTCTAGCGTGATTTTCTTACCGCTTATTGTTAACGGCGTTTGCCCTTCTTCGGTTTCAATTAAAATTGTTTTGTCTTCTTTTACCCAAGTTCCTTCAATTCCTTCGCCAAACATTGTTAACAAGCAAGTTCCGTCTTCACGAAGTTCTATAACAATAAAATCTTCGGTAAGAGTCATACCCATATATTCTTCGCCTACTTCTAGGTTGATTTCGATACCTTCTCCGCTTGCAGACATAGATTCAAATTTATAAGTTCCAGCAGGGCTTCCTATAGAACAACCTGTCATTACCATCATACATACTAAAAGTAATGCAGACACAATCGCCATTGTTAATTTTTTCATTTGTTTTTCTCCTTTTTGTAGCCACAAGGCCCTTTTCTTTATTTTACCAAACTACGCCCATATTGTCAATACCAAAAATTAAAAAAGCGATTACGTGAGTAATCACTTTTTCTCTAATACTAATATAATATTACTTTCGTATTCAGTAGCGTTTAGCGTTAAGGTTTTATTTTTAACCGAAAACTCTAATGGATTAGACGCGTTTCCATCTGGCACTAAATATAGCACACCGTCTTTTTTCTCCCACTTGCCACCCATTATTGTAGAATATTCTCCGTTAACCTTAACGGATATTGTAAAGGTATAACCCCTTTTAATTTCTAGCGTTATAAAATCTTCTTCTACGATATATTCGTCGTTTGTAAACGGATAAACTTCGCCAACTGCAACACTTGTGGTTTGACCATTCGCCGTGATTGATAAAGACTTAAATTCATAAGTTGCGCTTTGGCTAGTAATAGAACAAGCCGTGCTAAAAGCACACGATAGGCACACAATTATAGCCAAAATTAAACCTAATAATTTTTTCATATAATCACCTATTAAAATCACCTATTAAAACATCGCGTCGATAAATTCTTTGCTGTCAAAATCTTCGATATCTTCTAGTTTTTCGCCAGTACCGACAAACGCCACGGGAATTTCTAATTCATATGATAGCGAAATTATAAAGCCACCTTTTGCTGTTCCATCTAGTTTAGTGAGTATTATGCCGTCTAGCCCCACTGCTTCGTTAAACACTTCTACTTGCGAATTAGCGTTTTGACCGGTTGTTGCGTCTAGAACAATAAGTTTAAAAAAGTTTGCGCTAGGGTATTCGCGTTCTACAACTCTGCTCATCTTTTTAAGTTCTTCCATTAAGTTTGCCTTAACGTGAAGTCTACCCGCAGTATCTATAATCAAAACGTCGGTATTCTTGGCTTTTGCCGAAGATATTGCATCGAACACAACGGCAGCAGGGTCGGCACCTTCTTCGTGCTTAATTATTCTAACACCTGCGCGCTCTGCCCAAACTGAAAGTTGGTCACTTGCGGCTGCCCTAAAAGTATCGGCCGCTGCGATAGTGACGCTCTTTCCTTCTCTAACGAACTTATTTGCTAGTTTTCCAATAGACGTGGTTTTGCCAACGCCGTTAACACCCACCACCATAATAACGCAAGGGGTGGTAAACTCTAATTTATCGGCATAGTCTAGCGTTTCGAAAAGTTCTTTTTTAAGAAGTGAAATAACGTAGTCTTTATCCTTTAACTTTTCTTTTATAGCCGTATCGCGAATTTCTTCAACGATTTCCATTGTGGTTTGAACGGATACGTCTGACGAAATTAAAATATCTTCTAATTCTTCGTAAAATTCATCGCCTAATTTGTTTTTTATAAACAGGTCTGAAAGTTTACTTGCAATGCCGTTTTTAGTTTTTGAAAGTACTTGTTTTAGTTTAGAAAACAATCCCATAAAAGTTCCTTTATAAGTGGTTTTTTAGTGTTTCAAGCGATTTTTGGGGTGAGATTTATGCTTAATTTAAGTCTTCGCCCGTGAACTCTGCAACGTCGGCTAGTTTTACCGAAACCATTTTAGAAACACCCTTTTCTTGCATCGTTACGCCGAATAAATTGTCCGCCATTTCCATAGTGTTCTTTTTGTGGGTGATAACGATAAATTGCGTTTCTTCGCTAAATTTGCGCAAGTATTTTGCAAATCTATCAACGTTTGCTTCGTCTAGTGCGGCTTCGATTTCGTCTAGCACGCAGAAAGGCATTGGGCGCATTTTAATGATAGAGAATAGTATTGCAATTGCAGTAAGTGCTTTTTCGCCACCAGATAGTAGCGATAGGTTTTGTAGTTTCTTTCCCGGTGGTTCGGCAACGATTTCTACGCCTGCTTCTAACCTGTCTTCTACGTTAGAATAGTCCATTTGTAGCATTGCCCTACCGCCACCAAATAATTCCTTAAATATTTTTTGGAAGTTTTGGTTAATCCTATTAAACCCGTCATCGAATTGAGTGAGCATTTCGGCTTTAATTTTGTCGATTGCCTCTCTTAAATCTTTTTCGGCTTTTTCTAGGTCTTCTTTTTGTGTAGTCATCTCGGTATAACGTTCTTTAAGCACAGCATAATCGTCAATCGCAGTAGCGTTAATTGCACCAAGCGAAGAACGTTTTCTTCTTAAAGATGCTATCTCTTTTTCGCCGTTTTCAGCATCGTATCCGTCAATGCGAACTCTTAATGCCGTTTCGTACGTTTCTTGGTAGTTTTCTAGTATTGATTGACCGAAATATTCAAGGTCAGAGTCGATTTTAGTAAGTGCGATTTCTTCGGCGTGCTTGCTTTCGGTTAGCGCGTTAATTCGTTCTGCCACTAGGTCTTTTTCTTCGGCAAGTTTTACTAGTTTTTCTCTTAAATCAACCTTATAAGTTTCGATATTTTCGATATCTAACCTTAATTTATCAACAACGGCTTTTTCTTCTTTTGTAAGCGCAACTTTTTCTTGTTCTAAACGAAGTTCTTCTATCATTGCGTTCGCGCCTTCTATACTGCGCTTTAAGTCTTCGATAGATTTTTCACTAGAAGAAATAACGTTTTTAAGCCTTAGATTATCTGATTCGATTGCTTCGGTTCTTGCGCGAAGTTCAGTAAGCGTCACTTGAATTTGGGTGTTTACGGCTGAAAGTTCATCTCTTTCTTTCCTTAAAGCATCGTATTCGGCTTGGTGCTTACTTTCGTCCGTTCTAGCCCTTTCTCTACTTTCTTCCATCGTTTTAACGCCTGAAATTGCACTTTCAACGTCCTTAGAAAGTTTAGAAAGCCTTTCTTTAAGTTCATCCATCATTTCGCTAACAGTTTCGATTTCTCTACCAAGTTCTGATAGCGTGTTTTCGCAAACGGCTAGTTTTTCGCGCTCTAAAACTACTTGTTGGCGTTTGCCGTTATACACGTCGTTAAGAACGGCAAGTTCATCAAGCGCTTTGTCGCGTTTTTCTTCAAGCGCAGACTTTTTGACTTTAAGTTTATCCATATCGGCACGCTTAACGGTTAAAAGTTCAGCGTTTTCTTCGATTTTTCTTTCGCCAGATAACAACCCACCGTCAGCATTTGACCTTCTTGCACCACCCGTCATTGCGCCTTGTGGTGTGAACACTTCACCGTCTAGCGTGACAATCTTAAATGCAAAGTTGTATTTTTTTGCAATATTAGTAGCGTTTTCTAGGTTGTCAACTACTAACGTATTGCCTAAAAGGTTAGAAATAACGTTATAAAACTCTGGGTCGTAGGTGACAATTTTATCAGCAACGCCAAGTGCGCCTTTTTCTTTAAGTGCGCTTGTGATTTCCATTAGTTGAACGCGTGGTTTAACTGCCGAAATAGGCAAGAAAGTGACTCTACCTATTCCACTATCTTTTAGGTATTTGATTAGATATTTAGCATCGTCCGCATCGGCAGTCACTACGTTTTGTGCGGCGGCTTGAAGTGCCGTTTCTAACGCGATATCGTAGCGCCTATCACTCTTAATTATCTCTGCAACAACGCCTTTTATACGCGCTTTAATATCGGCGTTATTTTTAGCGTTGTTCATAAGTTGTTTAACAGAGTGGCCATAGCCTTCGTAGTTTTCTTTCATCGAACGATAAAAGTTATCTTTCGTGACAAGCGAAGTGATTGTTGAATTTAGTTTGTAAATTTCGTTATCAACGCCTGCAACTTCTTCGTTAAGCGCTCTCACTTCGTCTTCTTTATTTGAGATATGGTTTTTATGTTCGTAGATAGTTCTATCTAGTTCGGTAATAATGCCGTCTAGTTTTTCTTTTATATTAAATTGTTCTTCGCGCTTAAACGAAAGTGCATCAAGTCTTGCAGAAAATTCGTTAAGTTTTTCGGTAAGGTTGTCTTTTTCGATTGAAAGCGCGCCTTTATTTAGTTTGATATCAGAAAGCGATTCGATAGATTCGATAACCTTTCTTCTATTCTTATCAGCAAGTTCTTCGCCAAGTAAAATCTTGCCAGAAAGAGAGAAAATCCTGTCCGAAAGTTCCTTGGATTTTTTAACCAAATCTTTGATTTCTTGGTTGTTTTTCTCTATTTCTTGCTTGTTTAATTTAATGTTAGATTGAGAATTTTTAATTAAAGACAAATTGTCTTCGATTTCTTTGTTTTGCCTTTCAATTTGACCTAAAAGGAAAGAAATTTTCTCTTCGTATAGTCTTTTAGCACCCGAAGATTTTTCTATGCCAACGCGTTTTTCAGTTAGTTCTTCGTTGAGTTTTTTAAGTCTTTCATCGGCTAAATTTATATCAGAGAACACCTTGTCGTGTTCGGTTTGAATTTTATTTAGTTCGCCATTTCTAAGCGCTAATTCTTCTTCTATACCTTTAATTTTTAGTGTAATTCTCTCTTTTGCTTTGCCAACGCCGTCTACCTTGCAAATGTATGTATTGAGTTCGTGGAGTTTAAGTTCTTCTGATAGTCTATTGAACTCTCTTGCTTTTTCGGCTTGTTTTTCTAGTGGGCCTAATTGGTTTTCGATTTCAGCCAAAATATCGCAATATCTAATGAGATTTTCACGCGTTCTTTCTAATTTTCTTTCAGATTCGTTCTTTCTAGTCTTAAATTTAGCAATACCCGTTGCTTCTTCAAAAATAAGCCTTCTAACTTCGGGTTTTGCCGACATAATTTCTTCTACTTTACCTTGCCCGATAATAGTATAGCCTTCTTTACCGATACCACATTCGTGAAGTAGGTCTACTATATCTTTTAGCCTTGCAGGTTGCTTGTTTATAAAGTATTCACTTTCGCCACTACGATAAAGTTTTCTAGTAATTATAACTTCGTTATAGTCAAGAGAAAACATTTTTTCGGAGTTGTTAAAGTATAGCGAAACTTCGCAATAAGAAAGCGATTTTCTATTTTGCGTTCCACTAAAAATAACGTCTTGCATACTTTGTCCACGCAAGGTTTTTGCCGATTGTTCGCCAAGAACCCAACGTATAGCGTCGGCTACGTTACTTTTACCACAGCCGTTAGGACCAACTATTGCCGTTATGCCGTTATCAAATTTAATTTCTGCTTTATCTGCGAAAGATTTAAAGCCGTAAAGTTCAACTTTTTCGAAATTCAACTTTTATTACCTTCCTGTTTCTTTAATAATTTATACGCCTTTTCGGCGGCTTTGGCTTCGGCTTCTTTTTTAGAACCACCTTTGCCTTCTGCTAATTTTTTTCCGTTAAGTAGTACAGCCATCTTAAATTCAGGCATATGCGCAGGGCCTAGAACGGATAACGTTTCGTAAGAAATACTGCCTATTTTACGCTTTTGAACGTATTCTTGCAATCTACTTTTGCTTTCGCCGTTGATTTTATCTTTCGCATCGAACTCTGCGCGCTTGTTAAAATCGGCAATTATAGTATCTATTACGAATTTTTTTGCTTTTTCTAACCCACCGTCTTGATAAATGCCGGCAACAACTGCTTCGTATACGCTAGAAAATAACTTTTCATCATAACTAGCGTTTTTTACGCCTTTACCAAGCAATAGGTATTTTTCTAGCCCCATTTTTTTAACCGAATAAAGCAATGGATTTTTAGACACGATTTGCGAACGAAGTTTAGTTAAATCCCCTTCGTCGCCAAACTTATGTTTTACTAAATATTCAGTCACGATAAAATCCATTATTGCATCGCCGAAAAATTCTAATTTTTCGTTGTCTTCCCCACCATATTCGTGTGCATAAGACGCGTGGGTAAAACATTTTCGAAGTAGCATTTTATCCTTAAAAGAATATCCTATCGCTTTTTCGATTTCGTTTATTTCAAAAATCATAGTTCCTTAATAATTTCGCCTGCTTCTTCTATTTTTTCGGTGATTTTTTGGCTTAAATCAAAATCCGATAAAGAGCAAGCCTGTAATATGCTAGCGCAAATTGCCGTGCTTTTAGATGAGCCGTGTGCTTTTATAACAGGCTTTATAGTACCTAAAAACATTGCGCCACCTTGATTATTGTAGTCAAGTTTTTTCTTTAAGTTCTTAAACGCCTTTTTTAGTAGCAACGCGCCGATTTTAGACGTAAGCGATTTGGAAATTTCTTCTTTAAGGCTTTTGAATATAACGCTTATCGCGCCTTCCATTGCTTTAAGTGCTATGTTGCCCGAAAAACCATCGGTGACAACTATATCACACACGCCGTATAAAATATCCCTTCCTTCTACGTTGCCTATAAAGTTTATGCCTTTCATTTCTTTAAGGAGTGCGAACACTTCTTTTGAAAAGGTGCAACCTTTTTCATCTTCCGTGCCGTTAGATAGCAAACCTACCTTTGGGTTTTCGATGCCAAGTGCGTTAGCGTAAACCGTGCCCATTAAAGCGAATTGGCAAAGGTTTATATGCTTACAATCGGCATTTGCACCCGAATCCATTAAAAGAACTTTTCCGCCGTTAACGGTTGGAATAACTGGGCAAAGTGCTGGGCGATTAACGCCTTTTATTCTTCCTAGCCTTAAAGTTGCGCCAACAAGCACAGCCCCCGTAGAGCCCGCCGAAACAAAGGCTTTTGCATTTTCGTTTTCTTTGAGTTCTTTAAGTGCAACGACTATCGAACTATTCGTTTTTCTTCTAATAGCAAGCGTTGGTTCTTCTTCACAAGTGATAACTTCTTCAGCGTCAAGTATTTCTACGCGTGATTTGTCGTAAGAATACCCCGCTAAAATATTTTCAATTTCGGCTTTTTTGCCAACCAACACGGCTATAAAGTCTTTGTCTTTTTCTAACGCTGAAAGCGTACCTAAAATTACTTCCTTAGGCGCATTATCGCCACCAAACGCGTCAATTAAAATCTTTTTCATATTCTTCCTTATCAGTATGATTTTAGCCTTCTAGCGTGCCAACGGTTCTTGGGAACGGCAACACGTCACGGATATTTGAAATACCCGTTAAATACATTATCATTCTTTCAAACCCAAGGCCAAAGCCAGAGTGAATTACGCCACCGTATCTACGAAGGTCTAGATATGCTTTATAATCTTCTGGGCTTAAACCGCACTCTTTCATACGTTTTTCAAGTAGTTCTAGCCTTTCTTCTCTTTGAGAGCCACCGATAAGTTCGCCGATACCTGGAACTAATAAGTCGCTTGCGGCAACGGTTTTACCATCGTCGTTAAGGCGCATATAGAACGCTTTGATATCTTTTGGATAATCGGTAAGGAACACGGGCTTTTTGAATACTTCTTCGGTGATGTATCTTTCGTGTTCGCTTTGTAAATCTACGCCCCAGTAAACAGGAGCATCAAATCTATCTTTAACTTTTTCTAAAATGCTGATTGCTTCGGTGTAAGTAAGTCTTACAAATTCGTTAGAAACAACGTTATTTAATCTATCAATCAAGCCGTTATCAACGAATTTATTTAAGAAATCTATTTCGTTAGGGCAAGTTTCCATAACGAAGTTTATAATGTGTTTTACCATTGCTTCTGCACAGTCCATATCATCAGATAGGTCGGCAAAAGCCATTTCAGGCTCTATCATCCAAAACTCTGCGGCGTGACGAACGGTGTTAGAGTGTTCTGCCCTAAAAGTTGGGCCAAACGTATAAACGTCTGCATAAGCCATTGCAAAATTTTCTACGTCTAATTGTCCAGAAACCGTTAGACTTGCCTTTTTAGAAAAGAAATCTTCTTTATAGTCTAGTGGTTTGGTGTCTTTTGCAAGTGTTTCAAGGTCTAGCGTGGTGACTTGAAACATTGCGCCTGCACCTTCGCAGTCGCTACCCGTGATAATTGGTGTGTGAATGTAAACAAAGCCCCTTTTGTTAAAGAAATCGTGTATAGCGTATGCGGCTTGGCTACGAATTCTAAACACGGCGTTAAACACGTTTGTTCTAGGTCTTAAATGTGGCATAGTTCTTAAATATTCAAGAGTGTGCCTTTTCTTTTGAAGTGGATATTCTGGAACTGATGCGCCTAAAACTTCTACCGTTAGTGCGCTAATTTCAAACGGTTGTTTGTTTTCTGGGGTTAAGATGAATTTGCCCGTCACTTTAAGGCAAGCACCTACGTTTTGTTTTGCAATTTCATCGTAGTTAATAACGTTTTCTCTTGCAAACACTACTTGACAGCCCTTAAAAAACGAACCATCGTTAAGTTCGATAAAGCCGAAAGACTTACTATCCCTTATGGTCTTTGCCCAACCACAAACGGTTACCTTGTTTCCACCTAGTTCGCTTGAGGTAGTGAATATTTTTTTGAGTTCAGTTCTTTTCATAATTACACCTTCGCATATTATTTAAATATTATCTTATCAAGTATATCATATAAAGCGTGATTTTTCAACCATTTTTACCATCTTTACAAAAAATACCACCTAGCAATAGGTGGTATTTAAGATTATATTATATTTTTGGGGCAACGCCGTAAAATTTGCAAATTTCAAAGGAAAATTCCATTGCCGATTTTGGGCCGTTTGCCGTTATTACGTTTTTATAAATTTCTACATCTTTTCCCGTGTAGTCAAAGCCCAAAGCCTCTATAAATTCTGGGGCAGGATAACAGGTAGCAGGGCCCTTTATTACGTCGAATTTTTTTAATACAACGGCTGGCGAAGCACAAATAGACGCTATTAGTTTACCCTGCATATTAAGGGATTTTATCGCCCTTTCGGCATAGGTAGAATTAGCAATATTTACTGCCCCCGGCATACCGCCTGGAATTACTATACC
>JAZLCK010000029.1:0-8465 GCA_045614165.1 Christensenellaceae bacterium | reverse complement strand
TGTTTATGGAGATGGTTTAAATGTGCGCGATTGGTTATATGTTTATGATCATTGCGAGGCAATTGATGTCGTATTACACAAAGGTAAAGTTGGCGAAGTTTACAATATTGGTGGACATAATGAAAAAACAAATCTTGAAATCACTCATCTAATCTTAAACGCTATGGGAAAAGATGAATCATCAATCAAATATGTTGAAGATAGATTAGGTCACGATCGTCGTTACGCGATTTCAAACGACAAAATTACATCTGAATTAGGCTGGAAGCCATCAATAACTTTCGAAGAAGGTATTAAATTAACAATTGATTGGTATTTAAATAACCAAGATTGGATTAAAAACATAGAAAACAAGAAAGCGAGTCTTGTTTAATGAAGGTATTAGTAACTGGTGCGAATGGAATGCTGGGGCAAGATTTATGCCCATACTTGGAAGAAATTGGCTGCTTTGTAGTACCAACCGATTACGACACAATGGATATAACAGATGAAAAACAAACAAACGAAGTTATATCAAAAGTAAGACCCGATTTAATTATCCATTGCGCAGCATACACAAATGTAGATAAAGCGGAAAACGACTTAGAAACAGCTACAAAATTAAATGTAATAGGCGCAAAAAATGTCGCAATTGCTTCAGAAAACATTAATGCAACAATGGTTTATATTTCAACGGATTATGTTTTTGGTGGAGAAAAAACTGAACCATATTTACCAACCGATAAGCCAAATCCAATTAATAATTATGGTTTAACAAAATATCAAGGAGAGCTAGAAGTTCAAAAACATTGTACAAAACATTTTATAGCAAGAACTTCCTGGTTATATGGAATCCACGGCAATAATTTTGTTGAAACCATGTTAAAACTTGCAAAAAATGATGAATTAAATGTTGTAGATGACCAAAAGGGTTGTCCTACTTGGACAATAGAACTTATTCAGGGAATTTTAAAACTCTTGAACAAACCTTATGGAATTTACCATGTTTGTGGCTCTGGAGAAACAACTTGGTATAATTTTGCAAAAACAATTTTTGAAAAAGAAGGTTTAAAAGTAAATTTAAAACCCTGTACAACGGATAAATTCCCAAGGCCAGCAAAAAGACCACATTACAGCGTTATGGAAAATAATAAAATAACAAGAAACTGGCAAGAAGCATTGGATGATTATTTAAAAATCAGAAAAGGAGAATAAATGAAAGGCATTGTTTTAGCAGGAGGTTCCGGAACAAGGTTATATCCAAGCACAACAGTTGTTTCAAAGCAATTATTACCGATTTACGATAAGCCAATGGTTTATTATCCACTATCGACCTTAATGCTTGCGGGCATAAAAGATATTTTAATAATTACAACCAAAGAAGAACAAGACCATTTTAAAACGCTTTTAGGCGATGGTTCTTCTTATGGTGTTAATCTTTCTTACGCCGTGCAAGATAAACCAAACGGCCTATCCGAAGCGTTTATCATCGGCGAAGATTTTATCGATGGCGATGCTTGTGCAATGATACTTGGCGACAATATTTTCCACGGTAACGGCTTATCAAAAACCCTAAAACGCGCCGTAGAAAACGCCGAAAAGAACAATAGGGCAACCGTGTTCGGATATTACGTAAACGACCCCGAAAGATTTGGCGTTGTAGAATTTAACAAAAACGGCAAAGTTATCGGCATAAAAGAAAAACCAAAAAATCCAAAAAGCAACTACGCTATCACGGGCATCTATTTTTACCCTAAAGGAGTATCGAAAAAAGCAAAAACCATCACTCCATCAAAGCGTGGCGAACTAGAAATCACGGCTCTTAACGAAAAATATCTTGCAAGTGAAACGCTAGACGTAGAACTTTTAGGCAGGGGATATACTTGGTTAGATACGGGCACGGTTGATAGTCTTTTAGAAGCATCTAAGTTCGTGCAAATGGTTCAAGCAAGACAAGGCGTGCAAATTTCAGCACCAGAAGAAATCGCATATATAAGTGGCTGGATATCTAAAGAAGACCTTTTAGCATCTTCTAGAAAATATGGAAACTCTGCATACGGCAAACACCTTAAAAACGTTGCAGAAGAAAGGATAAAATATTAAAATGGGCAACTTTAAGTTTACAAAAACAGATATAGATGGCGTTTACGTTATAACGCCAACTTCCTATGGCGATAATCGTGGCTATTTTATGGAAACTTATAACCAAAACGATTTTATCACGGCTGGGCTCAACTACACTTTTGTTCAAGACAATCAGTCTAGTTCAAAACACGGCGTTCTTCGTGGGCTACACTTCCAAAAAAATCACCCACAAGCAAAACTTGTTAGAGTTATTAAGGGCGAAGTGTTCGACGTTGCAGTAGACCTTAGAAAAAATAGTTCAACCTACGGAAAATGGGTTGGCGTTTATCTTTCAGAAGAAAACAAAAAGCAACTTTTAATTCCGCGTGGCTTTGCTCACGGCTTTATCGTCACCAGCGAATACGCCGAGTTTTCTTATAAGTGCGATGATTTTTATTATCCAGACGACCAAGGTGGTATAGCCTATAACGACCAAGATATAGGTATCGTATGGCCAAACGTTAAAGAGATTATTTTAAGCGAAAAAGATAAAAACAATAAACCATTAAAAGAAGAAAAGATAGAATTTTAGGAGTTTTATGAAAATTTTAGTGACGGGTGGAGCAGGATTTATAGGCTCTAATTTCGTGTATTACCTACTAAATAATACAAAAGACGACGTTGTGTGTGTTGACTGCTTAACCTATGCAGGCAATATGTCCACTCTATCTTTGGCACTTAAAAATCCAAGGTTTACCTTTTATAAGGCAAACATTTGCGATAGAGAAGTTATAAACCAAATATTCAGTAAAGAAAGCCCTGAAATAGTTGTTAACTTTGCTGCTGAAAGCCACGTTGACCGTTCAATAGACAACCCTGAAATCTTCTTAAAAACCAACGTTTTAGGCACGCAAGTTTTAATGGATGCTTGCCTAAAATTTAGCGTAAAGCGTTTTCACCAAGTTTCTACCGATGAAGTTTACGGCGATTTACCACTTGATAGACCTGACCTATTGTTTACCGAACAAACGCCAATTAGTGCAAGTTCGCCTTATTCAAGTTCTAAGGCAAGTGCCGATTTACTAGCATTAGCGTATCATAGGACATACGGACTTAACGTGACAATAAGCAGATGCTCTAACAACTACGGGCCTTATCACTTTCCAGAAAAGTTAATTCCGCTAATGATAATAAACGCGTTAAACGATAAAAGTTTGCCCGTTTACGGCAACGGCAAAAACGTTAGAGACTGGTTATACGTAGAAGACCATTGCTCTGCAATAAACCTTATTATAAGAAAGGGTAAAGTAGGCGAAGTGTATAACGTTGGTGGCCATAACGAAATGGCTAACGTAGATATAGTTAAACTTATCCTTAAAAAACTAGATAAGCCCGAAAGTCTAATAACCTTTGTAAAAGACCGCAAGGGGCACGACCTTCGCTACGCTATAAACCCAACTAAAATTCATACCGAACTTGGCTGGCTACCACAAACAAAGTTCATCGATGGGCTAGAAAAAACTATAAAATGGTATCTAGAAAATCGTGAGTGGTGGCAACAAATAATTAGTGGCGAATATCAAGACTACTATCAAAAAAACTACGAAGGAAGATAACAAATGAAAGTTCTTGTCACAGGTGTTTGTGGTGGACTTGGCTACGACGTTGCTTGCGAACTTCTTTCTAGGGGCATAACCACTATCGGCACGGATATTTTAGATAAAGAAAGCCCTTATTCGTTAAGGGAACTAAACTCTAAAATAGAATATATAAAACTTGATATTACTAACGAACAAGCCGTTTTTGGCGTTATAGATAGCCTTAAACCAAATGCCGTTATCCATTGTTCAGCGTGGACTAACGTAGACGGGGCAGAAGACGTGGAAAACCACGACAAAGTTTTTAGCGTAAACCATAAAGGCACCGAATATATTGCAAAAGCGTGTAAAATGGTGGGTGCAAAAATGGTTTATATTAGCACCGACTACGTTTTTAGTGGCACGGGCGAAACGCCATACCTAGAAGACGATAAAAATTTTAGCCCGCTAAACGTTTACGGCAAAAGCAAATTTTTAGGCGAAATGGCTGTTTCTAGCATTTTAGAAAAATACTTTATAGTAAGAACGGCTTGGGTTTTTGGCGTTAACAATAATAACTTTGTAAAAACTATGCTAAACCTTGGCAAAAAGTTAGATGCTATAACCGTTGTAAACGACCAAATAGGCACGCCAACCTATACGCTTGATTTAGCACGCTTACTTGTTGATATGGTGCACACCGAAAAATACGGATATTATCACGCCACTAACGAAGGTGGGTATATTAGTTGGTATGATTTTGCCAAAGAAATCTTTAAAATTGCTGGCTACGGCACTAATGTTTTGCCAATTAGCACAAAGGACTATAAAGCGTCAAAAGCAAAGCGCCCTTATAATTCTAGGCTTAATAAAACTAAACTAAAAGAAAACGGTTTTACCCCGTTGCCAGACTATAAAAATGCGCTAGAAAGATACCTTAAAATTATATTATAAAACCAAAAAATAGTAAAACACGCCATAAAAACGGCGTGTTTTTTGTTTTTTATAAACGGGTAAAAAATTTTCTAAAAAAGAGTCGTTTTTAGTTGCATTAAAAAATAAAGATGCTATAATAAATGGTATAACTTTTTGGGGGTAAACTTTCGTGGGAACTATGGCAAAATCTTTTAAAAAAAGATTTATTGGTGATAAAAAATTTTATAAAACGGTGCTTGCAGTTGCTCTTCCTATAATGATACAAAATGCAATCGCCAACCTAGTAGCGCTAGTAGATAACGTTATGGTTGGTAGCCTTTCCACCGAAGCAATGAGCGGAGTTTCTATCGTAAACCAATTCACTTTTATTTTTAACCTACTAGTTTTTGGTATCGTGTCTGCTGGTGGAATTTTTACAGCGCAGTATTTTGGAAAAAGAGACTTCGAAGGCGTAAAAAACACTTTTAGGCTAAAAGTTATTATGAACTTAATTGCCGGCATTTTAGGCGTAGTTTGTTTTATACTATTTAAAAATCAACTTATTAACCTATTCTTGCACGAAGGCGAAGGTGGAGATTTAGCGTTAACCCTAGAATACGGCATAGATTATTTGATGGTGTTGGTAATTGGTTTTATTCCGTTTGCTATGTATCAATCATACGCTTCTACTATGCGAGAAACGGGGGATACGCTAACGCCAATGATAGCAAGTATTACGGCAGTTATTACAAACTGTGTGCTTAACGCCGTGTTTATTTTCGGACTTATCGGTATGCCGGCAATGGGGGTCAAGGGGGCTGCTCTTGCAACTGTAATTTCAAGGTTTATAGAACTATTTATATTGATATTTAAAACTAGCCTTAATAAAGAAAAATACCCATTTATGAAAGGCGCATTTAAGAATATAAAAATTCCGAAAAGTCTTGTTAAACAAATAATCGTTAAGGGTTTACCGCTTGCTGCAAACGAACTTCTTTGGGCGATTGCAACCATACTTAGAAACCAATGCTATTCTACGCGTGGGCTAGAAGTAGTGGCTGCACAAAATATTTCTACAACGTTGTTCAACGTGTTTGCCGTGACATATCTTGCACTTGGTCAAGCGTCTGCAATTTTAGTTGGCGCAAAACTTGGTGCTAACAAAATACAAGAAGCCATTGAGGATGCCGATAAACTAAAATTATTTTCAGTTGTCGTAACAACTGGTATTGCCTTAGTATTTTCTGCACTTGCATTCGTATTTCCACTTGCATACAACACGTCTGATAGTATACGTTTGCTTGCGCGCAATATGATGTTATCTTTGGGCGTAACTATGCCGTTCATTGCCTACGCACACGCCATTTATTTTGTAATGCGTTCTGGCGGAAAGGTGCTTATCACTTTCCTTTTCGATAGCGTGTTTATGTGGGTGGTTGTAATACCAATTTGCTTTATTCTTTCGCGTTTTACTGCAATACCGATTATGCATTTGTTTATAATATGCCAAGCAACCGAAGTTATTAAATGCGTTTTTGGTTGGGTGCTATATAGGCGTAAAACTTGGGCAAAATCGCTTGTTAACGACTAGAACGTTTATATTATTGACTTAAAAGTGTTTTTATGTTAAAATAAAAGCACTTTTTATTTATGGAGCAAAGGAAAAAATGAGAGTGAAAAAGAAATTTAGGTTCAAAACGCCTAAAAGGAAACAGCCTATCTATAAGGTTGTTAGACCAATATTAACAAACATAATCGCAAGAAAAGTAGAAGTAATCAATCTAAACACGGAAATCCCCGATAAATGTATATTCGTCGGCAATCACGAAGGCAAAAAAGGCCCAGCGATATACGAAAGGTATTTGCCTAAGTTTTTAGTAGAGTGGGGCGCGTATCAAATGCTTGGTGGCTACGTTGATAGATACAAGTATTTAAGAAACGTTTTATATATTCAAAAACTTGGCAAAAGCAAGTTCTCTGCTACGATAAAACCACTTTTCGAAGCGTTATTTTCAATCTATATCTATCGTGGAATAAAGGTTATACCAAGTTTTCCAGACGCTAGGCTTTTTAAAACGCTAAATTATAGCACCGAAGTTTTAGATTCTAATACTGCCGTTATGGTTTACCCCGAAGATAGCAACAACGGGTATTTAGTAGAACCACCAAAATTCTTTAACGGCTTTGTTATGCTTGGCGAATACTACTATAAAAAACGTGGGGAAGACGTGCCTGTTTACCCAACTTATTTAAGTTTAAAACACAAAAAACTTGTTATCGGCAAGCCACTTTTTATTAACGAACTAAAAACTAGTGGACTTAATAAAGACGAAATTGCTGAACGTTTTAGGCAAGAAGTTATATCGCTTTACCGTGAATATATAAAAGAAAAATAAAACAAAAAAACCGAAGTTTAAGTTAAACTTCGGTTTTAATTTTAATTATTTACTATATAATCGAAACTAGCGCAAAATAAAGTAGCGGAATTGTTATAATCGAAAGTATGGTGTTGCCTAGTGTAAAGATAACCGCGTTCTCAGTATCGCCGTTATATTTATCGGCAAGTGTGGGCGCAAGCCCAGCAGTCGGCATTGAAAAAGCAATAAACGTTGCTAAAACAAATTCAATCGGCAAAGAAATAATTTCTTTTAGTAAAAATGCAACAGCAACGCAAAAAACGGGCGTGACTACAAGTTTTACAAACGAAACGATATAACTTTTCTTAGATAAAAGCAAGGTTTTTATAGGTATATCGGCAAGTTTTATGCCTAAAACCAACATAGAAAGTGGGGTGACCAAATTTTTAAGATGTTCAGAATAATCAGCAACTTCCGGCACATAACTAGTCACGTTTAGAAGGTTTAGAATTATTCCTATAATAAACGCGATAAGAACGGGGTTAAGGAGCGCTTTTCTTAGGCTAATCGCATTTTTATCGCCTGAAATGTTAAACACGCCTATCGAAAAAATCAAGACGTTGTTTATAATGTTATACACGATAATAATAGGAAGAACTAAACTTGTCGTGCCAAACACAGCCATAGCAAGTGGAATGCCTAAAAACCCGTTGTTAGAAAAGGTCATAGCAAATTCCATCGTGCAACGCGTTTTTTTCGTTTTTTCATTTTTAGAAAAAAGTTTAGCAATTAAAAAAACTAAAAGCGTAAGAACAATACACGCGCCAACGGTGATTAAAAAAAGCGTAATTAAATCGCTTGAAAACGTAATACTAATCGTGCTTGAAATTATTAAAAAGGGCATACCAACGTGTGTTAAAATGCTAGATAACACGTTTGTTTCGGAAGATTTTAGCATTTTAGCCTTAACTAAAATATACCCAGGTATTGCAAGCGCAATAAATATTAAAACGTTTATAAGCATACGAATAAAAGCATCCATAATAAACTCCTATATAAATCAATTATATCACACGAATATTAAAAAGTCTATCAAAACGTTAGGTTCTAAAAAGAAAAAAACGATGAGAATATTCTCATCGTTTGACGTTAAAACTTATTCGGGGACTCTCGCCTGTGCGACCTACCCGATAAACAGTGGGTGTCCACTGTTTACCCTACGGGAAATTGCAAGCAATTTTCTCCATATTCTCGTCCCCTCAGACTGCATAAAACAAAAAATCTCTACCCAAAAGGATAAAGATTTTTTGTTGGTGCGCCTTCGGGGACTCGAACCCCGGACCCACTGATTAAGAGTCAGTTGCTCTACCAACTGAGCTAAAAGCACACTAAATATTAATTTGTTTGTAAGAAAGCCAACTTAATAGTTGGCTTGCTTGGTGCTCCATCGGGGACTCGAACCCCGGACACCGTGATTAAAAGTCACGTGCTCTACCGCCTGAGCTAATGGGGCAAATAAACTTGCTTTTTTGTTTTGGCAGGGGTGGCAGGATTTGAACCTACGAATGACGGA
>JAZLCK010000028.1:0-13769 GCA_045614165.1 Christensenellaceae bacterium | reverse complement strand
GCCGGTTCAAGTCCGGCCTCCGGCACCACAAAAAAGATAGTTAGAAACAACTATCTTTTTTTTGTATATAAATTATTATATTTTAGCAAGGACTTGAATTAGGAGAAAATTTGCTTGCAAATTTCCCGTAGGGTAAATAGTCCAGTGGACTATTTATCGGGAGGCTCGAGAGAAGCAAGTCCGGCCTCCGGCACCACAAAAAAGATAGTTAGAAACAACTATCTTTTTTTTGTATATAAATTATTATATTTTAGCAAGGACTTGAATTAGGAGAAAATTTGCTTTCTTTATCACAAAAAAATCACCATAGTTTATATGGTGATTTTTTGTTTTATAGTAATCTAAACACCTTTTCTGGCAAGCGCTTTTTGTTTTCGTTCTTTAAGGTTTTACCCTTGGTCGTTCTGCTTTCTATACTTAGGTCGTCAGTATTAACGGTAAACGCTACGCCAAAATTATCAATAACCACTATATCATAAGCATCTTTAACGTTTCCAGCGAAAACAACGTTTGATTTACCAAGTTCGCAAATTTTTACGCCTTTACGATTTCTAGAAAGAGTATCTATTTCGGCAACGACAACACGCTTATAGAACCCACCATCAGTGACGATTACAAATTCACCTTCGTCATCTACTTGCGAAGCAAAAACTAATTCATCTCCTTTGTTAAGCACAATACCTTTAACGCCACCAGAAACTCTTAATACAAGCGGAATATCGTCTTTTACAGCGTTAAGCACTTGTCCTTTTTTAGTAATAAACGCAATGGTCGTTTCGTTTTTATCGTATTCTACACCGATTAGTTCGTCTTTATCTTTTAGTTTAATTGCTTGATAGTAGTTCTTTTGTAGATTGTATTCCGAAATCAACGTCTTTTTTATCAAGCCGTCTTTCGTGAAGAATATTAACGCTCTTTCATCTTTTTCATCCATAGAAACAGCAAAGAAAGCAACGGGATATTCGTTTCGCGCAACGTCCGAAGCGATTTCGGTAAACTTATAACCCTTATCGCGTAATCTGCACTCACTAACTGCATCTATACTAATCTTACAGCAATTACCAAGGTTTGTAAAAGCAAGTAAAGTTTGCCCCGTTTTGATTTTAGCAAAAATTGCAACGTTATCATTGCCCGTTGTGTTATCTTTAACCTTTCTATCCGTAGAGTTAAAGTTCTTTTCAGTCACTTTCTTAAACGCCTTACCATAGGTAAACACCGCATAATAGTCTTCGATTGGCATAAGTTCTTTTTCTAGGTCTTTTCCACTTTCAACTTCGCCACCGTTAACTATAATAGAACGCCTATCTTCTTTGTATTTCTTCTTAATTTCAAGCAATTCTTTTTTAACAAGTTGCATTTGTAATGCCTTAGAAGAAACGATTTCGGTAAGTTCTTTGATTTTAAGTTTTAGTTCTTTTAATTCGTCTTGAAGTTTAGTCACTTCAAGTTTAGTTAGCCTTGCAAGTCTTAAATCAAGTATAGCGTTTGCTTGAACTTCTGATAAAGAAAATCTTTCTCTTAATTTAGCCCTTGCATCTTGGGTGTTATCGGCACTTTTAATGATTTTAATAACTTCGTCGATATTTTTAACGGCGATAATTAAGCCTTCTAAAATATGCGCCCTTTCTTTTGCGCGTTCTAAATCGAACTTACATCTTCTTAAAACGACTTCTCTTTGATAATTAACGTAGTAGCCGATAATTTCAAGTAAGCCCATTTGGCAAGGCTTGCCGTTTGCAATAGCCACCATATTGATACCAAAAGAAGTTTCAAGAGCAGTAGATTTATATAGATATTTAAGTATTTTTTCGGCATCGGCATCTTTTTTGAGTTTGATAACTGCACGCATACCATTTCTATCCGATTCATCAACAACGTCGTGAATACCAGCAAGTAAATCTTTCTTTTCTTCTTTGAGTTCGGCAATCTTTTTAAGCAGTTCAGCCTTGTTAACTTGATAAGGAATTTCAGTAATAACAATGCTTTTTTTATCGCCCGATTCTTTTTCTATTGAAACTCTTGCCCTAATTTTAATCTTTCCACGCCCCGTTTTATAGGCTTCGGTAAGTTCTTCACTTGCAATTATATAGCCACCCGTTGGAAAATCAGGCGCAGGAATATATTTCATCATATTCGCAAGTGAAATTTTTGGGTTATCGATATACGCCACGGTTCCGTTAATAACTTCGCCAAGGTTGTGTGGTGGTATGTTAGTCGCAAGCCCTACTGCGATACCCATTGCGCCGTTTACAAGTAAGTTAGGAAATCTACCCGGCAAGCACCTAGGTTCCATTTGCGTATCGTCAAAGTTAAGACCAAAGTCAACGGTGTCTTTGTCGATATCTCTTAATAATTCGTATGCTATTGTTTGAAGTCTTGCTTCGGTGTACCTATAAGCAGCAGCGCCATCGCCATCGATAGAGCCAAAGTTGCCATGCCCGTCGATAAGTGGGTTGCGCATATTAAAATCTTGCGCAAGGTGAACTAGCGCGCCATATACCGAACTATCGCCGTGTGGGTGAAATCTACCCAAAACGTCACCGACGATTTTAGCACATTTTCTATGCGGTTTATCTGGTGTCAAACCCATTTCGTACATAGCGAAAAGTATTCTTCTTTGAACGGGCATTAATCCGTCTTCTACCCTAGGAAGCGCTCTATCTAAAATTACGTCTTCGGCGTAAGAAATCATAGAACTTCTAAAAACTTCGTCTAGGGAATTTAAAATTATGCCTTTATCTTTTTCCATATCTAATTACCGTTAATTTTACAAAATTATAATTTTTTGATTTTTACAAACGAATCTTCTCTATTAAAATTAGAGTTTTCAAAAATGTATTTTTTACGTTCGGCAACTTCATCGCCCATTAAGATTGTGATAAGCCTATCCGCCTCAGCAGCATCTTCTATGGTCACCCTAATTAAACTTCTGCGGTCAGGGTCTAGTGTGGTTTCCCATAATTGCGATGCGTCCATTTCGCCAAGACCTTTATAGCGTTGAACTTCGTAGCCCCTGCCATATTTTTCTTTTAGAGCGTTTAGTTCGTTGTCGTTATAAGCGTAGTTATGGTTGTTGCCCTTAGAAATCTTATAAAGCGGTGGCATACCGATATAAACGTGCCCTTCGGTTATAAGCGTTGGCATATATCTAAAAAAGAACGTGAGTAATAATATTCTAATGTGATACCCGTCTACGTCGGCATCTGATAAAATTATTACTTTATGGTATTTTAGGTTTTCGATATTAAATTCTCTACCGATACCCGTGCCAAGTGCCGAAATTATAGTTCTAATTTCTTCGTTTTGTAGAATTTGGTCTAGTTTTTTCTTTTCTACGTTAAGTGGTTTACCACGAAGCGGTAAAATTGCTTGATATTGCCTTACTCTTGCTTGTTTTGCACTACCGCCTGCCGAATCACCTTCTACGATAAACAATTCGTTAATCTCGGCTTTTCTACCAGAACAAGATGCAAGTTTACCAACAAGATTTTGATTTTCTATGCCCTTTGATGCTCTTGCAATTTCTTTTGCAGTTTTTGCAGCAAGTCTAACTTTTGCAGCACTTAAAGCCTTTTGAATAATTATATCAAAAACCTTTTGCATCTTTTTATTTTTCGCAAGGTCGCCAAGTTCTCTTACCGTCACAGAATCTACGATAGTACGCGCTTCGGGGTTGCCAAGTTTTGTTTTGGTTTGACCTTCGAATTGAACGTTTTTCATCTTTATAGATAAAATTGCTGTTAACCCTTCCTTAAAGTCATCGCCTAAAAGGTTGTCTTCTTTATCTTTTAATAGTTTACGTTCTCTGGCGTAGTCGTTAAGCGTTTTCGTAAGCCCAGACCTAAATCCAGTTTCGTGCATACCGCCTTCGGCAGTTGGTATGTTGTTAACGTATGAAAATACACTTTCTACGTAGGCATCTTGGTGCTGAATAGCAAGTTCAACGTATATCCCGTCTTTTTCAGCAGAGAAATAAAGTGGTTCTTCGTAAAGAATTTTTTTACTAGCGTTGATGTATTTTGCAAAGTCAATTAAACCACCATCAAATTTATAAACGCGATGATAGTCCGTTCTTTCATCGTAAAAATCTATTTCTAGTCCCTTGTTTAAAAATGCTAGTTCTCTTAAACGTTTAAGGATAGTTTCAGTCGAAAATTCGATAGTTTCAAAAACCGTTTTATCAGGCATAAATCTAACGTAGGTGCCGTGCTTTTTAGTCTTTTCTTTGGTATCAACTAATGGGCCTTCTGGGACGCCACATTTAACTTTACCCGTCGCGCTATCGATAAAACTTCTAAACTTCATTTCATACACGTTTTTGTTAAAAACTTTAACGTGTAGCCACTCCGAAAGTGCATTAGTGACTGATGCACCAACGCCGTGTAAACCACCCGAATAACTATAATTATCGTCGCCAAACTTACCACCGGCGTGGAGTTTAGTAAATACAACTTGAACGCCTGATACGCCTGCTTTTGAGTGCGTATCGATAGGAATACCCCTACCGTTATCTTCTACTGATGCAGAGCCGTCTTTATAGAGTTTAACTTCTATTCGGTTAGCATATCCGTTAGCCGCTTCATCCACAGCGTTATCAACGATTTCCCATAGTATATGGTGCAAGCCTTTAACACTTGTCGTACCGATATACATACCTGGGCGCATTCTAACCGCTTCTAGCCCTTCTAATATTTTAATGTCTTCTGCCTTATAAGAATTTTTAGCCATTATTCCACCATTATATTATTTTATATATATATTTTACTATATATTGTGTATTTTTTCAAGTCTATTGCACAATTTTTTGGATTTATGAACAAAAAAAAGACCAACTATTTTTAGTTAGTCTTTTTACTTTTTAGATAAAAAATACCTTATTTTTTATTATTGATGCTAGAAGAACATTTATTAGCGTATTTACAATGCGCGCAAGAACAACCACAAGCGTTTTTTCCTTTCTTTTTTTCAATAACGCTTTTAGCAATTACACCAAAAACGATTAACACACACATTATTATTACAATAATTTCTAATGCTCCCATATTTTAATTTACTTCCTTTTTTTATTGCGAATTTCGATAATAACAAACGCCATTACTAGCACGAAAACATAGATAAATGAAGTCCACCACCAACTGCCGATAAGATATATTGCACTTGATACTATAAACGATGCAAGTAGCCAAAAGAATATAGTAAACTTAAAAGTCTTTATGTTTGCAAGTTCGGCTTTGGTTGCCGATACCGCTGCAAAACACGGAATAGTTGTCATGTTAAACGCGATAAAGGCAAGTAGTGCGGGTATAGTTATTCCAGTTGATATAAATAATCCAGAAACGTCTAAAAAGCCAAGTCCTACTGCAAGTGAGCCAATAGTTGCTACAACGTTTTCTTTTGCAATAAGGCCCGTTATTGCTGCAAGTGCAAACACCCAACCAAAACTTGATAACTGACTACCAAAACCAAGTGGCGTGAATAAAGGTTGAATTAAACCGCTAAGCCCAGCCAAAATACTACTGCTCATTTCTTCTTCCGATAAGAATTCCCAATTAAAACTAAAATGACTAAACGCCCAAATTAGTATAGTAGACGCAAGTATAATGGTAAACGCTTTTTCAATAAAGTGTTTTGCTTTTTCCCATAATAGAACCATTAAACTTTTTAGTTGCGGTTTTCTGTATGAAGGAAGTTCCATTATAAACGGCGGAGTTGCGCCTTTTTGGGTAGTGTTGCGCATTATTATTACTGAAATTAACGCGGTTATCACGCCTAATAGATACATGCCGTAAGTTATAACGTCCGCATAGCCGTTCGTTAGATTGCCCTTAATGATTATTGCGCCACCAACGGCTGTTAGTATAGGCAACTTTGCCATGCAACTAAAAAATGGTATTACTCTAATAGTTGCAATTTTTTCTTTTTCATCTGCAAGAGTTCTTGTGTTTATAATCGCTGGAACTGAACAGCCAAAGCCCATAATCATCGGCAAGAACGCTCGACCAGATAAACCAAATTTTCTTAGCATTCTATCTAGAATAAATGCAATTCTCGCCATATATCCACTATCTTCTAGTATAGAGAACAACGCAAATAAAAGCAAAATTTGTGGCAAAAATCCAAGCACGGCGAAAATTCCGCCGAGTATACCGTCGCATATCAACCCACTAACCCAAGGGCTTGCACCACTTAGCAAACTAGATATCGCGCCAGATATAGTATCAGTTAGTAATGATAAGAGATTTGTAAAAATAACACCGGGCGAAAAGATTGCGCCTTCACCAAACACCCCTTCAAACGCAGTTCCTTTTAGTGCAACAAAGTCTTCGCCAAGTGCACGACCTAAAAACAAGAAGTTTTCGGAAAAAGTTAAGTGGAAAATTGCAAACAATATTGCTAAAAATATCGGTATACCCCAAATCTTATGCGTAAGTATCTTATCAATCTTATCGCTTTTGGTCGCCACGAATTTCTCTTGTTTTTTTCTGGTTAAACAAGGCGAATAGTGTTTTTCTATGTACTTATACCTTGCATCAGCAACAAGTGCTTCGAAATCCCCGTTAAAACTATCCGTAAAGTTTGAAGCCTTAAATGCATTAACCATTTCAACAGTATCTTTATGCATTAAAACTTCTAAATCGTCAAGTTCGGCAAGTTTTACTGCGTGGAATACTGGATTATCTACGTTTTGACCAGAAAGCGCAATCGTTAAATCGTTTACTAAATGTTTTAACGGCGATTCTTCTAAAACGGTTTTTGCTTTTCTCTTTTCACTGCTCGCCTTTATCGTTGCTTGCATCAATTTATCAAGCCCAGTGCCTTTTAACGCCGAAATTTTTACTACCGGAAGTCCTATATTTTTTTCAAGTTCTTTAACGTCTATACTATCGCCACGCTTTTCTATTTCGTCCATCATATTTAGCGCAATAACGATAGGAACGTCTATTTCCATTATTTGAGTAGTTAAATATAAGTTACGCTCTAAATTCGTCGTGTCAATAATGTTTATTACGCAATCAGGTTTTTCATCTAAAATATAATTTCTGGCGATAACTTCTTCTTGGGTGTATGGGGATAACGAATATATGCCCGGCAAATCAACCACAACTACTGGTTTTTCTCCCTTTTTATAAACACCTTCTTTTTTATCAACGGTAACGCCCGGCCAGTTTCCTACGTGTGCAGTTGAGCCCGTTAAGCCGTTAAACAACGTAGTTTTACCGCTATTAGGATTGCCTACTAATGCTACTTTAATCATGCTCTACCTCCATTAACACAAGTTGCGCTTCGTTAAGCCTTAAAGTTAGTTCGTAATTTCTTACCGTAACTTCAATAGGGTCGCCAAGTGGGGCTTTCTTTCTTAAAAAAATTTCGGCGCCGTTTGTAATTCCCATATCGTAAAGTCTTCTTTTTATTCTTCTCTCTCCCGATACTTCTACAACAACGCCACTTTCACCAATCCTAAATTTATCTAGTGATTTCTTCATTATTTCTCCTTTGAAATAGTATGCAATGTGAAACTTATTTCATATTCTTACGTGTATATATTAACATTTATATTCAAAGTTGTCAAGAAAAATGTGAAACTTTTTTCACTTTTTTGAAAAATTTTTTATATTGACAAAACTAGGCGTTTGATGTATTATATTAATATGGCAAACGAAATTAGAGAACCTAAACAAAAAAGGTCGATTGAAAAAAAGAATAAAATTATTAGGGCGGGATACGAACTTTTTTCCGAAGTTGGATATTATGGCACAAATACGGCGGAAATCGCAAAGCGCGCAGGTGTTTCTACGGGCATTGTTTACGGATATTTTACTGATAAACGCGATATCTTGTTGTGTGTTTTAGATATTTATTTAACTAAGGTTTTTGAGCCGATTTTTAACTTAATTGATAACATTTCAATGCCTATCGACTACGAAAAACTTATTACTGAAATTTTAGAGGCAACGCTAATCACGCACAAAAGAAATGCTAAAATTCACGAAGCCTTAAATAGTTTAACTTCTACTGACGAAGTGGTTAATAAAAAATTTATTGATTTTGAAGATAACATTTCAAGCAAGATTGCAAGCAAACTTAACGACTTAAATATAAGCATTATAAACCCTAACGAAAAAATTCACCTTGCGATGAACATTTTACAATCGTTTGCGCACGAATATGTTTTTGATAAGCACGAATATATCAATTACGACTATCTAAAATCTATCGTTATTAAAACCATTGTATCGCTATTTAACTAAATTAGATAAAAAAATTAGCACACTATCTTAAAAATAGTGTGCTTTTTGTTATAGTTATATGCTTTTATAGTGGAAAATGAAATTTATCATCTTCGGTAAGCCCTAAATTTAAGGCTATATTTTCAAAGTTTTCTTTTTTAGATTCTAAATCTTCTGGGTGGTGCGCATCGCTACCAAAATAAAATTTACAGCCACATTCTTTTGCTATACGATATGGGCGAAGTATAGCGTTGAATTCATCCTTAGTATAATCAAACGAATTAAAGTTAAGTTCTACTCCTAACCCTTTTTCGGCACAGCGGGCAAACGCTTTTTGATAAACTTCGTCTTTAATCATTGAAAACAGCGTAACGTGGTCTACGTCTAAATACTTTGAATATGAAGCACACGTGCTATGCGCAAGCCCAATTTTATGCCAAGGTAGGTCTTTATCTAAAAGCGCGTTCATACGTTCGCCCCATAACGCAATTTTACGCTCTAACGTGTTGTCTTCTTCAAAATAAGTAAAGCCCTTTATGAACAAATGCGTTATAGGAATTATCAAAAAGTCTAGCGCATCAATGGTTTCCTTCGCGCAACCTAGCGTCATAAACTTGTCCATTTCAGTTTCGGCACCAAAATAGAATTTAATGCCTTCTGCTTGTGGGAGCGGAAGCGATTTTTTAATATGTTCAAGATTTTGTGGAGCATACCAACCAGATGCACCGGGGATTTTATCATCCCATAAGTGGTCGGTTAAACAAATCTTTTTAAAGCCGTTCTTTTTTGCATATTCTAGTATTGCTTGTGGGGTTTGCCCTTTGTCGTCTGAGCAAAGCGAAAGATATGAATGTATATGAAAATCGTGGTCAATTATATATTTCATAATATATCCCTTTATTTTAATCTAATTTTTTCTTTTTCGTGGTAAATTTGTTTGCGTTTAACAAAATAAATAACTAAACATATTAACGCGCCAACCGTGTATGAAACGCCGTTGTAGTTCATTGCAAAAACGTCGCCAAAACAAGGTATAAATACAAAGGCGTTAAGTAAATACCCTATCGACTCAAAAAAGCCCGTTATAAACGCTAGCGTTTTAAAGCCTGCGCCTTCAAACATAAACCTTATAGAACATAACACGATAAGTGCTGGGAAATGGAAAAATGCATAAGTTCGCCAGTAATAAACAGCCATAGACTTTTCTTGCCCCGTTAATCCTATTGAAGACATATAAGAGTTACCCAATAAAATGTAAATTGACATACAAACTAGCGCCAACGCTGTTAGGAAAAATATAGTTTGATTCATACCTTTTTTAAGGTATTTATAATTTTTAATTGCATAATTTTTGGTAACGAAAAGCCTAGAACCAGAACCAAAACCTTGAAAAAAACCAGCCAATGGTATCGAAATGCCCATAGCGGTAAGTGCAGTTTTATCTAAACTAGCGTTTACTTTAACTTGGCAAATCATAGCGGTTATGGTTATTATAAATTGCCTAACGGTATAAATCATACTACCGCCAAGAATTTCTTTCATAACCTTAAAGTCTAATCTAAAATCCTTTTTTTCGTAATGAGAATCTGGGTTTTTAAGGATTAAAATTAAATATACTAAAAGGCATATTATAGACGCAGGAACGCCTACAAAGCAAAGCCCCCACATACCTAAATCAAACAATTTAAAAAATACAACGCCAGATAATACCGTTATAAACGGACTTACACATCTTAAAATAAAAATATTTTTAACACTGCCTAGCCCGTAATATAAATCTGCAACTACCGCGCAAACGTTAACAAGCAGATTTGCAAAAATATGTAAAATAAAATATAAAAATACGATATCGTATAGTTCGTTTGGTATTGATAAAATCGCAAAAAGGGGTTTATAGAATAATATTGCAAGCGTGCTAATTACTGCTTTAACCATTAGGGTTAGATAGAAAGAGTTTATAAAATATTTCTTTTCTAACTCTTTATTATTACTTGCCCTATACGAAGCAACCTTAACGCCAGAATATATATTAAAACCAGACGTAAACGATTGGTAAACATTCCAAAACGAAACGAACATTGCAGGAATAGAAAATGCATAAGTGCCTATCGAACTAGCAGAATAAAAAGACTGCATAATAGGTGCTTGAACAAGACCTAAAAGAGATACTGCAAAAAGTGGGCTACAAAAAATTAATATTTTCAGTAACGGGATGCCATCGGTTAAACTAATCTCTTTTCTTTTCATAATAAACTCCTAAAAAAGATTTAATTTACAAAAATTTTTTCCAAAAAGCAAACAAGCCATAGTTAAAACTATGACTTATCAAGTTATTTTATTTTAGATAATATAAACGAATAGGCGACAAATTGTAAAAATGCACCGTGTTTGACCTTAGGTTTTTGGTTAAAACTTAACGAAAAAATTTTCATAACAAATGCGCTTATAAAAACCCTAATCATTTATTTGCACATAGTATAACACATTAGAAAATAATGTCAATACTTTTTTGAAAAATAAATAAAAAAATTTCAACAAAAATTTTGCTGAAATTTTTTTATATTCTTAGGTTAAATTTATTCGTTATTTCGTACCAAAAATTCTATCCCCAGCATCACCTAAACCAGGAAGAATATAACCGTTTTCGTTAAGACATCTATCTAAGGTAGAAACGAAAATCTCAACGTCTGGGTGTTCTTCTGCAAGTTTTTTAACGCCTTCTGGTGCAGCAATTATTGCCATAAATTTAATTTTTTTGCAACCCCTTTTCTTTAAGAGTTTAATAGCATCTACACCACTACCGCCTGTTGCAAGCATTGGGTCTACAACCATAACAACTTTTTCTTCTATATTAGAAGGCAATTTGCAGTAATATTCGTGTGGTTCTAAGGTTTCTTCGTCACGATACATACCGATATGCCCTATTTTTGCTGCTGGAAATAATTTAAGTATACCTTCAACCATACCAAGCCCTGCACGAAGAATAGGAACGATTGCTATTGAATTTTCTTTAACAACGATTTGTTTAACGGTTTCTAATGGCGTTTCTACCATTATTTCTTGGGTAGGAACGTCTTTAAAACTTTCGTAAGCCATTAAAGTTGCAATTTCGCCGATAAGTTCACGGAAATTTTTAGTGTCAGTTTCTTTGTTTCTGATGATAGCAACTTTATGTCTAATAAGTGGGTGGTCTAAAACGTGTACGTTATTATATTCTTTCATTTTATCACCATTAAATAGTAGTCTTGCCAAAAATGTGGCAAGACTACAAAATTTATTCGTTTATTTTTTATTTATCTTCGGTAGAAGCAACTTCTTCAACTACTTCTTCGCATTTGCAAGCACATTTACATTTTTTTGCTTTAATGTTGCCTAGAATATTTACTAAAATACCAAGGATAAGTGCAGTAGCAACAGCAGTTAAAGAAACTTTGCCGATTGAAAGTGCCATACCACCAACACCAGCGATTAAAATAACTGATACGGTGAATAGGTTGTTGCTTTCGTTAAGGTCTACTTTTTGAATCATTTTTAAACCAGATACTGCGATAAAGCCGTAAAGAGTAAAGCATACACCACCCATTACGCAAGATGGGATAGTTGCAAGAAGTGTTACGAATGGAGCGATAAACGCTGCAACGATACACATAATTGCTGCGGTAAAGATAGTCACAACAGAACCGTTACGAGAGATTGCAACGCAACCTACTGATTCGCCGTAAGTAGTGTTAGGACAACCACCAAAGAATGCACCTACCATAGAACCAACGCCGTCACCAAGTAAAGTTCTGTGAAGACCTGGGTCTTTCGTAAGGTCAGAACCGATGATTGAAGAAATGTTCTTGTGGTCTGCAAGGTGTTCAGCAAATACTACGAACGCAACAGGAATATAAGCAACAGCGATACCTGCAATATAAGCACCGGTAATATCTTTAACTCCGCCAAATGCTTTTACAAATGAGAATTCAGGAAGCCATGCCATATTAGCGAATTTGCTAAAATCGATAATGATTAGCGAGGTGTTTTCGGTTAAAATACCGATAACGGTGAAGATTGATGCAACAGCATAACCTGCTAAAATACCGATAATGAAAGGAATCATTTTAAGCATTTTCTTGCCGTATACAGAGCAAACAACGATGGTTGCTAATGTGATTAAACCACAAAGTAATGCAAGCCAAGAGAAGTTTCCATCTAAACCCTTAGAAATATCGCCAACAGCGTTGCCTGATAGTGATAAACCGATAACAGCAACGGTAGGTCCTATAACTGCCGCAGGCATAATTTTGTCAATCCATTTCGTTCCAGCAAATTTAACTGCAATAGAAATGATAACGTATACTAGACCTGCAAAAATTGCACCGATAATGATACCAACGTATCCAAGTAGGATGTTAGCAGCAGCGCTAGCAAACGCTACAACCATTGAACCGATAAATGCAAAAGATGAACCAAGGAAAACAGGACTTTTGAATCTAGTAAACAATAGATATACTAGCGTTCCCACACCAGCGCCAAATAATGCTGCTGATTGGCTCATGTTAGCATAGATACCTGCGTTATTCAAACCTTCGTTTGTGTTGATAATAACAGGTACTACGATTGTTGCTGCTAAAATTGCAAGCACTTGTTGTAAAGCAAACACGATAGTTTTTGCAAAACCCGGTTTGTCTTTAACACCGTAAATTAAGTTACTCATTTGTATAACCCTCCATAAATTTAATAAAAAAACTCTTAATCAAGAGTTTTAAAATTTACGATTTTAAAACGATAAAACAAGAAAGAATTGAATTGTTTGCTCCTGCTTGGCTAAACATATAATCCATCTCCTTTATTCCATCTTTCGTATTATAACACGCCTTTAAAGAAATTGCAAGTGCAATTTTAAAAAAACACAATATATTGTATAATTTTTTTTACAAGACACAATCGTTACCCGTTATCTTCCACCCAAAAAACAAAAAACGCCGATTTTTCGGCGTTTTAATTATGTTTTATAGTGTTTCAGCCACCTTGGTTTCGGTTGGAGTTTCAGTAGAAGTTTCGGTTTCTAAGGCATCTACGTTCGAGTCCGCTGGGCCACCTGGTTTATTATCAGGTGCAGTTGGATTATCAGGTCTTACAACGCTGATACCTAAAACTTCGGTTGCTTTATATTCGCTATCTAAAATGTGGAGTTGTTTTCTTATAACGCCACGCATTTTAAGTGCTGGTTTTAAGCAATATTCTTCAAACTCATCGATATTAACGTCTTTTTTAGATTGCCAATGCGGGAACAACAATTTAACGTATGCAGTTGATAGTCTTTTGATTGCTGAAACGTCTCTTGTATCGGCAAAACTTTCGATTTTAAGAAGTGAATCAACAAGTGCGCCGTACGTTATGTCAGAACGAAGTTGGTGCATAATTTCAGAGAAGTATTCGCTGTTTAGTGATGCGCCTTTCATCTTCATTTCTTCGCGCATACGTGGATTTTCCCAGCCTTCGATAAAGCCGTGGAATCTATCTAAAAGCGCAGAATCTTTGAAAATTGATGGCAAT
>JAZLCK010000027.1:0-52855 GCA_045614165.1 Christensenellaceae bacterium | reverse complement strand
CCTATTTATATTCATAACCATAACGGTAAAATTTTTAAACCTATCGTACATACCACACCTACTTGTTGAATTTTCAACAAGTAGTATTATAGCAAATACTTGTTGAATTGTCAACAAGAAAAACGAGAAAATTTAAAGTGTAATCTCTATTTCGTTTTATTTTGTCCTGTACGTGATATAAACAGTTAATCCATTAATTTTATCGCCCGATTGCCTTGACTTTTAAGGTTGTTTGGCATATAATTATAAATATTAAAAAAGAATTAGGAGAAAAAACCATGCAAATGCTCGAAATGTTATACGATGAAATAAAAGACGCGGTAGACCGTAAAGTTCCGTTTATTATCCCCATAGGCACTTTGGAATACCACGCTAAACACGCTTCTTGTGGAACTGACACGTTAGTTATCACGGGTTGTCTAAAAGAACTAGAAAAAGAAAAAGAAATCGTTGTATGCCCACCACTTTGGTATGGTGTTGCATCATACGCCGTTTGCGAACCAAAGCCAAGCCACTTCCACGTGGACGAAGATGCTTACGTAAACTATTTATACTATATTCTTAAATCAATGATAAGCGCAGGGCACAAAAACATATACCTTGTTGCGCATCACCAAACCGAAGGCGCGGGCCTAATGCCTATGACTATTGCTTGCCACAAAGCAGCAAAAAAAGTCACTATGGAATATATGGAAGAAAAATTCGGCAAAGGTTGGTGGGGTAGCGATGCCTACGCTTCTTATTACGAAGATATGGGCAGTAGTGACGACCCGTTCTCATACATTAAAGTTATTCCACTTATCGGTGCAGAAGCGCAAATTAAGTGCGGTGGTTTCGACCACGCTGGTAAATGGGAAACAAGCCTTATGATGGGCACCTATCCTAACCTTGTAGACCTTTCTCGTTGCAGTCGCAATACCGAATGGTTTGCAAAAAGTGCAACCGAAGCAAGCGAAGAAATCGGCAAACATATGGTAAACTGCACTTTAGAATGGCTACGTAAAGTTATCGTATAACTATAAAAAGGCTAAAATAAAAAAACACCGAACTCTCGGTGTTTTTTGTATTTTTGCTTGTTATTCAATGCTAAATCTAACGTATCTTGCGCCGTTAATTCCGTTTTCGGCGTACCAAAGTATTAGTAGAAAAGTTCCGTCGGTCATTTCGATAACTTGTGGCTCGCCGAACGAAAAAGTAGTCCAGCCACTAAAACTATTGTCGGTATTTCCTTTGGTGTTGCCCGAACTAGTCGTCCAAACGGGCGCGTTTTCTAGCATATTAAGTCCGTTTTCATCAGGCTTACAAACGGCAACCCAAACGCCAACGGGGTTTTCTTTTCTTTGGTTATAAGCCACCAAAACTCTACCGTCTTTAAGTGCTAAAAGCGAAGTAGATTGTCCCTTAAAAGGATAAGGCGTGGGGGCGGTAAAATTAATTCCGTCTTTTGAATATAGCCATTGGTCTGGCGCAGTAGTGCTTGCCGTTTGCCAAGTAGAAACGAATTTAGCACCGCTTGCTAGTTCGGTTATCCAAGTTTCAGCGTAAAGACACTCACCCGAAACGACTGCGATTTTATTAGATTGCCAAGTTTTTCCGTTATCACGGCTAACCATTTTAACAAGGCAATTAGTGTCGGCTTTTTCTCTATTTTCTATTGTGGTGTATGGCGAATAAACTATGGTCATAACCCCGTTTTTATCAACGTGCATACCGCCGGGGATTTCAGCAGAGCCGTAAAATGGTAGGTCTAAAAAGGTCAGTGGTGGAATATCGTATCCGTCGTCACTTATGGTGTAGCAAAGTTTGTTTTCTTTCATTGCGCTAAGTTCGTCGTTCCACCAGTCTTCGCCTGGGTAAGCAATATCAGCGCACCAACCGCAAATACTAATTCTTCCGTCGTCAGTATTTCTAACCGAAACGTAAACCGAAACTTTGTCTATATACTCTGGGAACAACGGCTTTGGTTCAGTCCAAGAAAGCCCGTCTTTTGAGTAAGAAACAACGGGGATAAAGTCGTTTGAACTAGAAGTAGTTTTAGTGTTTACAATGGCAATATAACTGCCGTCTTTAAGAACAGCCACCCTAGAACCACTAGTTTCTCTTAGTTGAGTTTTAGGGTTAGTAATATCGCCGACGTTTAAGATTTTATACATAATTTTTGCTCCTTAGCGTTCTATTATAATTATACGGCAAAACCTTGCTCTAAAATATAACAAAACTGCTTTTAAATTAAGGATAAATAAACGAATTAGTGTCGCGCACTTATTTACTATTTATCTTCTAAATTTTTTAGCATATCTTTATATTCGTTTGGCGAATAGCCAAAATACTTCTTAAACGCAATAAAAAACCCACTATAAGAGTTAAACCCACAAACGAACGGAATTTCGGTAAGTGGAACGTCGCCGTCTTTTATATGCGTTATGGCAACGTTCATACGCTGGCGAAGCAAACATTTATGGAAAGATTCGCCCACAAGGTCGTTAAAAATTCTAGACATTTGCCTTTCGCTTAAATAAAACTTTTCGGCAAGTTCCTTAATCGAAATATCTTCCATATAACGCTCCGAAATATACTTGTCTATCTTAATAATTTCATCTTTATACTTTTGCGAACTTTCTTTTGGCAAATCTTCTTTAAGAACGGGCGAAGAACTTATCAAAGCGTTGATAAACGATAAAAATATCATTAGCGTAGATTGATAAATTTTTGCGCTTTTTAGTTCGGCGTTTTTTTCTTCAAGTAGTTCGTTAAAAACGTGTTCGTAAACGGGGCTAGCCGTTATCAAAAAATCACTTGCACTAAACAAGTATTTTTTAATTTTAACGTAATCTAATGGTGAAGATGATTGCGCGTTATTTTTTATAACGTCAAATGAAAAAGATGCAAACTTTAAGTCTTTACTGTGCGATAAGGTGTAGTGAAGATTGTTTTTATTGATAAAAATTAGTTCTTTTTCTTTAACTTCGGCAGTTTTTCCGTTAACGTAAAGTTTAGCAGAGCCAGAAAGGATATAATGCAGTTCGTAAAAATTATGAAGGTGCGCATTTACCTTCCAAGTGCTTGAAGGGTTGTCTAGCGTGCCGTCTAGCACGGTAAAGTTGTAGTTTTCTATTTGAGCCGAAAAGGTGTTCATAATAACTCCCTATTAAAAAAACGGACATTTGCTAAATGTTATTGGCAAAAATATTTATTGACTATTTTGCCTAGTTTTTCTAAAATATAAATACATTGTAGTTAAATTTGTAGCGTTTGTCAAGGCGTTTTAGTGGTCAAACAAGATAATTCTTGCTAAAAACCCAGTGTCGCGCATTAAAAAAGGCAAAAGCGCACATTTAATAATAAGACAAAAGCGAGGGAGTATTATGGCAAATATAATGGAAAAATTTTCACTAAAAAACAAAGTTGCGCTAGTGACGGGTGGGCACGGGCTATACGGCAAGCAAATAACTCTTGCTATGGCAGAAGCCGGTGCAATCGTTTACACGGCATCTAGAAGTTTAGATAAAAACGAAGCGTATGCAAAATCACTTCGAGAATTAGGTTATAGCGTTTACGCTGACTGCTACGACCAAGGCGATGAAGAAAGTTGTCGCGATATGGTAAAGCGCATTATCGAAAAAGAAGGCAAGATTGATATTTTAATCAACAACTCAGTTCTTCGCCAAATGCAAAGTTATGATGATGATATCGAAAATTTTGCAATAAGTATGCAAGTAAATGCAACGGGGCTTTTCGCACTATCAAGAATAGTTGGCGATATTATGGAAAAGCAAGGCAACGGCAGTATCATTAACATCGGCTCTTATATGGGTATTTTAGGCCCAGACGATTATTTATATAGGGGCAACAACTGCAAAACTTCTGCACCAGACTATTACTTTCATAAAGGCGGTATGACTAACCTAACAAAATACCTAGCAAGTCATTACGGCCCTAGTGGCGTAAGATGCAACGTGCTAATATTGGGCGGATTTTTTAACAATCAAGACGAAAGGTTTGTTGAAAAGTATAAAGACAAAACTTTCTTAAAACGCATGGCAGGCGAAGAAGACATAAAAGGTATATGCGTGTTCTTAGCAAGCGATGCGTCGGAATTCATTACGGGTAGCGTTATCGCAGTAGACGGTGGCTACACGGCAAAATAAAAAGAAATTAGATATAAGAGATATAAGGAGAATATTATGGATAAAATTATTAGAGTTGGAGAACTAGAAAGAAAATACGTTAACCAAGTTGTAGATTCTCAATTTTCAGCATCAAGTGGCTGTGGTATGGGTTCTAAACTAGAAAAATTATTTGCCGAAAAATTCGATGCAAAATACGCTATTTCGTTTTGCAACGGCACGGCAACGTTGCACGCTTGCCTAGAAGCAGCAGGCGTTGGTTATGGCGACGAAGTTATCGTTCCACCACTAACAATGTCGGCAACAACCTTTGCAGTTTTACACGCAAACGCTATTCCTGTTTTTGCAGACGTTGATATGGAAAGTTTCGTGCTTACGGCTGAAAATATCGAAAAATGTATCACCCCAAAAACCAAAGCAATAATCACCGTTGCGCTATTTGGTCTTTCACCTGATATGGACCCTATTATGGCGCTTGCTAAAAAACACAACCTTGTTGTTATCGAAGACAACGCGCAATGCTTTTTATCGGAATATAAAGGTAGAAAAGTTGGTACGCTTGGCGACATGGCGTCTTATAGTTTCCAAAGTTCAAAACACCTATCTAGTGGCGAAGGCGGTATGGTTATCACCAACAATATAGACTATGCACAAGCAGTAAGGCGCGTTTCTAGTTTAGGTTATGCAGGCGTTAGCGTAACGCGTGGCAAAATCCTTAAAACCGATATTCAATCTCCAACGTATTTTAGACACGTTTCTATGGGTTGGAACTATCGTATGAGCGAACTTTGTGCAGCAGTAGCGCTTGGTCAAACTGAAAGAATAGAAGAACTTTGCGCGCGCAGAGTAGAAGTTGCTAAAATGTACGAAGATGTAATTAAAGATTGCGCTTGGCTACGCCCACAAAAGAAATTCGAAGATAACACCAACTCTTATTGGTCTTATAGCGTAGTGTTAGAACGCGACGATATTACTTGGTTTGAGTTTAGAGATAAATATATGGAACTTGGTGGCGACGGCATATATGCTGCTTGGCAACTAACTTATTTAGAACCTATGTTTACCGAAAGAAAACTCTTAGGCAGAGAAAAAATTATCGAAGAAGCCGGCAGATACAACTACGAAAAAGGCATTTGCCCTAACGCTGAATACTTGCAACCAAGAATGCTACAATTCAAAACTAACTATTGGGACCCAGCAAGAGCAGAAAAACAAATGGAAGTTCTAAGAAAAACCATAGAATTTTTTAATAAATAAGACTCGTCATTTACTCCAGATATAGCCTATTTAAGACGGTCCATATGTTAAATAGGCAAGTTATACCACCCAGTATAATAGGAAAAAAGTTCGGAAATCTCCGAACTTTTTTCTGTTTTAAATGGTTTTATTCATAACGTTTCTTTGGCGTGCTAGAAATTATAGCAATTGCTCATTATTGCCGAAAAAAGCATAAATATTGATATTATAAATAATACGTTGCATCTAAACTTTTTATCTTTGTTTTCTTCTCTAAACCCGAAAACAAATCCAATAGTAGAGTTTATAAAGGCAAGGGAAGAGAAGACTGTGCTAGTAATTGTAAAACCACTATCTAGCCAAAAATAAGCATAAACGTATAACGTGTTATAATTAAAACGTTCATCAGTGTAAATATAGCAGAAAAATATTGAACATATCAAAAGGGTTAATGCAAGGCATAAAAGACCTACAGACACGTAGTTAAGAATTAAAGTGGCTTTTGCAGTATTTACAGGTTTTTTGGTTTTATTGCCTACGTTAACGGCGTGCCCGCATTTTGGGCAGATAACCGCTAAATCGTTTAGTTCGTTTCCACAATTAACACAATACATAATATTCTCCTTATTCCTTTTCGCAAAGCATTAAAATGCCTGATATGGTGCTTACAAAAAGTAAAGTGCAAATTTTAAAACCTAAACTAACTTTTTCTCCTTTATTTATCGTTTTATAGTAGTGAATAGTCATCGGTATGCACCAAGCGAGTGGGATAAAAAAAGAAAAAATACTAAAAACACAAGATATTATTAAAAATATTTTGGCAATATTAGTAGTGGTGCTTTGAGCGCTAGTCGTTGCCGTTTTATTATAGTTGTCGGTCGGCACTCCACATTTAGGGCAAATTAGTGCTTGGTTATCAAGTTCATTTCCACAAGTTTTACAAAACATAAACTTTTCTCCTGTATAAAAATATTTTAATAAACACATTATAAAGGCACAATGTGCCTTTTGTCAAGTATAAATTGCACATTGTGCTATTATTTTAATATGATTAAGATAGAAGAAATACAAAAAAGGTTAAGAGAAGCGATACAATACGGTAATATTTCGCAAAAAGAACTTGCCGAAAAGTTAAATATAAATCCGTCTACCGTAAGCAAATATATGCGACTTGATAAATTCCCGTCGCTAGATACTTTTGCAAATATCTGCGAGATATTAGACGTTTCAGCAGACGAGATTTTAGGTTTAAAATAAAAACTTCCCGTAACGCAACGGGAAGTTTTTTTGGTAATGGATAAAAACACGCTGGTCGGGGCGTTGGTGCCAAGCACCAACACTTTGCCCGTCAAATATGCCCATCATATGTCGTCCGAACCTTTGGTTCGCCCCTACAACTTCATACAACAAAAAAAGACCATCAAAAGATGGTCTTATTTTGTTGGCGGAAAGGTCGGGAAGATGTTCGAATTTTATTCTTCTTCGTAGTAATAAGAATAATCGACACCTTTCATAAATATTTCTCTATCAGCAATTTTATCCGTTAAAGCATTTTCAATTAAGCGATATATTACACTATAATCGGTAACACTTTGTTTCATTGCTTCAAGATATGCGGTTTTATCAATCAAACTCCAATCAACGCATTTAGATAAGTTCTTTTTGAGTATCATATCAAGCCAAATACGTGTAGTTCTGCCATTACCTTCCATAAATGGGTGTGCAACGTTCATTTCAACGTATTTTTTTACGATATTCTCTAAATTGTTTTCAGGCATTTTTTCAATTTGCTTTAACGTTTCATCTAAATAGCCAACGCTTGCAAAAACAAAGCCACCTTTACTAATGTTTAATTTTCTAATTTGCCCTGCAAAGTCATAAAGACCACCGAAAATATATGCGTGAATTTGCTTTAAACCCGTAATCGTTCCAATTTCTATATCGTTTATTATTCCATTTTCAAATAGGGTGTATGCCTTTAACTTACTTTGCTCGTCAATAGACGTGCCCATATTTTTTATCCAATTTATAAACGCATCAGATTTTTTTGCAGGAATAAGGGCGATAAGAGTGTTTAATCCATTATCGTCTATAACGTCAGTCATATATTTTTTGCCGTCTTTTGCAGTTAATTTCAGTTGTCTGCAAATTGAGGACAACTGACAATTTCTACTTTTTAACGTGTTCCAATACTTACGTGGAGCGGTGCTCAAAGAAAGCGCTTCTATAATGTCAACAGCACAAAGCCACCATTTAGAAGTGTCTTCATCCCACACTGAACGCACGGCAACGTTATTAAAAAATCTAATAGAAGTTTTTGCCATAAATATCTCTTTTCAAGATTGTTTTTCTTAATTATAACACAATTTGCATTAAATTACAATAAAAAAGCAGTTCGTATTATACGGACTGCTTTTACTTTTACAACAAGTCTATTAACGCTTTTTGCTTTTTAGGGGAAAGTTTTCTAAAATTCTCTAGAAGGCTTTTTTCTTGTTCGCTTAAAACTTCTATTTGTTCATCTTCTAAAAAGAACTGTGCGAGTGTGAGGTTAAATGCATTGCAAATTGCTTGCAACGTGTCTACTTTCGGTGGCGAATTTCTTGATTTCATTGAAGCGAACTATAATGTGCGAAAGCACTATAATTCAAATACGCTTAAACTATAAAATAAAAATTATAGGTGCAAAGCGCCATTATAGTCAACTTCTTGCGAATTTGACAAAAAAACAAGCGAGAGCGCTTGTTTTTTGGTGCCGCTGGTCGGGGCGTTGGTGCCGCTGGTCGGACTCGCTTCTCTCGAGCCTCCCGATAAATAGTCCACTGGACTATTTACCCTACGGGAAATTTGCGAGCAAATTTTCTCCTAATTCTCGTCCGCCCATACTGACACAAAAAAAAGATAGCCCGAAAAGGCTATCTATTTTTTTGGTGCCGCTGGTCGGACTCGCTTCTCTCGAGCCTCCCGCAAAACAGTCTACTAGACTGTTTTTTTGCCTAACGGCAAACACGCAACTAAAGTTGCTCGCTCCTAATTCTCGTCCGCCCATACTGACACAAAAAAAAGATAGCCCAAAAAGGCTATCTATTTTTTTGGTGCCGCTGGTCGGACTCGAACCGACACGGGGGTTAGCCCACTGGATTTTGAGTCCAGCGCGTCTGCCAGTTTCACCACAGCGGCGATTATAAAATTTTACTTGCAAAAAGCGCGTATTTTTGGTAAAATTATAAGGTACAATAATTTTAGTGGCAATTCGATTGCTTTTTACCTAAAAATAATAACACAATTCTTTATATAAATCAAGTATATTTGGTGGCTTTATGGAAAAATTAGTTTTAATCGACGGCAATAGTTTAATAAATCGCGCGTTTTACGCAATGCCCGTTTTATCCACGAAAAACGGTGTTTTTACCAATGCCGTTTATGGTTTTATGAATATGTTTATAAAAATTCAAAACGATATAAAGCCAAACTATATTGCCGTGGCGTTCGACCTTAAAGCCCCAACTTTTAGGCACAAGGCGTATTCGGAATATAAAGGCACTAGAAAGCCTATGCCCGAAGAATTAAGACCACAAATCCCACTTCTTAAAGACGTGCTTAAACTTATGGGTGTTAAGTGCATCGAAAAAGAAGGTATCGAAGCCGATGATATTATCGGCACTATCGCAAAAAACACTAATATAATGACTTATATCTATACGGGCGACAAAGACTCTTTTCAACTTGTTGACCACGAAACCACGGTTTGTTTTACTCGCCGTGGAATTACGGATATAGACGAATATAACGAAACGAACTTTAAAGAAAAAACGGGTATAAACCCCATACAAATTATAGACCTAAAATCGCTTATGGGCGATAGTTCGGATAATATCCCCGGTGTTTCGGGCATTGGCGAAAAAACTGCGCTTGCGCTCGTTCAAAAATACGGCTCGCTAGAAAAAGTTTACGAAAATATAGAAAGCGAAAAGGGAAAACTCAAAGAAAAATTAGAACTCGGGCGAGAGATGGCGTTTACTTCTAAAATGCTTGCAACCATAAAAACGGACTGCGACGTAGATATAAACGTTAAAAATATGCTTGCGCCAACCACGTATCCAAAAGCGGTTAGAGATAAGTTTATCGAACTAGAATTTAAGTCTTTATATTCTAAATTAGACCTTTTTGATTTGACCGAAACGCCTAGCGAAAGTAATGGCGACACGAAAGAAGAAACCCCTAGCGTAAAAGTGGTTAAAGTAGAAGACTTATCTAGCCTAGATTTTTCTAACAAAGAAAGCCTAACGCTAATTGCGCTAGATGATAAAGTTTGCATTTTTGATGGCGAAGTAGAGCATCAAATAGCCGTAAAAGAAAACCTTTTATCAGACGGATTTATGCTATCCGAAATTTTTGGTGCGTTAAAAGGCATTTTATACGGCGAAAAAACGCTAATAGTTTACGACAAAAAAGAACTAATGCGCAAAACTGCCGAAATTTTTGGCACGCCACTTTCTTCGCCTTGTCAAGACGTAAGCATCTTAAAATATCTATTCGCGTTCACCACGGGTGCGCCAAGCGTGACTGAAACAATACAAGAATACGGCTACGAACTTTTATCGCCCGCCTATTCAATATATAAAATATACAGCAAGTTAATCGAAAACCTAGAAGACGAAGAAAGCAAAAAATTATACTACGAAGTGGAATTACCGCTAGTAGAAGTGCTATTCGATATGGAAAACGTGGGTTTTAAGGTGGATTATAACGCGCTTAACGAAATTTCTATGGTACTAAAAGAAAAACTTTTGGCGCTAGAAAACGAAATTAGAGTTTTATGCGAAGAAGAAACGCTTAACGTAAACTCTCCAAAACAACTAGGCGAAGTGCTTTTTAACAAACTTAAAATAGGCAAGGGCAAAAAGACCAAGAGTGGCTTTTCTACTTCTGCCGAAGTTTTAGAAAACCTAGAAGATGCTCACCCCGTAATACCGCTTATTTTAGAGTATCGTAAAATTCAAAAATTACAATCTACCTACGTAGAAGGCTTTAAGCCACTAATCGATAAAAACACGGGGCTAATTAAAACTAGGTTCAATCAAACCGTAACGGCAACGGGTAGGCTTTCTAGCAAAGAACCAAACCTACAAAACATACCGGTTAGAGATGAGTTCGGCAAAGAAATTAGAAAATTTTTTGTTCCAAGAGAAGAAAACGGCGTTTTAATTAGCGCCGACTATTCGCAAATAGAACTTAGGCTTTTGGCATCTTTTTCGGGCGAAACGGGGCTTATCGAAGCATACGAAAAGGGCATAGATATCCATAGAGCAACGGCATCTAAGGTGTTTAAGGTTAAAGAGAGCGAAGTGACCGATAAAATGCGTTCATCTGCTAAGGCGGTTAACTTTGGCATTATTTATGGCATAAGCGAATACGGCTTAGCAAAAAATCTAAAAATTAAGCCGATAGAAGCAAAAGGCTATATTGACGAATATTTTAAAGAATACCCACGCGTTAAAAAGTATATGGAAGAAAACGTAGAGTTTGCTAGGCAAAACGGGTATGCTAAAACTTTTCTTAATAGAAAAAGATATATTAGAGAAATCAATTCACCGAACTATTCTTTAAGGCAATTTGGCGAAAGGGCGGCGATGAATATGCCACTTCAAGGCTCGTCTGCCGACATTATAAAAATTGCAATGCTTGGCGTTTATAAACGCTTAAAAGAAGAAGGGTTAAAATCTAAACTTATTCTTCAAGTGCACGACGAACTTATAGTAGATACGGCGCACGGCGAAGAAGAAATAGTAGAAAAAATACTAATCGAAGAAATGGAAGGAGCAGTATCTTTGCCCGTAAAACTCACCGTAGAAACGGGCATAGGAATAACTTGGTTTAACGCAAAATGAGAAAAAACACACTAATTGCCATAACGGGTGGGATAGGTAGTGGTAAAACCACGGTTATTTCAGCGATTTCTAGTATGGGTTATCCCGTAATAAATTGCGATGAAATAACAAAAGCACTCTATAAAAGGGCAAAAGTAAAAAGGTTTATAAAAAAGAATTTTCCATCAGCCGTTAAAGGCAAGGTTTTTTTGCGCGTTGATAAATCTAAAATTGCTCAAAAAGTGTTTTCGGATAAAACAAGCCATCAAATTTTAACCGATTATCTAACCGAACTAATCTTTAAAAAGGCGGTAAAATCGGCTAAAAAGTTAAACGGCTTGGTGTTTATAGAAGTTCCGTTATTGTTCGAAAAAGGCTACCAAAACGCTTTTGACAAAGTTTTAGTTGTTTTAAGAGATAAAGAGCAAAGGATAAATTCGGTAATGTCGCGCTCTAATCTATCAAGGGAGCAAGTTTTAGAGCGTATGGGCTTTCAAGTTAACCACGAAGAACTTGATTTGTCGGAGTATAGCGTTATCGTAAACGATAAAGACGAAAATTCGCTTAAAGAAAAGGTTTTAGAGTTTATAAAAACCTTAAAGGCAGAATAATTTTTCGATTTTTGCTAATAATATCTTTAAGGAGATAATATTATGCAAAATAATTGTAAATGTAATTGTATCAAATGCGACGTGAGAAATTGTAGACACAACAACGAAGGTGCTTACTGCAACCTAGATAGCATTAAAGTGACCTGTGGCTGTGGTGGTTCTTGTACTCAATGCGACGACTTTTCTGAAAAAGAATAATCAACAATCAAAAAACGAAAGAAAGAAAACTTGGAGTTTGCCGAATTCTTTGTATAGACTCGGTTAGCCCCAAGTTTTTTGTTTTTTAGGCGGAATTTATATGAAAATACTTAAACTTTTACAAAACGTTAACATTTTAAAAACAATTTGTTATAATGAAAGAGATAAAATATCGTAAAAAAGGAGAGCAGTATGGTTAGAATATTCGTAGTAGAAGACGACGCCGACTTAAACAGGGTTGTTTCTAACAGCCTAAGGAACGCAGGGTACGAAGTTGTTTCGTGCTATAACGGAGTAGAAGCGCTAGAAAAAATGGATGAAGAAAAGTGCGACCTTTTATTAACCGATATAATGATGCCGAAGATGAACGGCTTTGAACTTGCCGAAAGCGTTAGGGCGTCGAATAAAACCACGCCTATTATTTTTATGACGGCAAAAGACGATAAGCCTTCTAAAATGCTAGGATATAATATCGGGATTGACGAATACGTTACCAAGCCTTTTGATATTGATATACTTTTAATGACCATAAAGGCGATTTTAAGGCGTGCCAAAATTGAATCCGAAAAAGAAATAACTATCGGCAACTTTTCTATGAACGTAGAAGAGCGAACGGCAACCATAAACGGCGAAGAAATTTCGCTTACCGTTAGAGAGTTCGATATTTTATTTAAGATGCTATCATACCCAAAAAAGACTTTTACGCGTTCAGCGCTTATGGCAGAGTTTTGGGACTACGATTCTTCTGCCACGAGTAGAACGGTAGACGTGTATATGGCGAAACTGCGCGAAAAAACTTCTTTATGCGACGGGTTTTCATTAGCAACCGTGCACGGACTTGGATACAAGGTGGTGCTAAAATGAAAAAGAAAAACGCGCGTTCAAGAAGTCTAAACTGGGTAGGCGTGATTTCGTTTTTCGTGCTTATTGCGTTTGTAATGCAAATGGCGATACTATGCTACGATTTTATAACCGAAAAAACTTCTAGCATATCGCTTATTGCCATTTTAATTTTAATCGAGGTTATAATTCTTGCCACCCTTTGCACTATTTTCGACTGGATAAGAAGAAAAATAATGGTGGATAGGCCGACAAAAAAGATTTTAGAAGCGACTGAAAAAATAGCGCGAGGCGATTTTTCAGTTAGGCTTAAAATCAAGCACGAATACGGCAAGTATAACGAATACGATTTAATAATGGCAAACCTAAACAAAATGGCGATAGAACTTGAAAAGAACGAAGTATTAAAAACGGACTTTATTTCTAACGTATCGCACGAAATTAAAACGCCACTTGCCGTTATACAAAACTATACCATTTTATTAGAAGACCAAACGCTAGACAATGAAACGCGCAAGAATTACTCTAATATTTTGATAGGCGCGTCAAAGCGAATTACCGATTTAATTACCAACATATTAAAACTAAACAAACTAGAAAACCAAGAAATCCAAGAAAAGCACGAAAAGTTTAACCTAACTGATTCGCTTGCCGAAAGCGTTGTGGCGTTTGAAAGCATTATCGAAAACAAGGGCATTGAACTAAATTGCGATTTTGACGAAGTAAGCGTGTTTTCTTCTAAGAGTTTGCTTGAAATCGTGTGGAACAATCTTATATCTAACGCGATTAAGTTTACCCCAAGCGATGGAAGGATAGACGTTGCGCTAAGGCAAAAAGGCAAGGATGCTGAGATTAGCGTTAAAGATACGGGCTGTGGCATGACGAGTGAAGTGGGCTCGCGAATTTTTGAAAAATTTTACCAAGGCGATACTTCGCACTCTACGCAAGGCAACGGGCTTGGGCTTGCGCTAGTTAAAAAGGTTATTGATATTTTGGGTGGCGAAATTTCCGTTCAAAGCGAAGTCGGAAAGGGCACTAATTTCACTATTTTATTAAAAGGCGTTGTTCATGAAGATTGATTTTCACGCCTTGTTTATATGATAGTTTCAGCAAATAATAATACAAAAGATATAAAAAAGGAAAGCAAAAAAATGAGTAATCAATTTAATTTTAAGTATACCGCACCTACCGAAGAAGAAAGAAAAGAAATCGATAGCATACGCAGTAGATACGCGCCAAAAACGCAAAAAGAAGATAAACTTGAAAGGCTAAGGCGTTTAGATGAGTTAGTTAAAAGCGTGCCTATCGTGTGGGCGCTCGTTTTAGGCGTTTTGGGAAGTTTAATCTTCGGGCTGGGGCTTGCTATGATATTAGAGTGGAGTATTTACGTTTGGGGAATAGCGGTTATGGGTATCGGTAGTGTTCTTATAGTAGTCGCCTATCCCGTTTATAAAAAAATCTTAACGAAATATAAAGATAGGTACGGCGAAGAAATTTTACGTCTTTCAGAAGAATTATTAAACGAAAGCGATAAATAAAAAAACAAATAAATCAGACTAAATCGAACGACAAGCGTTCGATTTTTTTATTAAAGGTAGGCTTTTACAAAACGTTTACAAAATTTTAGCAAACTACTTACAGAATTTTATTAAAACTTAAACAATGCTATCATATAATACGGGTACAAAGTTAAACAAAATCAATTTAAGGAGAAAAATTATGAAAAACGAATTAGACATTATTGAAAAAATACGTTCACGCTACACTGAAAATGAAGAGAAAGAAGTTTCTAAACTAGAAGAACTAAAAGAACTTGATAGAAAGGTTAAAAAACCTGCAAAAGTTTTCGGCTATACTTTCGGCGCGATTTCTTCGCTAGTGCTTGGCACGGGGATGAGCCTTGCAATGAAGATTATAGGCGCTTCAATTTCGTTTGTTATGCCATTAGGTATAGGCGTAGGACTAATAGGTATATTATTTATGAGCCTTAACTATAAGTTTTATAAATCAATATTAAATAAAGGTATTGAAAAGTACGGACAACGCATAATAGAGTTATCAAATGCACTATTAAATAATTAAGTTAAAAATTATAAAAATAATATATAAAGGAGAAACACAATGGGAATCAAAAAATTTTTCAAAGACGCTTTCAAAGATATGAAGGAAGGAACAAAAAAACAACGCGAAGTAGACAGGGCAAACATTAAAGCAGTAAAGGCGGAAACCAAGGCAAACTTCGAAGAAAACCGTGGTAAAAACACATTTAGAAAGGCAAAAGCAGACGCTAAAAAAACTTGGGACGACGCGCATATAGTTTTAGGCGAAAGAACCAAGAAAATTAACGAAGAAAGAGAAAAACAAATTGCTGATGCCAAAAAGAGAGAAGAAGACGCGAAAGCACGCATAGAAAAAGCAAAAAACAACTAAAAAAACAACTAAATAAACAACTATAAAAACCCGATAATAGTCGGGTTTTTAGGCTTTTATGGTAAACTTATGAAAAGAAAATATAAAATCAAGCAACACGCCCTAGATAACTTTCTAGGGCGTTTTGCCCATCGAAATTTAAAGTTTTAAGCAAAATGTTAAAAAATATCAAAAAAATGTTCTAAAAAAACTGCGAAAATTCCAAAAAGGCAAAAAAAATAGTAAAAAAAGGGTAAAACGGGGCGTGAAATTTCGTTCGAATTGACAAAAGGGATAAAAAGTGGTAAAATTATAGGGTAAAAAATATTGGGCAAAACGCCTTGGAGGAATAAAATATGGAAGAAGTAATTCTTACAAAAGAAGGAAAAGAAGAACTTGAAAAACGACTAGAATACCTTAAAGTTGTTAAAAGAGCAGAAATCACCGAAAGAATTAAAACTGCAAGAGAATTTGGCGACCTTTCTGAAAACGCTGAATACGATGCTGCTAAAAACGAACAAGCGATGATAGAAGGCGAAATTTTAGAAATCGAAAACAAACTAAAATACGCTGTTATTATCGAAGCCGTTAAAAAAGACGCTGTGTCACTTGGTAGCAAAGTTTTATTTAAGGACGTAGAAACGGGCGAAGAATACAATTACGAAATAGTAGGTACTACCGAAGCAGACGTAGAACTTGGTAGAATTTCTAACGAATCACCTATCGGCAACGCGCTACTCGGCAGAAAAGTTGGCGATAGCGTAAACGTAAAAGTTCCAAGCGGAATTATAACCATAGAAGTAGTAGAAATAGGATAAAGTAAAATGCAAGAAAGAAACGAAAACAATATTCAAGTAAACGAAGAATTAGATTTAAACGAAATATTAAGAATACGCCGTGAAAAACTAAAAAACCTAATCGATAGTGGCAAAAACCCTTTCGAAAAGGTTAAATATGATAGAACGGCAATGTCTAAAAACATCAAAGACAACTACGAAGAATACGAAAACAAAGTAGTAGGCATTGCAGGAAGACTTGTTGCAAAACGTATTATGGGTAAAGCGTCTTTCGCGCAAATTTTAGACGGCGAAGGCACTATTCAATCGTATTTATCAATCAACGATTTGGGTGATGATTATTTGGCGTTTAAAGAATATGATATCGGCGATATCGTTGGTATTACGGGTTTTGTATTTAAGACTAGAACGGGCGAAGTTTCAGTTCACGCGCAAAAAATCGAACTACTTTGCAAGTCGCTTCTTCCACTTCCCGAAAAATTCCACGGCTTAAAAGATGAAGATACTAGATATCGTCAAAGAGAAGTAGATTTAATCGCAAACCCAGAAGTAAAGCGCACTTTCGTTGCGCGCTCTAAAATACTTACTGCTATTAGAAACTATCTAGATAGCGTTGGGTATTTAGAAGTTGATACGCCTGTTCTTCAACCACTAGAAATCGGCGCGTCTGCTAGACCATTTAAGACCTATCATAACACTCTTGGTATTGATATGTATTTAAGAATTGAAACCGAACTTTACCTAAAAAGGTTAATCGTTGGCGGTTTCGACAAGGTTTACGAAGTTGGTAGAATTTTTAGAAACGAAGGTATGGATAGGTCGCACAACCCTGAATTCACTTCGGTAGAAATGTACCAAGCGTATAGCGACTATTTCGATATGATGGACTTAATCGAAAATATGTATAAAGACATCACCTTAAAGGTATGTGGCACAACTAAAATAACTTACCAAGGCGTAGATATCGATATGGGCGCTACTTGGGAAAGACTTACTATGGTAGAAGCCGTTAAAAAATACGCTGGCGTTGACTATAACGACTGGGAAACGGACGAACAAGCAAGAGAAGTTGCAAAATCTAAAAACGTTGTTGTTGAAGAAGGCGACGAAGCAACCAAAGGCCACGTTTTAATCGCGTTCTTTGATGCTTTTGTAGAAGACAAACTAATTCAACCAACCATCATCTACGATTACCCAGTAGAAAACTCTCCACTTGCTAAAAGAAAACCATCAAACCCAGCGTTTACCGAAAGATTTGAATACTTTATTTACGCTAGGGAAATGGGCAACGCGTTTAGTGAACTTAACGACCCAATCGACCAAAAAGAAAGGTTCACTAAGCAAGTTGAAGCAAAGAGAAAGAAAGGCGGAAACGATGCTAAGGTTGACGAAGACTTTATTACGGCGTTAGAATACGGTATGCCACCAACGGGTGGACTTGGATTCGGTGTTGATAGGTTAGTAATGCTACTTACCGACAGCGCGTCTATTAGAGACGTAATACTCTTCCCAACAATGAAACCAAAAGCAAACTAACAAAAACTAAAACCAAAAACGGATAAAAAAATGGATAACAAGTTAACCAAAAAACGCTTGGCAGATTTTTTTATGTACCATTGGATAACGCTAATTTGCGTTATGCTAGCGTTGGTGTGTGTTTGGGAAATAGTTTATTCAATGTTTTCAGTATCTTTAACGGCTGGGCAAAAGTTTAAGTATTTTTACGATGAAAACCTAACTTACATTAACGAAGACGGGTTTGAAAAGATAATAAGCGATAGCAAGCCGTTTAGTTATGACGTTATTGAGCACGGCTACGAAATTTTAGGCGCTGAATATAACGTGTTAAACGCTAGGCTAATAGTAAAAGACGGCGACGTTATTTTTACCGATAACTTTATGGGCGAAAAGGGCGACAAACAGTCTCGCGCAAAAAACGTAGTCGATGGCGAAAACGTTATATCTTACGAAAAACTTTTGCAAAGTGCAAAAACTTATCTTGTAGGGTTTTTAAAAAGTGAGTTCAATTCGCTTTCTACCCTAGAAAAAGAAGAAAAAGCACTAGACTACGATAACTTTAACGAAAACTTTGACCAAACGAAAATCACCCAAAACTTTTTAGCAAGAAACGCTAACGATAATAGGTTTAGAAAATCTGCCGACAAAGAGCGTGGCGCAAAAGATGAAATAGCAAGGATAAAAAATCTAGTTAAAGAAACGGCTAGTTTTAACTATCTTTTAAGTTATGCTCCCGAAGAACTCTTTTTTAGATACACAAAGTTCGAACAAGCAGTGGAGTTTGCCGATAAAAACGTGCTAGAATTTCATAAGGCTAATCTTAAAAAAGAGCAAGAAAACGGCAGGGCGAACGTTATTTACGGGCTGAACGTGTTTGCGCTTAAAGGCGAAAAACCTAAAAAAGAAGTAAAAAATTATTTTAGAATAAACGAATTTTCGTCGTCAGACCACGTTGTTTTAATGGCGTTTAACTTTTTAAGTGAGCAACCCGATTTGCAATTTGAAACCATTAGTTTTATCAATATGGTTGTTAGAAATTTCAGTAATTTCTACGACGAAATAGAGTAAAAAACGGAAAATTATGAAAGGTAAATTTATTACTTTCGAAGGTTGCGAAGGCGTTGGTAAATCCAAACAAATCGCACTTTTAGAAGAATATTTAAGAAAAAAATCAATAAAATACACCCTAACGCGTGAGCCGGGTGGAACAGACATATCAGAGCAAATAAGGAAGGTTATTTTAGACGGCAAAAACGTTGCGATGACCGATGAATGCGAAGCAATGCTATACGCTAGCGCGCGTATTCAACTAATCAAAGAACTAATTTTGCCACTACTTGATAAAGGCGAATTAGTGTTTTGCGATAGATATATAGATTCTTCTTTTGCTTATCAAGCAGTTGCTCGTGGACTAGGCGAAGACTTTATTTCTAAAATTAACGCCTATGCTATTGAAAACTGCTTGCCAGACTACACTATATTTTTAGACCTAACGCCCGAACAAGCCTTTAAGAGAAAAGGTGGCGTAGACAAAACTGATAGGGTAGAACTTTCGGGCAGAGAATTTCACGAAAAAGTGTATTTAGGCTACAAAAACCAAGCGAAAAAACACCCCGAACGCTTTATCGTTATCGATGCGTCGGGAACAAAAGAACAAACTCACTCAAAAATTATAAAGGCGCTAATAGAAAAAGGCGTTATATGTTAAATTTTTACGAAGTTATAAAAAACAGCAATGCTTATAAAACGGTAAAAGCCGATTATCTAGGTGGCAAACTTTCGCACGCCTATCTTTTGCTAGTGCCCGACAAAAAATTCATTAAAGAATATTTAAGGGTGTTTTCAAAACTTATTTTAGGCGCGGAAACCGATGCTAGAATTAGCGATATGGTGGATAAAGGCAGTTATAGAGATTTGCTTGTTTACCCTAAAAAAGAAAACGTTGTTGTTGAAGATATTAATTCTTTAATCGAAGAAAGTTTTTATAAACCCACCGAAAACAAGATTAAACTATTCGTTATCGAAAACGCGCAAACAATGAACCCTGCTAGCCAAAACAAACTACTAAAAACGCTAGAAGAACCACCGAACAACGTGGTAATTTTGCTTGGCGCAACAAGTGAATATTCTTTGCTGCAAACGGTTAAGTCTAGGGTGAAAAAACTAGAACTTCCTAGGCTATCAGACGAAGAATTGTTTATTGCGCTCTCGAAAGATTACGCTGATAAAGATTTAGAAGTGGCAATTTCTTTATGCGATAAAACGCTTGGCGGGGCTGTTGATATTATAGAAAACGAAAAGGTTAATTCTTCTATAAGTCTAGCAAAAGATTTAATTGAAAATATGAAATCTAGCACAAACGTGTTAGACTATTCGGTAAAAACTACTGCCCTAAAAATCGGGCTTAAAGAATTTTTACCCGTTTTATCTTGGGCGTTTAACGAAACGCTAAAAAAAGGCGAAAAAACGGGCGAATATCCTAACGGATACAAAACGGCTTCTGTTATAAACGCCCTAGAAAAAATAACCGAAGCACAAAAAAGGCTATTCTTTAACGTTAACGAACAAATGCTTATAGAGTGGCTTTACTTACAAATCTTGGAGGGAAGATTTAAATGGCAAAAATTGTAGGAGTAAGATTTAGTAAAACTTCTAAAATATATTATTTTGCGCCCGAAAACGAAAACGCTACTTACGAAGTTGATTCGGGCGTTATTGTAGAAACGGCGCAAGGTCTTGAATACGGCACGGTGGTTTACGGCGTTAGAGAAATTGAAGACGAAAAAATCGAACACGCCCTAAAACCAGTTATAAGAAAGGCTACGCCGAAAGACGAAAAGAAAATAGAAGAAAACAAAAGCAAAATTCCTAAGGCCTTAGAGTTTGCTAACCAAAAAATTAACGAAATGAAACTCGTTATGAAACTAATTGGCGCAGAGTATTCTTTCGACGGCAAAAAACTAACTTATTTCTTTTCATCGGATAACAGGGTGGATTTTAGAGAACTTGTTAAGGTTTTAGCAACCGGACTTAAAGCAAGAATAGAATTAAGGCAAGTTGGCGTTAGAGATGAAACCAAAATGCTTGGTGGTATTGCGCCTTGTGGCAGAACTTGTTGTTGTGCCGGCACTTTTGCCGACTTTTCTAAGGTGACTATAAAGATGGCTAAAAATCAAGGTCTTCACCTTAACCCAAGCAAAATAAGTGGACTATGTGGTAGGCTTATGTGTTGTCTTGAATACGAAAACGAATACTACGAAAAGGCTTGCAAAAAAGTTCCAAAACTTGGTCAAACGGTTGGCACGCCAGAAGGCGATGGCGTTGTAATTTCTAACGATATGCTTAAAATGATTTCAAAAGTAAAAATCTCTAAGCCAGACGGGTCGGAAATTTATAAAGACTTTGCCGTTAAAGAGTTAAAATTCGCTAGAAAGAACGTGCCCGACAACGACGAAACGGACGGAGAAGAATAAAAAATTTTTTAAAAAGTATTTAATGTATTTACAAAAGAAAAAAAGTGTGTTAAAATCTATACATACGAACTTAGGAGGTAAACGGTAATGGCTTTCAAAATTAGTGACGCTTGTGTATCTTGCGGTGCTTGTGCAGATACTTGTCCTGTTGGTGCTATCAGTCAAGGAGACACTCAATATGTTATTGACGCTGAAACTTGTATGAGTTGTGGCGCTTGCTCGGCTGGTTGCCCTGTTGAAGCAATCTCTGAAGAGTAATGCTTAATAAAAAAGAAAGGCACGACTTTTTTCGTGCCTTATTTTTTTAAAATCATAGTTTTCATAAGATAGTTTTTATAAAAAGGGTTAGTATGATAAGTAAAGAAGTTTTAGATAACGGCGTTTGTGTTTTTCAAGACGACGAACTTTATAAATTCACGTCAGATGCAATACTCCTTTCTAAATTTATTAAATGCAAGAAAAACGAAGTGATGGCAGACTTTTGCGCAGGTAGTGGCGTGGTCGGGCTCAATTTTTTCGCGCTTAATAAAGGCTTAATTAAAAGGCTAGATTTTTTCGAAATGCAAACCCCGTTTTGTGCGCTAATAAATAAGAGCATAGAGCAAAATACTCTAACCGATATTGCTAGCGTAAAAAACGTAAAAATTCAAGATATAGGCGCAGAATACTACGAAAAATATTCGTTAATCACTTGCAATCCGCCGTATTTTAAGCCCACCGAAGAAAAAAACGGCGAAAATTTAAGCGTAAAAATCGCGCGTGAAGAAATTTGTTTAACGCTAGAAGAACTAATTTTAAAGGCATCAAAGTGCTTAAAGTTCGGTGGTAGATTTTGTATGGTGCATATAGCCGATAGGCTAGTAGATACAATAAGTTTAATGCGCAAATACAATATTGAGCCAAAAATATTACAATTCGTGTCTGCTAAAAACAAAGCGCCCTACCTATTTTTAATCGAAGGGCGCAAAGGTGGCAAAAGCGGACTTAAAATCTTAAAAGAAGGTGAAAACTAAATGCTTTATATCGTTGCAACGCCCATAGGGAACTTAAAAGATATAACCCTTCGCGCCCTAGAAACGCTTAAAAGCGTTGATATTATCGCGTGCGAAGACACAAGGCACTCTGGCGTTTTATTATCAAGTTTTGAAATTAAAAAACCACTAATTTCCTATCATAAATTCAACGAAAGAGAGTGTGCCGATAAAATAGTAGAACTGCTTAAAAGTGGCAAAAACGTTGCGCTAATTTCAGATGCAGGTATGCCTATAATTTCAGACCCTGGTAATATTTTGGTAAAAGTTCTAATCGAAAATGACCTAGAATACACCGTTATCCCCGGTGCAACGGCGTGCATAACGGCACTTGCGCTATCGGGGCTAGATGCTAGTAAGTTCACCTTTTTAGGTTTTATGCCACAAAAAAAGGGTGAAAGGCAAGAATTTTTAAGTAAGTATAAAGATTTAGACACAACGCTTATTTTTTATAGCGCCCCGCACGACGTTAAACAAGACGTTAACGACTTATACGAAGTGTTTGGCGATAGAAAAGCCGTTTCGGTTAGAGAAATTACAAAACTACACGAAACGATAAACGTTTTCAGCCTTAAAGACGGATATAATAGCGAAGAACGTGGTGAGTTTGTGATTTTAGTAGAAGGCAAGCAAAAAGAAGATTTTTCTAGCCTAACCGAAGAAGAACACGTTAAACTATATTTAAATAAAGGCTTTGATAAAAAAGAAGCAATAAAAATCGTTGCAAAAGAGCGTGGGGTTTCAAAATCTTCGCTTTATAAATACACCATAGAAAATTAAAGGAGCAAAATATGATTTACGATAAAACTGAAAAAATTTCTTTTCCAATTGGTGGTATAGGCACAGGTTCGATAGGTCTTGCTGGCAACGGCTCGCTTATCGACTGGGAAATTTACAACAAACCCAACAAAAAAAGTGTGAACGGGTATTCTCACTTTGCGCTTAAAGTAAAAAATAAAGGCGAAACGTTAGTTAAAGTTTTGCAGGGCGACACGATAGAAAACCTAATCGGCGAAATATCAGGCAAATACTATTCGGGCTTTGGCTACGGGCCTAGAATTCCTACAATGGCAGGCTTTCCACACTTTAAAAGCGTTGCTTTTGATGGAACTTTTCCTATTGCAAACCTAACTTTTAGTGAAGAAGATTTCCCCGTTAAAGCACGCCTTACGGCTTTTAACCCTTTTATTCCGCACGATGATTATAATTCATCGTTGCCCTGCGCGTTTTTTGAGTGGGAACTAGAAAACCTAACTAAAAACGAACTTGAATGTGCGCTTGCTTTTAGCGTTCAAAACCCATCGGGTTCAAGCATAAACCAAAAAACCGTGGAAAACGGCATAAGCGGGTTAAACCTAATTAGTGGCGATAAAAAAATCAACCAAATAGACTACACCGAACTATTTTTAGCAACTGATGCAAAGGATAGCGTGGTTCAAGAAAGTTGGTATCGTGGCTCTTGGCAAGACCCTATCACTATCTTTTGGAAAGATTTTAGTGAAAAAGAGCGTATGCCAGAGCGAACTTATCGCGAAGACAAAACCAAAGAAGAAAATTCGGTAATAGGAAACGGCAATAGCGAACATGGTTCGGTTGTTTCTTATATAACCATACCAAAAAAAGGTAAAACGCGCGTTAGATTTGTGCTTTCGTGGTACGTTCCTAATCAATATAACTACTGGTTGCCACTAAAAGACGACAATGGAAACGACGTGACTTGGAAGAACTACTATGCAACGCAGTTTAGTTCAGCAAAAGCAGTTGCCGAATATTCGTTAAAGAATTTTACCGATTTTTATAACAAAACCCAAAAATTCACTAGCGTAATGTTTAGTAGCACCTTGCCTAAACCTATAATAGATGCAGTATCTTCTAACTTATCGGTGCTAAAATCTCCAACCGTAATGCGCTTAGAAGACGGCTCTCTTTGGGGCTTTGAAGGTTGCCACGAACAAGCCGGCTCTTGCGATGGCTCTTGCCAACACGTTTGGAACTATGCCTACGCGCTATGTTTTTTATTCCCTAAACTAGAAAGGTCTTTGCGCGAAAACAATATTAAATACGCTATGCTACCTAGTGGCGAAACAAAATTTCGTATTTTGCTACCCGTAGGGCGTGGGTACTGGGGAAAAAGAGCGTGTGTAGACGGGCATATGGGCGAAATTATCAAGTGCTATCGTGAGTGGAAGATTTCGGGCGATGATAATTGGATAAAAGAGCACGCCCCTAGCATTTTTAAGATGATGGAATTTGCTTGGTCTAGTGAAAACATAGACAAGTGGGACGAAAATAAAGACGGTGTTATGGAAGGCAGACAACACCACACGCTAGACGTAGAACTTTTCGGGCCAAGTTCTTGGCTACAAGGTTTTTATCTTCTTGCACTAGACTGCGCAACCAAGATTGCCGAATTTGTGGGCGATGATAAGCGCGCAAAAGAATATAAAGAAATATACGCTAAGGGCAAAGAGTGGACTAACAAAAACCTATTTAACGGCGAATATTTCTTCCATAAAGTAGACGTAAAAGATAAGAGTATAGTAGAAAAATACGATGCCGTTTCGGAAGAAAGAAATCATTTTAGTTATTGGAACGATGAAAAAGGTGAAATTAAATATCAAATAGCAGACGGCTGTATAATAGACCAAATGCTTGCCGATTGGCACGCTTATATCATCGGGCTTAACGGAGTGTTCGACAAAGACAAAAAGCAAACCGCACTAAAAAGTCTATACAAAAACAACTTTAAGCCTAGTATGAGAAACGTGACTAATATGTGGCGAAACTTTGCCATAGAAGACGAAGCGGGAACTATAATTTGTTCTTATCCAAAAGGCGCAAAAGTGCCAAGTATCCCTATTTCTTATTGTGAAGAATGTATGACGGGTTTTGAATATGCTTTGGCAGGGCTTATGCTAGCCAACGGCTATACCGATGAGTGCGAAACTATGGTAAAAGCCGTTCGCGATAGATACGACGGCAAAAAGCGTAATCCTTGGAACGAAATAGAGTGTGGTAGCAACTACGCTAGAAGTATGGCGTCTTTTGCATTACTCCCTATTTATAGTGGCTTTACCTTTGATTTAAGCAAAGGCTATATCGGGTTTAACCCTATTAAATCTAAGGGTGGAACGTTTATGTGGAGCGTTGCTGAAACTTATGGCGATATAACTATTAAAAAGGGTAAGCATACGCTAAACGTTTACGGAAAGCCACTTAATATTAGCAGTTTTGGAATAAATAAAACCGCTAAAATAAAAGGCGTTTTAATAGACGACAAGAAGATTGATTATAGCGTAGATAACGGCGTTATCACGTTTAACAAAACGGCTATTAAAGAAAAACTAGAAATTATATAAAAACTAAAAAAGTCCAAGTGCAAAACTTGGACTTTTTATTTTTGTTTTATAACTATCTAACTAGCGTAAATTGTTCTTCGGGTTTTAAATCTACCACAACACAATCGTTTATATAAGTGCATTCAGGAAGAACGATAAGTGCAGTTAAACTATCTTTTTTAGCGGGAAGTGGTGCTAAGTGCCATATGCACGCTTTAAGTTTAACAACGGTGTTTTTAGGAACTAAAAACGCCTTGGTTTTATCGGTGATAGGCTTGCCACCAGAAGGCTCTGCAACGTGAATAATCATATCGTCGTCTAGCGGAATAATAACTTCGTTAGTAGTGGTGTGGTATTCTACTTGGGTAATCTTCATTTCGCTAGGTTTTTTAACTACTAGTGGAGAAAAACCAACGGGTTTATCAAAAAAAGCGACAACTCTATCAGGGTAAAAAGAGTGAATTGCGCCGTCTAGCGAGTGACCAGTTGGTTTGGTCATTGTATAATATTCACCGTATGGGGCGAACGCGCTTTTAGATAATTTTTCGATTTTAATTTCTCTCATAATAATGCTCCTAAATTATTTTTTGTCCGTACTACCAATACCACCCGTTCTAGAAGTGATAACGTCATCATCGTAAGTTATGCCGTAGGGGGTGAAAATTCCTTGGCAAAACGCCTTGCCTTTTTCCACAGATAAAGGTTTGTCGCCAAGATTAGTAATCTTAACGAAAATATGCCCTTCGTTATCAGCGCTAAAATAATCGCTATCAATAATTCCAACGGTGTTGTCTAGCCTTAACCTATATTTAAACCCAAGGCTAGAACGCGGATAGATTTGAAGAACCCAACCTTCGTCTATTTTACATCTTATTCCCGTTGGAACTTTAATGGTTTCGTTGGGATTAAGCGAAAAACCAAAGGGCGCAAAAAAATCATAGCCTGCGCTACCCAGAGTGGCCCTTTTTGGCAAGATTATATCGCCGTAGCACGCTTTATCACACGCGCCGATAAATTCTTTTTCGCTTACTTTATAAAACTGTGCAATTTTTTTCATACGTATATTATACCACAAACTAAAATATTTTTCAATAGCAATTAAAACTTTTGCGTTTTAGATTTTTTAAGAAACAGAATAGAAAAAACGACCATAAAAATGCAAAGAACACTTATATAAATCGGCAACGTATCGGTAGAAAATTTGCCCGCCAAAACACCGAACAGCGTTGGCGCAACTAAAATTCCTAGGTTTGCAAAAAACATTTCGGCACTAACCACCGATTGCGAATAGGCTTTTCCAAATACGTTTGGCGTTATAAGTGTTAAGTTAGGGAAGGTTTGCCCGTTTCCTAGCCCAACAAACAAAAGCGCAACGCCCTTGGCAACGTGTGGTAATGGTAAAAACATTATTGCTATGCCAACAACAACCAGAGCGTAGCCGATAAAAATTATTTTTTCGGTTTTAAGTTTGGTGCTTAAAACGCCCGATAGCCCCCTGCTAACCGTCATACCAACGTAGTATAAAGAAACTATAAGCGCAGATTTTTCAGGCGAGAATAGCGCCGTGTTTACTAAATAAGTCGCGCCCCAAGTTCCGCAAGTAAATTCTAACCCACAAGTAGCAAAAAAAGCAATAAAAGCGTATCTAACCGAAGAAAGTTTTGCCATTTCTTTAAAAGACAGCGTTATCGGTTCTACCATTTCATCTTTTTCGGTTTCTTTGATTTTTTTCCATAACGGTAGCATAAAAAAAGCAAGCAACGAAAGTGCAAAAAGAATTAAAAACAAAACGAAAAACGCGTTCCGCCACCCACCGTAAGATAATACTAGCGATACGATTATCGGTGATGCCGTTACTCCAACGCCGTAAAAACAATGTAAAATATTCATTTGCCACGGCTTATACCTAACCGCAACGTAGTTGTTAAGTGCCGCGTCTATTCCGCCCGCGCCAAAACCTAGTGGAATACCCGCAAGGCACAATAACGCCATAGAGTTAGATGCCGAAAATAAAATTAGCGCAATAGCCGACAAAAGCGTGCTAACTGCGGTAACTATGCCCGTTCCGAACTTGTTAATTATTCTTGCCGAAAAAAAGCACGACACGGTTGTGAATACCGAAATTATTATAGTTATAAAACTTTGATAACTTATAGGCAAATTAAGGTCTAGATAAATTGCCGGCCAAGACGAGCCTATCGAAGAGTCTGGCACGCCTAGTCCTATATAAATTATACAAATTAAAAATAAAAGTAAAGTAGCCATTTTTTCCTTTATAAAATTAGCAGTATTAAAGTAGAAGAAAGTAGCGCAACGATAGCGGGGAACGCACCTAAAAGCATAAACTTCTTAAACGAAATTTTCACGTCGTAAGAAGATAAAACTTTGGTCCACATTATTCCTGCAAGCGCGCCCACGGGTGAGATAAACGCGCCCACGTTAGAGCCGATTATACTGCCGTAAAGCGCGTAAACGCTATTCGTTCCCACAATTTTTTCAAACAATACGCTCATAGGGATATTGTTGAGTAAGTTAGAAGAAAGTGCTGAAATAAAGCCAAAACTAATCCCGTCTAATTTAGTTCCCGTGACAAGTTTTTCACCTATTAGTTTGGTTAGCCCGGCGTGGTCTAACGTTAAAACTAAAACGAACATAGAAAGCACGAACGGTATAAGTTCGTAAGGTGCTTTTTTGAGTGAGTGAAGAACGCCTAAAACGGATTTATGTTCTATTAGTTCGATTATTAGTAGCAACACGGTTAGTGCTAAAAACGTTAAAAGGCAAATCAAATAACTTTCAACGCCTATTAGGTCTGAAATGGATAATAAAATTATTGTAAGTAGTAGCGCCACGATAGAAGCAATCATCGGCGCTTTTCTAACGGGCACTATTTTATGTTCGGTTGAAAGGGTAAGTTTAGTGTTAAATAGTTGCTTTCTAAAAATCAAAAGCAAAGCAAAAAAGGTTAAAACGCCCGAAACTAGCGTTGGCAAAAACATTACCTTAATATATTCGATAAAAGTAATGAAATTAGAGCCTGCGAGGTAAAGGTTAGTAGGGTTGCCGATAATTAGCCCCATACTAAAAGTGTTTGCAGCAATAAATTCGCCGAATAAAAAAGGCACGGGCGAAATTTTAGCGTTTTTACAAAAGATGCATATAAGTGGTGTAAAAGTGAGAATAATTATATCGTTAGAAGTAAAAAGCGTTAAAATCGAAACGGTGATATAAAGCGTTAAAAACAACTTAAACGCTCCGCCTTTGTTTCTTTCGAATAGTTTTTGCGCAATGTACGTAAAAAACCCAGAGTCGCCAAGATATATCGATATTAGCGAAAGCGAAATAAAAAGCGTTAGAATTTTAAGTGGGTTAACGGCTGTGTTTTGGGTTATTCCGCTAACGGCAACGCTTAAAGGAAGCGCGCCCGAAACGATACAGATTAGCGCGCCACAAAAGGCGATGATAGAATATAGCCCGATTTTGAATTTTTTAATTACTATATACGGCTTAAAAATTATGGATAGCACCATAGCAAGCACGGATAAAGAAGTAATTATTAAAGAAAGAGTCATAATTTCACCTAAAACAAAATAATTATACTAAAAATTAAAAATAAAAGCAAAGAAAAAACTAAAATATTGACAAGTAAATAAAAATCATTTAAAATAAAAGTGCAAAGATTAAAGGAGACTAGTAATGAAAATTTGTGTTTACGGCGCGGCAAGCGATAGAATAGACGAAAAATATACCGAAAGTGGCTTTTTGCTTGGCAAAACACTAGCAGAGCGTGGGCACTCTTTGGTTTACGGTGCAGGTTCGGAAGGGCTTATGGGCGCTGTTGCTAGGGGCTTTAAGGCTGGTGGCGGGTTCGTGCACGGAGTTATTCCTAAATTTTTTGAAGAAGGTGGCTACGAATCGATTTTCTACGAAGCGGATAAGATAACTTATACCGAAACTATGGCAGAGCGCAAAACTATTATGGAAGACGAGTGTGACGCGTTCATTATCACCCCCGGTGGCATTGGCACGATGGAAGAATTTTTCCAAGTTCTAACCTTAAAACAACTAGCGCGCCACGAAAAAGCGATAGCAATTTTTAACGACGACCTATATTACGAAGAACTTAAAAAAATGTTAGAGTTTTCGATAAACGAAAAGTTTATTAACGATGAGTGCTATAAACTGTATAAATTTATAGACACGATAGAAGAAGTGGTTGACTATATAGAAAACTACACTTTTACTGGCGTAGATGCAACAACACTTAAACGAAATATTAGAAAAAAAGCAAAATAAAGCGTGAAAAACGAATATAACGCGATAAAAACGGGTGGCGGTTTTATAAAAAATCGCCATTTTTTATTGTTTTATATATTTATATAAAAAGGGTTAAAGAATGCTAAAATTCTATTGACAAATCGCTTAAAAAAGTCTATAATAAAAATGTATTTTTTACAAAGGATTAGCGGTTATGAAACTTTTAGAAAGCAAAATACTAAAAGACGGCATAGTTCTTAAAGGCAACGTACTTAAAGTTGGCTCTTTTTTAAACCAGCAAATCGACGTAGAACTTACTAACGCTATGGCGGAAGAAGTATATTCACATTTTAAAAATAAAGGCGTTACGAAGATTTTAACGGTAGAAGCATCGGGCATTGCGCTTGCTTATGCTGTTGCAAATAAATTTAACGTAAACGTAGTATATGCAAAAAAACAAGGGGCTTCAAACGTTAACGGAGACGTTTATCAAACACCTTGTTTTTCTTATACTCACAATAAAAGTAATATCTTGGTCGTTCCAAAGTCGTATCTAAATAGTCAAGACAAAATTTTGATTATAGACGATTTTTTAGCAAACGGAGAAGCCGTTAAAGCATTATCTACCATCGTAGGTCTTGCTGAGGCGGAAGTAGTTGGCGTGTCTTGTGCGATTGAAAAAGGTTTTCAAGGCGGGGGCGACGGATTTAGGGCTAAGGGCATTGACGTTTTTTCACTCGCCGTTATCGACGAGATGACCGAAAACGGAATTGTTTTTAGAAAATAACTTAGGTAAAAAACCCGAAAGGGTAGGAGGTAATTATATTATGAAGAAACTTTTCACTCTTATGCTTGCTGTTATTATGGCAGTAGGTTGTTGCTTCGGCTTAACGGCTTGTGGTGATGATGGTGAATTCAAAGTAGGTCTTATCTGCTTACACGGCGAAAGTTCTACTTATGATAAAAACTTCATCGATGCTTTCAATGCTGCTTGTGAAGCAAAAGGCGTAAAATCTATCATTAAAGTAGACATCGCTGAATCAACTGCGTGCTATGATGCTGCTGCTGACCTTGTAGACCAAGGCTGTGACTTAATCTTTGCTGACTCTTTTGGTCACGAAGACCACATGATTAAGGCTGCAAACGAATTCAGAGGCGTTCAATTCTTCCACGCTACTGGTACCAAGGCACACACCGAAAATCTTACGAACTATCACAACGCGTTCGCTTCTATTTACGAAGGTAGATATTTAGCAGGTATCGCTGGTGGTATGAAGTTAAAAGAATTAATCGACGCTGATGCTCTTGACGCAGACAACTACGATGCTAACGGCAACGTTAAAGTTGGTTATGTTGGTGCTTGGACTTATGCAGAAGTTATTTCTGGTTTCACTTCTTGGTTCCTAGGCGTTAGAAGCGTAGTTCCAAACGTAGTTATGGACGTTCAATTTACCGGTTCTTGGTATGACGAAGCTGCTGAAAAAACTGCTGCTGAACTCTTAATTTCAAAAGGTTGCGCACTTATTTCTCAACACGCTGACTCTATGGGTGCTCCAACTGCTTGCGAAGCTGCTGGTATTCCTAACGTTTCTTACAATGGTTCTACTGCTAGTGCTTGCCCTAACACCTTTATCGTATCTTCAAGAATTAACTGGCAACCATACTACGAACTAATTATCGACAGCGTTAAAAACAACAAAATCGTTCCACTAGACTGGTCACAAGGTTTAGGTTCTGAATGGGGTAACGGTTCAGTTGCATTAACCGCTCTTGGTAACGCTGCTGCAGAAGGCACCGAAGATGCTATTAACGATGCTATCGCTCAACTTAAAGCAGGTACTCTAAAAGTATTTGATACTTCTACATTCACTGTAAAAGGTGCTTACGATTATGCTGTTTCAACTGATGCTGAACAAACTAAAATTGCAATTGATGCAGATGGTCATTTAATTAGCTATAAAGCTGACGTTGATACTGATGCTGCATTTACTCCTGATACTTTAGTTGTTAAAACTGCAAATGGTATTTCTTATTTTGCAGAAAGTGAATATCGTTCTGCTCCTTACTTTGATATTCAAATAGACGGTATTAATTATTTAAATACGAAATATTAATACTCTAAACAAAAAACAATAACACCCAAGGGGCAATTTTGCCCCTTGGATATTATTATTTAAAAGGAACTTTTATGAACAATATGAACAACGTTGCAATTAAATTTGAAAACATTACCAAAACCTTTGGTAGCGTTATTGCAAATAAAAACATATCCTTCGAAGTAAAAAAAGGAGAAATTTTATCACTTCTTGGTGAAAATGGCAGTGGTAAAACTACCCTTATGAATATGATTTCGGGCATATATTTCCCAGATAGCGGAAATATTTACATTGGTGGCAAACGCGTTTTAATTCAGTCGCCGATAGATGCTTTCGAAAACAAAATAGGTATGGTGCATCAGCACTTTAAACTTATAGAAGTTTTTACGGCGCTACAAAATATCGCCTTAATTTCTAATAATTCAAAAAAATACGATTTGAAAAAAATCCGTAAAGAAGTGCAAGAAATTTGCGCAAAATACGGTTTTGAAATAGATTTAGATAAAAAAATATACAATATGTCGGTATCGGAAAAACAAACTATCGAAATAGTTAAAGTTTTATACCGCGGTGCAGACATATTAGTATTAGACGAGCCTACTGCGGTTTTAACACCACAAGAAACGCAAAAATTATTTAACGTAATTAGAAAAATGCGCGAAGACGGCAAGTCTATTATTATAATTACACATAAACTTAACGAAGTTCTAGAAATTTCGGATAGGGTTGCTATTTTAAGAAAGGGCGAATACATAGACACGGTTAACACCAAAGAAACAGACGAAAAACAACTCACCGAAATGATGGTTGGCAAAAAAGTAGACCTTAAAATCGATAGGGTTAAAACAAGTTTCGATTTGCCACTTTTAGAAATTCGTAACCTAACGGTACAATCAGACGACGGCGCAATCGCAATAGACGACGCAACGTTCTATATTCGTGGTGGCGAAATTTTAGGCGTTGCAGGTATTGCAGGCTGTGGACAAAAAGAACTTTGCGAAGCAATAGCGGGCATTAGGAACATTAAAAGTGGGAAAATTGCACACGAAGGCGAAAGTATTGTTGGGCTTCCTGCAAAAGAAATTATTAAAAAAGGCATATCAATGAGTTTTATCCCAGAAGATAGGCTTGGTATGGGTTTAGTTCCATCGATGTCTATAACGGATAATATGATGCTTAAAACTTATAACGAAAAGAAAGGCATATTCGTTGATAGAAAAACCGCAAGAGAAAACGCAAAGGCGCTTATTGAAAAATTAAACATAGTAACGCCGTCTACTGAAACACCTGTTAGAAGGCTATCTGGGGGTAACGTTCAAAAGGTTTTAGTTGGCCGTGAAATAGAGGCAGGCCCAAACGTAATCGTAACGGCGTATCCCGTTCGTGGGCTTGATATAAACTCTTCTTATCAAATATACGATATATTAAACGAACAAAAGAAGAAAGGTGCAGGAATACTATTTATCGGCGAAGATTTAGACGTTATGCTTGCCCTTTGCGATAAGATTATGGTTATTTGCCACGGCAAAGTTATGGGCGTAGTTCACGCAGAAAAAACCACTAAAGAAGAACTTGGGCTTATGATGACGGGTTCTTTGGATTTATCAGAAACCAAGAAAAAAGAATACGGCAAGGCAAAAGATAGTAGGCTTACCGAAGAAGAATGGTCTAGCATAAACGATACTAACGAAAACAAAGGAGAAAATGACAATGGATAAAAAGATTAACACACCTTTGTTTCACGTAGTAAAGCGCGGGCAATTAACTCTTAAAAAAGCCATACTAATTCGTGCAATCGCAATAGTTTCGGGCATATTGTTCGCTTCTATATTATGTGGTGTTATTTTTGGCGAAAATCCTTTCTCGGCAATTTTATCAATATTTAACGGCGCGTTTGGTTCTTCTAGAAACGTTTGGCTTTTAATTAGAGATACCGCCATTTTACTTGGCGTTGGACTAGCGTTAGTTCCCGCTTTTAAAATGAAGTTTTGGAACCTTGGCGGAAACGGACAAATTTTAATGGGAGCATTAGTAACCGTTGCTATAATGAGAAGTAATTTGGGTGCAAACAACACCTTTGTTGCAAATCTTCTAATGGTTATATGCTCGGTTTTAGTTGGTGCGATATGGGCAGTTATTCCTGCAATATTTAAGGCGTTTTTTAAGACTAACGAAAGTTTATTTACGCTTATGATGAACTATATAGCCGTTGGTTTAGTGTCTTATTTTATTAGCCGTTGGTCAACTAACGGTTCGGGTGTTTTAGGCCAAATATACACAGGGCACTTACCAGAAATTGTTAACACGCACCTTTTAAGTATTATAGTTGTTTCTATAATAACCATATTTATGTTTTTCTATATGAAACATAGTAAACAAGGCTACGAAGTTTCGGTTGTTGGCGAAAGCGAAAACACCGCTAAATATATCGGTGTTAACGTTAAAATGGTAACCATTAGAACGTTGGCAATTTCGGGTGCTATTTGTGGTATTATCGGGTTGCTACTAGCAGGTTCTATTGACCACTCTATAAACGAAAACACGGCAAACAATTTAGGCTTTACGGCAATTATGGTTGCTTGGCTCGCTAAATTTAACCCACTTATTATGATACTTTCTTCGCTTTTAATCTCTTTCTTAACGAGAGGTATGGGGCAAGTTCAAACCGATTTCAACATAAGAAACGACGCTGTTGCAGACATAGTTATAGGTATTATATATTTCTTTATTATAGGTTGCGAGTTCTTTATTACTTATAAACTTAACTTTAAGAAAGAAGGAAAAAAGAAAAAGTCTAAAACTAATAAGGAGGGGAACTAATTATGGTAGTATTATTAGTAGGTGCAATTAGCCTTGGCGTAGTTTTTCTTCTCGGTTGCGTGGGTGAAATTATAACCGAAAAAGCAGGACACCTTAACCTTGGTATCCCTGGTATTATGTGTATGGGCACGGCAGGTGGTTGCTTTGGCGTTGCGCTTTATATGAATTCTCTCCCTACGGCAGATAGCGCCGTTTGGATTTTATTGATGCTTTCGGCAATTTTCTTTTCTGCGCTATTTGGTGCTTTCGGCGGACTTATTTATGCGTTTTTAACCGTTTCACTCCGCTCTAACCAAAACGTTACGGGTTTAGCGTTAACTATTTTCGGCGGTGGGTTTACCCAATTCTTTATGGATACTTTCGTTGATAGGTCGCGCTTTGCTGTTGCTAGTAAAATAATGTCTTCTTCTATTATTGGCGATGCGAACCTAGGATGGTTTGGAGAAATATTCTTAAATCACGGGTTCTTGGTTTATTTTGCAATAATTATTGCAGTTGTTGCATCTATAATTCTAAACAAAACGAGAGTGGGCTTAAATCTTCGTGCAGTTGGCGAAAATCCCGCAACGGCAGATGCCGCGGGCATCAACGTAACTAAATATAAATACCTAGCAATTCTCATAGGTTCAGCAATCGCAGCGCTTGGCGGTATGTTCTATATTATGGACTATATTGGTGGCAGTTGGGAAAACGCTAGCACAATAGAAAGTTTTGGTTGGCTTTCAATAGCGCTTGTTATTTTTACGCTTTGGAAACCTACGCTAAGTATTTTGGGTTCGTTCTTGTTCGGCGCACTATATATAGCGCCAAGCATTATTACAGGGATTTCTTTCTCACAAATGAAACTTTTAAAACTTTTACCATACGTTGTTACGGTTATAGTTTTAATTATAACTAGCATTTTAGATAGTAAGGAAAATCAACCGCCGGCATCGCTTGGGCTTAACTATTTTAGAGAAGAAAGATAACAAACTTAAAATAAAAAAATTAAAAATAGCCACGAATTTTCGTGGCTATAACTTTATAAAAAACAATTTGCTATTGAAAAACTTTAATAATTGTGGTAAAATATACGCGAAAAACAAAGGGGTTAACAATGAAAAAACTTATAAAAATTCTTGCCTTAATTTTTGCAATAACTCTAACGCTTTCTTTATGTGTTGCTTGTGGCGAAACTCCGCCCGATGACCCAAAAGACCAAGAAACAGAAGAAGTTTTATGCGACGGAAACTGCTCCTATACCATTACGGAGTGGTTCGACACACTAAAACACTTTCCTAAAACGCTGGTGTGCGATAAAGATGAAACGCACAATATAGTCAAAGCACAAATAGAAATTTCTACTGCAGACGAACTTATGCTCCTTGCGGGCGACCTTATCGAAGGTAAGTATATCGGCACAAACGAAATAAGCATTGCTAAAGAAATCAACATGGCACAAAAAATGTGGACGCCTATTGATTTAAGAATAACCAATAGCAGCAGATATTCTGGTGAAACCTTGACAATCGATGGGAGAAACAACGCCATTAAAAATCTAACAATGGACCAAAATTACGATGGCAATGCGGGAATTTTTGGCGAAGTTTCGGGTGAAATCGGCCTAGTTATTAAAAACCTAACCCTAGATAACGCTAAAATTTACGGCGACGTTAACGACGTTAATCCTAGCGCTAGTCAACGTGGTGTGGGCGCGTTTATAGGACTTCCACGTGGCATTAAACAAAACGTTCAACTTGCCAACTGCGTGGTTAAAAACAGCCTAATCAAAGGCGGACACTGGGTTGGTGGACTCATAGGCTATGCAAGAAAAGAAGTTACTGGCATTCCGTCTTCTAAAATCGTTATCTCAATTGAAGATTGTAGTTTAACAAACACCACGATAGAATCGGTTGGTTCGGCTGGTGGCTTTATCGGTCACGCCGGTGGTTGCGAAAACGTTGTTATCGAATCTTACGGTGGCGAAATTTCGGATTGCACAATCACTTGCACGGGTAGTTCTAAAATTAAAGCGGGCGCGTTTGTAGGCACGGTTGGTAGGGCGCAAGTTCTAGTTGTTAATATGTCACTTGGCACAAACACCATTGTTTCGGGTGGGCAAGAAAACGCACAAAGAATTTTTTACGGCAGATTTGGCGACCAAACAGATATTCAATCTGGCACGCTAGAATTTAACAACACTATCGTAACCCCACACGTAGATTAACTTGCAAAGAATTACATATATTATGCCAAAAAATAACTTGTTTTTGGCATTTTTTCTATTATACTATAACTAATAAAACTTTTTGGAGTATAAGAAATGAGTTATTACGGCGAAGAAAGAACGCTAAACGGCATAACGTTTAAGAGATTTGGCGCGCAAAAAATTCAAAACAAAATAAAAAAAGCGCAAAAAAAGGGCAAAACCCAATGTGTTATTAGTGGAAATTTAGAAATCGAAAAAACGGTGCTAATTCCATCTAACTTTACACTTATTTTAGAAGATTGCCATCTTCGTATGAAAGACAACGTTTTTTGCAATATGTTTAAGAACGCATCGGAGGGAAAAGAAACCGACCACAATATCGGCATAATCGGGCGTGGCAGAGCAATAATTGATGGCGGTAATTATAACGGCCTAAGCGAGAAAACTAGTGGAAAAGACGGCAATCCACACATTTCGGTAAACACCTTGATTTTGCTTGCTAGGGTAGAAAATTTTACCATTTCTAACATAGAAATTCGCAACCAAAGATATTGGGCAATAAACTGCGTTTATTCGCGCTTTGGAAGAATTAAGGGTATAGACTTTCACGCCGATGATACGCTCGTTTATCCCGACGACACTAGAAAGCACGGCACTTTTAGAAAGATTTTAGAATCGGACGTTGGCGCAAAGGTATATCTTCACAACGCCGACGGCATAGATATAAGAGTTGGTTGCCACGATATTTTAATCGAAGATATTTGCGGTATGGTTGGCGATGATAGCGTTGCGATTACGGGGCTACTAGACTCTTTTTATAAAAAATATGCCAGTGAGGAACTTTCTAGCGACATATATAACATAATCGTTAGAAATATCCGTACTGAAACTATACACACCAACGTTAGAATGCTTAATCAAAGTGGGATAAAACTATATAACGTGCTTATAGACGGCGTTATGGATATCTCTAAAAACTCACGTCACACCGATAAAGCGTATTATACAGTTAGGGTGGGTGATTCGCACCTATACGGCACGCGCCACTCTACAAAAGAAGAAACTTATAATATAGTTATTAGAAACGTTTACGGCAGAGCAAAATCTATTATCAACTTAGAAGGCGAAATCACTAATATCACCATAGAAAATATCCACGGCTTTGATGATTTTGGCGAGCGTGGCGCAATATTGAACTGCGCAACCATTTATGGCGATAGTAAAATAGAAAACGTTAAAAAAATATAGTGCGCAAACAAAAAGGGTGAAAACACAAAAATCACCAAATCAAAACCCGAATTTAAACAAAAAAACTAAAAGAAAAAAGGCAGAAAATTCTGCCTTTTTGTTTTTATTTAGAAGATTTATATTTTTTTCTAAAATCGGTTGGGGATAACCCGTATTCCTTTTTGAATTGATGCGAAAACGCATAAACGTCCGAGTATCCACACGCATCGGCTATTTTAGAAATTGAATATTCGTCTAGCATAAGTAAATCGCACGCGTAGTTCATTTTAAGCCCAAAAATATATCGTTTTGGGCTAACCTTAAATTTTAGCGCAAAAAGTCGTTTAACGTAAGAATAACTAATTTTACAAATTTCCGCTAGTTTTTTAGAGGTAATTAACTCTTTTGATAAAAAGTTATTTTGAATATAACTAATTGCAGGCTCTATTTTATCAAACTGCTCACTTCTAATATAACTTGTTTTTTGAATTTCGGCTAAAATCTTATAAAGCAAAGAAATACATTCAAGGTAATACCCTTCGTCTTTTTGTACCCAAATCGAAAAAGCCTTCTTAAAAAGCGTTGCAAGGTTCTGGTTTTTAGGTTTTAGCATTAGTGCCTTGCTAGATAATGGCACGCTAGACGCGAAGAATATATCAATGCAGTCGCCTTTTTCGGTTTTATCCACAACGTATTTATTGCAATCGCCCGTAGGCAAGTATCTAATCGAATCAGGCGCGTTAATTAAAACTTCATCGTTAAAATAAACGGTAGAATATCCCGAAAGATTAAAAATTAGTTCTTGATAATAAAGTTTTTTAGACTTAAATTCAATTTTATAATTTGGATATTCGTCTTTTCCAACGTAAATAATTCTAAAAATATCCGTTATAACAAAGTCTTTTGAAATGTTAATCATAAGTAAATTATAGCAAAAACGCAAAAAAAATCAATAGAGTTTATAAAAGTTTGTGTCTAAAATTACAAAAATAATTGTTTTTAGCATTGCTAGAATTATGCTTTAACTATATAATAATAAAAAAACCTATAATAAGGAGCAAGGTTATGACCGAAAGGATTAAGAATATTTTAGATATAACAATGTCTGGTGGCGCATACGTAACGCCTATCGAAATAGAGTTCGACGAAAACGACAAGTTTCTTAGTAGAGAACATAGAGAAAGCAAAAGGCTATGCGAGTCTATTTTAGAACAAAAACCGTTTTTAACGCCGTATTCTAAATTTACGGGTTATTTTAGATGTAGCGATAGAGTTGTTGGCGACGTTTTTCGCCGTATGGGGCACGCTAGTATGTGGAACCTTTATTGCAACTACTATAAAAAAGACCAAGAAAACCTTTCAACTTTTGAGTGGCAACACGCAACGGGGGACTATAAAAAAGTTTTATCTAAGGGCATATCGGGTATAATTTTAGAGATAGAAGACTCTCTTAAAACTCACACCGCACCCGAAGAAATAGAGTTTTTAACTGCGCTTAAACGCGTTGCAGAAACTTTTATATTATGGGCGGAAAAATGTTCTAAATTAGCGCTAGAACTTTCTAAAACGGTAGAAAACAGCGAATACAAACAAAACCTAATAGATTTATCAAACGCACTACAAAACGTTCCTAAAAACGCGCCTACAAGTTTTTACGAAGCCGTGCTTACCATATACGTTTGCTTTACCTTAGACCCTGATAGCGTTGGCACGCTAGATAGATACTTAAAACCTTATTACGATAAAGATATAGAAAACGGCGTTATAACAAAGGATATTGCAAAAGAATACTTGCAAGAATTATTCTTAATGCTACAATCTGCAACCAAACACGGCACGCCTAACTTCACGCGTGGAGCCGAATCGCATTTTTGCATTGGTGGGTATCTACCGAGTGGCGAAGACGGGTATAGTGACCTTTCTGATTTAATTTTAGAAAGCCTAATGGAACTTCCTACCTATATACCGCAAGTGACTTTAAGGTGGACAAAAAAACTACCAAAAGAAACCTTTAAAAAGGTTATGAACTACGAAAGAAATGACCCGTTTAAGCGTATCGCATTTCAAAACGACGAAAAAAGAATTAAATGCTACACCGAAATTTGTGGCTTTTCGTACGAAGATGCCGTATCTTATACAACCGTTGGCTGTAATGAACCTGCATTTTTAGGCACGGTTTCGGGTGGAACAACACATATAAACATTTTGCGCGCTATGGCAAGGCTGTTTAACGAAAGTTCTAATAAAATTGTGGGCGCAAAAACTTTTGATGAGTTTTATAGCGCATTTTTAGAAGAATTTTTTAGTGACCTAGATACTGCTTACGATTATGATGATAAATTCAACCTAGAAAGAGCAAAAGATATAAACTATTTGTCTTCTTTAATAATGCACGGCGCAATCGAAAAGGCAAGAAGCGTAACGCGTGGCACGGGCGACGTTGTTATCGCGTCGCCTACGTATACAGGAATTCCTAATCTAATAGACTCGCTTATTATAGTTAAGCAGTTCGTTTACGATGAGCAAATTGTTTCGATAGAAGAACTAATAAACGCAATAAAAAACAACTGGATAGGCTACGAAGATTTAAGAGCGTTAATTCTAAAAAAAGGCGACTTTTTTGGAAACGACACCGAGCGCTCTAACTTTGTTGGGCAAAAACTATACACAAGTTTATATGAATACCTAAAAGATAAAACTAACGTTTACGGCTATCACTTCTTAGTCGGCGACCTTATAGGCTATAACGAACACCATAAATGGTTCGGGGTAAAAACGGGCGCAACGCCAGACGGTAGAAAGGCGGGCGACGCGTTAAAATTCGGGCTAGGTCAAGGCGAAGGCAAAGATAGAAACGGGCTAACAGCACTTCTTAATTCGATTGCAAAAGTTGACAAAACGGGTATAGGCTGTGGCTCTACCGTGACTAATGTTATGATAGATGAAGTGTTAGTTAGAAACGACCAAAATTTTGAAAAACTTGTTGATATTTTTGAAACGTATTTTAAGACTGGTGGCGTGCATTTCCAACTTTCATACGTTAGTAAAGAAGACCTATTAAAAGCCAGAGAAAACCCAGAAGATTATAAAAATCTACGCGTTAGGGTGTCTGGTTTTTCGGATTACTTCGTTAAACTTAACGACAATATTAAAGATGATATTATAGAAAGAACAAGCCATAGCAGATAAAAATAAAAAGCGCACAGCCAAGGGTTTGGCTGTGTGCTAATGCTATACTTATTATAATTAGACTTTTAACGATTTTGGTTTTTACGTTCTCTATAATAGGTTTGTTGGCTACTAAAACCTGCTTCGTAAATAAGGTGAGTGATTTTCTTATCCGTGCCGTTTTGTAGGGCTTTATCAATATAGTCTAGCCTTAACCTATTAACGTAAGACGGCAAACTTGTTTTTATATATTTATGGAAAGCACGCGAAACGTGTGCCGTGGTGTAGCCTAAACTTTTTGCTATAAATTCTAGCGAAACGTTTTCGCGATAGTTTTCTTGTATAAAAGCCAAAATATTACGAATAAGCACGCTTTCTTCTACTCTTTTATCATTGCTAAACTCTAACTTTTCAAGTAGTAAAGATAAGAATAAATCAGTTGCAGATTCTCTAACCGATTCGCTGTTATTCTCGCCCATATAAGCATCGGCAATCTTAATTAGTTCATCGCAAAGCGTGGGTGCAGAGATAACGGGCGTTTTTATCTTAAAATATTCTCTAAAAGAATTAAACCTTGATAAATACCTATACGGAATAATCACTACCAAAGACTCTTTATCGCTTGGCAAAACGTTTTTATCGTAAGAATGTACGTCATAACTATCGATAACGGCAATATCCCCAGCACCTAAAACGTATTCTTTGCCATTAAGCGAAATCTCAAACTTCCCCTTTTTAAGCAAGAAAATCTCTAAATCAATATGAAAGTGCAATGGAAATATGTGTTTGGCGTTTTTAAATAATTTAATCTCGCCCGAAACGGCACGATTTTCAAAAAACATATCCATACGCCTATTATATCAAAAAATGAGAGTAAAAAGCAAGTTTTTTGTATATCTTTTGGAGTTTTTTGGGTTTATAATAAATTTATAACCTACAAAACGGGGGAAAATTATGGAAATAAACATTAAAAATCTAACGCTAGATGAAAAACTTAAACTTTTAGTTGGCAACGGCAGATGGCTTATAGATAACGCAAACGGAAAACTTCCCGAAATTTTCTTGTGTGATGGCCCACACGGCGTTCGCAACGTAAAGCACCAAGCCGAAAATTTTATTGATGAAAGCAATTTGCCATCTACGGCAATGCCTAACATTTGCTTACTTGCATCTACTTGGGATGAAGGTCTTGCTTATCTAGACGGGCAAACTATTGCAGACGATTGTTTAGAGCATCAAGTAGACGTGCTTTTAGCCCCCGGTGTTAACATTAAAAGAACTCCGCTTTGTGGCAGAAACTTCGAATATTTTTCAGAAGACCCATACCTTGCGGGCGTAATGGCAAAAGCGTATATCGAAGGCGTGCAAGATAAGGGCATAGGCACTTCGCTTAAACATTTTTGCGCAAACAATAGAGAATACGATAGGCTACTTCAAACTAGCGAAGTGGACGAAAGAACTTTGCGCGAAATTTATCTAACGCCTTTTGAAATCGCACTTAAAGCAAAACCTTGGACGGTTATGTGTTCTTATAACCCAGTAAACGGCGTTTACGCTTCGGAGAATAAGTGGCTCCTTCACGACGTTCTTCGTGGCGAGTTTGGTTTTGACGGGTTAATCGTTTCGGATTGGCACGCCACTCATCACCCCGTTCGCGCAGTTAAAGCAACGCTTGATTTAACGATGCCTGAAAACCCAAAATTCGTTGATGAACTTAAAAAAGCCGTGCAAAGTGGTTGGCTTACCGAAGAAGAAATCGACCAAAGGGTTAATAAAATTTTAGAACTAATGCTTAAAGCGCAAACTTCTAAAAAGACTATTACAACCACTCAAAAAGAGCGTCACGAAAACGCTACGCGCATCGCAAGAGAAGGTATGGTTTTACTTAAAAACCAAGACGATATCTTGCCACTTAACTTTGATAGCATTTTAATCGAAGGTCCGTTTAAGAACAACGCGCCTATGGGCGGTGGTGGTTCATCTAAGGTTCATACGGCGTTTAAGGAGCGTTCGCTTAAAGATGAACTTAAAGAAAGACTCCAAGATAGCGTTAAAATCGATAGCACGAAAGCATACGTTTGGGTGGACCGTGCGCACAGGTTAAAAGATGCGTATTTGGGGGCTTACCACACAGACGCCGTGATTTTATGTATGGGCAACAACGTAGAAGTCGAAGCAGAAAACCACGATAAAAAGAGTATGCGATTAAACGTGGAGCAAGAAGACTTTATTTTAGGCGTTGCAAAAGTTAACAAGAACGTTATTGTGGTATTGCATTCTGGCACGCCTGTTGATATGAGCGCTTGGATAGATAAAGTTAAGGCAGTTTTGTGGGTAGGTTATGCGGGTGAAGGTGCGCAAGAAGCCATTGCCGATATACTATCAGGCAAGGTTTGCCCAAGCGGAAAACTAGCCGAAACGTTCCCACTATGTATAGAAGATACGCCTACTGGCACGGCGCGTGGTAATGGTTTTTACGAACGCTATAAAGAAGGCGTGTTTGTTGGATATAGGTGGTACGACGAACTTGAAAAAGACGTGTTATTCCCGTTCGGGTACGGCTTATCATACGCTAAATTTGAATATTCAAATCTAAAAATCGAAAAACTAGGCGAAACGGACTACGAAGTGTCGTTTAGCATTAAAAACCTTTCAAACTTTACTGCAAAAGAAGTGGCACAAGTTTACGTTAAAGACGTGTTTAGTATGGTTTCACGCCCACAAAAAGAACTAAAAGCGTTTACGAAAGTAGAACTAAAAGGTGGCGAAACCAAAACCGTTAGCGTTAAACTAAACGCGCGTTCGTTCGCTTACTACGGCGTTATCCAAAAAGATTGGGTTGTTGAAAGTGGCGACTTTGAAATCTTGGTTGGCGCATCTTCAAGGGATATTAAACTTGTTGGGAAAATAGAGATAAACGTTAACGAAAGGCAAACGCACACTCAAACGGTTTCTAGTTTGTGGTAAAAACAATTGAGTTTTTCTAGCCAAAGTAGTATAATAAAAGAGCATAAAAATCAAGGAGACCAAAATGCTAAATAAACTTACCGAAAAATTAGATAGTTTTTTAGAACTAGATATGCCATTTTACGATTGTGTTGTTTATAAAAACGGCAAGTGTGTTTATCGCCACTCTAACGGCTACACCGATATAAAGAACGGCGTTAAAGTAAACGGCAAAGAAAAATATAACATCTATTCTTGCACCAAGTTAATGACTTGTGTCGCAGGGCTGCAATTACTAGAAAAAGGTCTATTTTCGCTAGACGATAAACTTTCAACCTATATGCCTGAATTTGCGGATATGACGGTTAGAGTGGGCGACGAAATAGTGCCTGCAAAAACCCCTATCCTTATAAAGCATCTATTTTCTATGTCAGCGGGGTTTTCTTACAATCTAAATTCTCCCGAACTTGTTAAGTGCAAACAAGAAACTAACGGCGAGTGCAGTACGCGTGAAACAATGCGCTATCTAGCAAAAGAGCCGTTATTATTCGAGCCGGGCGAAGGTTGGCAATATAGCCTTTGTCACGACGTTTTGGGTGCTTTTATCGAAGTGATTTCGGGCGAAACGCTAGCCGATTATTTTAAGAAAAATATATTTATCCCACTTAAAATGTTCGATACAACGCTTTCGGTGGATAAGGATTTAGAAAACGAACTTGTAAATCAATATGAATATGCCGAAGGACTTGGCACTTACGAAATAGGAAAAAACTGCATTTATAGGCTAGGAACAAAATTCCATAGCGGTGGTGCGGGCTGTGTTTCTACCGTAGATGATTATATCAAGTTTTTAGAAGCCGTTAGAATAGGCGACGTTATTCTAAAAAAAGAAACCACGGCGCTTTTAGAAACCAACGTTTTAAGCGAAAAACAACTAGAAGCGTTTTTTGTAAAAGGTTATGGCTATAGTCTTGGTCAACGCTGTCCGAAAGACAATGATAAGACGGATTTTGGCTGGTCGGGTGCAGGTGGCGCGTGGTATGCTATTGATAAAGAACATAATTTTACAATATTTGTAGGCACGCACGTAAAAGGTAATGCAAGATACAAAGATTATAGATACGAATTATTGCCTATTATTAGAGAAATATAAATGAACAAAGCAACTATTTTTGATATTCAGCGCGGTTCGTTTGTTGACGGACCGGGGATAAGAACAACGGTATTCTTTAAGGGGTGCAACCTTAAATGTAAATGGTGCCATAACCCCGAAAGTCAAGAGAAAACCAAACAAATCTTATTTTATAAAGAAAAATGCACGGGTTGTGGAAAATGTAAATCCGTTTGCCCAAACGCGCAAGAGAATTGTACTTTTTGTGGCAAGTGCGCTATGTTTTGCCCAAACGATGCGCGCGAGATTTGTGGCAAAGAGTATTTAGTAGAAGAAGTTTTAGATATAATCTCTAAGGATAAAGACTATTATGGCGATAATGGTGGCGCAACCTTTTCGGGTGGCGAATGTATGCTACAAATAGACTTTTTAGAAGAACTATTAAAGGCGTGTAAAAACAGCGGTGTCGGCACGGCAGTCGATACGGCGGGGTGCGTTCCTTACGAATATTTTGAAAGGATTATGCCTTACGCCGATATGTTTTTATACGACGTTAAATGTTTTACAGAAAGCCTGCATAGGCAAGGTGTAGGCGTTTCTAACGCGCTTATTTTAGACAATCTTAAAAGGCTTAGTAAAGACTTTAAGGGTAAAATTATTATCCGTATACCCGTTATTTCGGGCTTTAACGCGGAAGTAGAAGAACTATCAAAAATTGCAAATTTCTTAAAGGAATTAAACGTTTATAAAGTAGAACTTTTGCCATATCACGCGCTTGGCGAACACAAGTGGCTAGCGCTTAACAAACAGCCCACTACTTACGCCGTTCCTAGTAAAGAAGAGATGGAAGAATACAAAAAATTATTTAACTAAAACAAAAAAGACAGCCAAGTCGCTCTTCCCGCAGGGAATTGCGACAACTAAATAAATCCATAAACGGATTTGTGAGATTTGCCTATCGGCAAGTGATATTGCTAACGCAGTGATATCTTGCTACGCAAGGTTAAGGATTTATTTAATATAACTTTGGCTTTGCCAAAATAACACGCCAACGGCATATAACTTTTAGCCACACGGCTAAAAATATCACTTTTTAACTTAATCTGTGTGAATAAAAAAAGCCCACCATATTTCGCTTTATGCGAAGTATAGTGGGCTACACTTTTGCTATGGATTAAAAATCCCTAAGAGAAGAATAGCCAAAAGGTTGTCTTTTTTAGTGCAAAATCTTGCGTTTTTTGGTACACCCGACGAGAGTCGAACTCATATCATCGCCGTCGGAGGGCAACGTTCTATCCAATTAAACTACGGGTGTAAAAATTAGCCACCGCTTTTTTGCGGTGGCGATATTTAGTTTCTTATTCTTCTTCGTCCGTTTTATTAAGTACGGTGATTTTTGCTTGCAAAACTCTTTTAACGGTTGATTTTAGAACTTCTATAACAAGGTTTTTATACTCTAACTTTTTGCCAAGCGTTGGTATTTCGCCAAGGTATTCGATAATAAAACCACTAACAGTATTAGCATCAAACAATTCGTCTTCATCAGGCATAGCAAAGTATTCAAACATTTCTTTAAGACTGCCGTTTCCGTCAACAAAATAAGTATCTTCCGAAACGGGCTTAATAAAGGTTTCTTCTTGGTCGTGTTCGTCCCAAATTTCGCCAACTAATTCTTCTAAAATGTCTTCTAGCGTCACCATACCAAGCGTTCCACCATATTCGTCGGTGACAACGGCGATATGTACTTTTTTCTTTTGAAGCGTTTTAAGAAGTTTAGAAATTTTAGCGTGTTCGGTCGTGTAAAAGGCGTTTTGCATAATGCCGTCTAAACTCTTTTTACCAGATAAATAACTAGCGTAAAAATCCTTTTCGTGTATCGTGCCGATAATAGTGTCTATCGTGTCTTTATACACTAAAATTCTAGAATACCCTTCTTTTTCGAACACGGTGCGAATTTCTTCCATCGAAGAATCCACAGAAACCGCAACAACGTTAACCCTTGGTACTAAAATGTCGCCAACTTCTAGGTCATCAAACTCAATAACCGAACGGATAAGGTTGGTTTCTTCGGTTTTAATCGTGCCGTCTTCTTCGGCTTCTTGAACAATGGTTAGAATTTCATCTTCCGTGATAGTGTCGTTAGGTTTAAGCCTAAAAATCTTAACGATAAGCCATCTCCAACCACTAAAAATAATGGCAACAGGGAATAGCGCGTAGTAAAAGAAGATTATTATAGGATAGAAAACCATTGCGAATTTTTCGGGGTAAATTTTTGCAATTAGTTTAGGCGTGATTTCGCCAAAAATCAAAACTGCAACCGTTATTACGATAGTCGAAATAGTGTTCGCAAGCGCAACGTCTTCTTTAATAAACAAAGCAAAGAAAGTCGTTGCAATGGTTGCCATAGTAATGTTAACTATGTTATTTTCAATAAGCACGGTGCTTATTAGTTTATCAAACTTATTTTCGGTGAGCGCCAAAACCTTGGTGGCGCGTTTATTACCGTTTGATGAAAGTGTGCGAAGTTTAATTTTGTTTGCGCTTGAAAACGCAGTTTCCGTTGCCGATGCAAACGCTGAAAAGATTAGTAATACTAATAGCGCAATCAGCAGCGGGACCGAACCCTCGGGCATAATTTCCTCCAAAAAAGTGTGAATTAGTGCTAAAACGTTATGCACTAATAATTAGTATATGTTAAAACACTTAAATAATCAAGTAAAATTAACGCTTTTAGTCAAAAAGGCGTATTTTTATTGCTTTAACGCTAGTTTTGTGTTATTATATATCAAAATAAAGGATATTTTTATGAAGAAAACCGTAGTAGTAGGTATGAGTGGTGGCGTAGATAGTTCAGTTGCGGCACTACTTCTTAAAGAACAAGGATACAACGTTATAGGTCTTTTTATGAACAACTGGGAAGAAAAAGACGAATGTGGGCATTGCACGAGTGAAGACGATTTTAGTGACGTTAGGCGCGTAGCAAGTGTTTTAGATATTCCTTATTATTCGGTAAACTTTTCTAAACAATATTTAGATAGGGTTTTCTCTTACTTTTTAGCAGAGTACAAGGCAGGGAGAACCCCTAATCCAGACGTTTTGTGTAATAGAGAAATTAAGTTTAAGGACTTTAAGGAAAGCGCTATAAGGTTAGGCGCAGACTTTATTGCAACGGGGCATTATTGCGACGTTTCGCACGATAATGGCGTTCATAGACTTCTTAAAGCCAAAGACCAAAATAAAGACCAAACTTATTTTCTAAACCAACTAAACCAAAAACAACTAGAAAACGTTTTGTTCCCACTAGGCAAAATGGATAAAAGCGAAGTTCGTGCGATTGCCGAAAAATACAAACTAATAACTGCTAAAAAGAAAGACTCTACGGGCATTTGTTTTATCGGCGAAAGGAATTTTAGAAACTTTTTAAGCACCTATTTGCCGGCTCAAAAAGGCAAGATTATGGACTTATCGGGCAAGGTTGTTGGCGAACATCTTGGGCTTATGTATTACACGCTTGGTCAGCGTCGTGGGCTTAACCTTGGTGGGATAAAGGGTGAACACGATGCGGGCAGATGGTTTGTTTGCAAAAAAGATTTAGAAAACAATATTCTATACGTTTCTCACGGCGATGAAACGCCACTTTACTCAAAGTCTTGCGAAGTGAAAGAGTTTAACTGGATACCTAGTATGCCAAAAGAAAAAACCTTCGATTGCTATGCTAAATTTAGATATCGCCAAGGCGAACAAAAGGTTAAAGTCACCGTTTTAACAGAAACTCAAATCCATATAGATTTCTACGAAAAGCAACGTGCCGTCACTGAAGGGCAATATGCCGTTTTATATGGCGAAGATGCTTGCCTAGGCGGTGGTGTTATCGTTAGCGCAGAATATTAAGAAAAAATTCTCCCGAACCTACCTAAACACACGCTGAAAATTTGAACAAAAACGCACAAAAATTTTTGGTTTTGGTATTGACAAAAGGGGGTTTCCGTGCTATATTATACGATATTTTATAAATACGGGTAGTATAACGCGAATAAGTTTTGAATAAAATTTATAAGTGATAAAAAAAGTTATACTATTTCGTATGGCTTTTTTTGTTTTAAATCTAAAAAGGGGGGGAGTAATATGCTAGATTTCATTTCGCGTATGGATAGCGTTTCGCAAATAGTTATATCAATTTCTATTATGATTTTTGCCGGTTTTATTTTTACGCGCATTACTAAAAAACTAAAACTGCCCAACGTTACGGCTTACTTGCTTGCAGGAATTGTCATCGGTCCGTATTGCCTTAACCTTATACCAGATAGCGTTATATCAGGCACGTCTTTCGTTTCGGATATTGCACTCGCTTTTATCGCTTTTAGCGTTGGCGAATATTTCAAGTTTTCTTCGCTTAAACAAAACGGCGCAAAAACTATAATTATAACACTTTTCGATGCTCTTATCGCAAGCCTACTTGTTTTTATTGTTTGCTACTTGTTGGTCGGCCTGTCTTTTGGGCTTTCGCTAGTGCTTTCGGCTCTTGCTTCGGCAACTGCGCCCGCTTCACTTGCAATGACCATTAGGCAAACGCGTTCTAAGGGTGAATTTGTGGATACGCTCCTTCAAGTAATCGCGCTAGACGACGTTATAAGTTTAATCGCGTATAGCGTTGCTATATCTATTGCCGTTGCAACGTCTACAATGGGGCTAGTAAGCGTTTCGTTTATCACGGTTATTAAGCCTATACTCAACAACCTTATCGCTATTGCACTTGGCGTTGTGTTTGCATTTATGCTTAAATTTATGTTGCCCGAAAAACGCACAAACGACAATAGGCTTATAATAGTTATTTGTATTCTTTTCTTGTTCTGTGGAATTTGTACTTCAATGAGTGTTTCGCCATTGCTTGGCTGTATGGTTATCGGTATGGTTTACGTCAACGTTACCAAAGACGAAAAACTATTCTTGCAAGTAAACTATTTTAGCCCACCGATTTTGCTACTTTTCTTCGTTCGTTCGGGAATGATGCTTAATCTATCTTCGTTATTTGCAACAGGTGGAGCGTTTGGCGTAATTCCGCTTGGCGTTGTGGGTGTGATTTATTTTGCAGTAAGGCTTGGCGGAAAATATCTTGGCGCATACCTTGGCTCGCTAGTCACTAAGAAACCTGTTCAGGTAAAGAAATATCTAGGGCTTGGGCTTATCCCGCAAGCAGGGGTGGCAATCGGGCTTGCAACTCTTGGCGCTAGGGCGCTATCTCAATACGGCGCAACCGAAATCGGCGATGCGCTTTCAACAATAATTATTTCAGCGAGCGTGCTATACGAACTAATCGGGCCCGCTGCTGCAAAGTTTGCACTATACAAAACGGGTTCTTACTCTGATAAAATCGAAGAAATCGTGCCCGTTAGCGAAACTTCTAAAAAGCACAAGAGCGATTTAGATTTGCTTATTGAAAGAATACAAAAGATTAAAGGCGAAGTCGATAGAGAAGAAAGCGCACCTTCTAAGGAAGAAATCGCGTTCACCGAAGCCGCCGAAGAAACGCCCGAACTTCTATTTAGCAGAGTTAAAAAGGGCATTGTTAAAAACGTTAAGTAAAGGAGAAAGAATATGAATGGTTTAGACCCTATTGCAAAATTTTTAGGAGAATGGTCGTACGAACTAGGCTTTGGTTCTATTATGTTTAAGTTTGCACTTGCGCTATTGCTTTCTGCAATTATCGGTTGCGAACGTGCCACAAAAATGCACGATGCGGGACTAAGAACTTTTATTATCACGGCGCTTGTTTCAACGGGTGCAGGGCTTGTAGATAAAATGCTCATTATCGGCGCAAACGGGCAAGGCGTTCCTATACTCTCTTGTGCAACGATTATCGGTGCTGCCATAATCTCATCTAACACCGTGCTTTTTAGTTCTAAAAACAAACTAAAAGGTTTAACAACGGCTTTCACGCTTTGGGGGATAGTTGCAACGTCTATCGCCATCGGTATAGGCTACTATACGGTGGGGCTTGTCGGCTTTATCTTGATTGCGATACTCCTTTCGCTTTCAGACCCTTTCGAAAAATATCTCAAAAATCGTTCGATGCACTTTGAAGTCCATTTAGAACTTAAAGAAAGAAGCCACTTAAAGAATTTTATAACCACCATTAGAAAACTTGGCTTAAAAATTCAAAATATAGAAGTCAACACGGCTTATGCGAATTCTGGGCTTGCCGTTTATTCGGTTGCGCTCAAAATCGTTAGTAAAGAACTTAAAAAGTATAAAACCAACAAAGAAATCGTAGAAGCCATAGGTTGCCTTGAATACGTTCATTATATCGAAGAAATTACTTAATGAATTGTTTTAATACTTAAATGGAAAACCCAATAAAAAAGCCCACTATTTGCGAAAAATGCTATATGGTGGGTTTTTAGTTTTAAATTTTCGTTCAAAAACCCCATACATATATAATATACGCGTACGCATACGCGCGCACGCGCGCGAGAGTTTATGTATATATAAAACAAGAAACCACTATATATTGTGAGAGTTTTCTGGCAAAATAACTATTTAAAATTTATTTAAAACTTTTTTAAAAATTTTGTAAAAAACGCTTGACTTAATAAACTTTTTCATATATAATCTCACTTACACTAATAAATTAGTGCGCCATACAGCAAATCGTTAGTTAAAAACAAATGATTTAAGGCACGGCATAAAAATTCTAGTGGTTATTTAGCCCAAAAAAACACAATATTTTGTGGCTAAAAAAAAGTTGAAAAAAAGTTAAAAAAACTTTTAAAAACCGTGAAAAAATGCTTGACTTAAAATATTGCTTATGGTATTATATGTAGGCTGTCGCAAAGAGATAGCGAATGTCAACCGTTGTTGACAGGGGTAGTTTAAAAATTGAATAGAAGGAAATAAGACAAAATAATAGTTATTTTGAAAAGTTTCTGTCAAAATCTTTGAAGTATAATATGTACTTTAGAAAACAGTCATAAAATGACAAAACGCAAATTATAGCGAAATTCGTTAGAGCAGTTGAACTGAAAAGTTCGGCTTTAAATAATTAAACTTAAGAGTTTGATTCTGGCTCAGGACGAACGCTGGCGGTGTGCTTAATACATGCAAGTCGAGCGGAGATTGGGGGCTTGCTCCTAATCTTAGCGGCGGACGGGTGAGTAACGCGTGAGCAACCTGCCTATATCAACGGGATAACACAGAGAAATTTGTGCTAATACCGTATGTGACCACAGTGGGGCATCCCACAGCGGTAAAAGATTTATCGGATATAGATGGGCTCGCGTGCCATTAGATAGTTGGTGGTGTAACGGACTACCAAGTCGACGATGGCTAGCCGACCTGAGAGGGTGATCGGCCACATTGGAACTGAGATACGGTCCAGACTCCTACGGGAGGCAGCAGTAGGGAATATTGGGCAATGGGCGAAAGCCTGACCCAGCAACACCGCGTGAATGATGAAGGTCTTCGGATTGTAAAGTTCTGTGATGGGGGACGAAGAAAGTGACGGTACCCCAATAGCAAGCCACGGCTAACTACGTGCCAGCAGCCGCGGTAATACGTAGGTGGCAAGCGTTGTCCGGAATGACTGGGCGTAAAGGGT
>JAZLCK010000026.1:0-20090 GCA_045614165.1 Christensenellaceae bacterium | reverse complement strand
AAATTTTTAAAATTTAATTAAAAACAGCTTGACTTCTTTCGCAAAAAGTGATATTCGTATTAATACGACAATGCACTACGGTTAAGGAGATTTCAAAATGAAAGAATTAACGTTAGAAGAAGTAATGGAATATCAGCGCACTCACAAACCCGTTAAGCACGTTTACGGCAGATGGGGAAACTTGAAAAAGCAATACCTAATAGATACAGGTAGAGATTGGTTGATTGCAGACTTGCCCACCTATCTTCACGGCATTGACAAAGCCGCCGAACAAATTTGGGAAGTTATGAGAGAAAAACTCTTAAAGCGCCCCGAATACAAAAAGACGGGCGAGTTTATGCACGACGTTAAAATTGAAACGGAAATCAAAAACCGCATTGACGAAGAAATCTTAAACGAACTTATTTACGTGGATTAAAGGAGAAAATACTATGATTAAAAAAGAAGATACACCTATTAGAATTAGTCGCAGAACATACGAAGAAAAACACAAAGAAGAACGTAAAAAATTGAATAAAGTTTGGGGAACGAGCATCCCCCGAAAAGAAGCGGACAAAATTAACGCTTTCTTGGAAAAACATCATCTAACAAAGGTGGACTTGATAAATGCAGGATTTGAAGCCTTAAAGCAACAAGTTAAAAGCTCGAAGTAGAGAAAACTGCTTTGAACAAACCACGTATATTCAACCAGCGCGATAGAAAAATATGAGATAAGCGATTAATGAAATAGGAATTACGTGTTTTGTGGTACAACTATGACCACTGTTTATGGGACGAAAGGTCCGCACGCGGGGTTACGGCAAGAATGATAAGGATAGAAGTTTTATAAGAAACGGCACGTAACGAAGAAATCGGAGATAACCCGCCGTCTCCAACTTAAACGGAGGTTAATATATTGCTTAGAAGCATCAAACAATCACTCGATATAATCAAAGAGCAAGACAAAGGCACGGCAATCACCATGCATTGCATTCGCTCGTGGGTAAAGGAAAATAAAATTCGCTCCCTGCGCTCAGGCAAAAAGGTATTGATAGACGTGGATAGTCTTCTTGAATATATCAACAAAAATAACTAAGGAGGAAATCGGATGGCTTATTATAGACTAACTACTAATAAGAAAGGTCATCTTTCGGCTAAAATCCAAGTATATGCGCCCGGACTAAACAACGAGAAAGGCAAAGTACATTACAAGCGCATTGTAAACGAAGACGACCTTCCAAAAACTAAATTTATTAAGCTCGTTGAAAGAGAAGCTATTGCCTTTGAAGAATCCTTAGAAAAAATTTATAAAAAATCAAAAAACGGCGAACGCGCAATCGTTTTAACGTTTCCGCAGCTTGCCGAAGAATGGCTACAAGGCATAGAACGAAACCAATCTATAAACTATCACGTTCGAGGTCTTGACGTCATTAAAAAATTTAATCAATATTTAAAGGATTCTAACCTTTACGACTTGCCTATCAACGAATTTACGGTAAGACATATTCAATTGTTTTTGAATACGTTTGGAAGAAAACCTCAACGTGGAGTTTCAAAACTTAAAAAGAACTTCCCTGCTTCCGTTAATTTTAGAGAGATGGCAAGACAAAAAATAATTACTGCAAATTCGGCATACCGAATGAAAAGACTCGGTAAACCTATTAGTACAAGCACTGCTCAAAAAATTTGCGAGTATAACAAATTGAATTTCGACGAATATTTTGAAGCGGTAGAGTCGGATGAATTTTACGCAGCAGAAACGGTTAAGGGTTATAGGCGAGTTTTAAGAACTATTTTTAATGAGGCGATTAGATACGACTGGACGACGAAAAATCCTGTCTGTGCAACTAAAATAGGCGTTGGAAACAACAACATTTCACTACGCCCCGTTCACGAGAAAGAAGTCTTTTCAATAACCGAATCTCAAGCTTTTTTACAAGCTTTAGACAAACTACCGGAAGATATGGCTTATAGGGTTATTCCCGTTAAAATAATGCTCTTAACCGGTGCTAGAATCGGTGAAGTTCACGGGCTTCGTTGGTCGGATATCGACTTTAATAAAAACGTCGTACGAATCGAACGTAGCCGTATTGCATCGGAAGGACATGGAACTTACGAAAAAGAACCTAAGACTAGAACGTCAAAGCGAAATATTCCCCTACCTAAATCTTTGGTGGAAGACTTAATTAAATTCCAAGATTGGTTTAGGCAAGCGGATGATAAGTTTGACCAACATTTAGACTCTACGTACATAGCTTCAAACGTTTATCGTCAACCTGCGGGAGTCGGAACGATTGGAAATTGGCTTACAAAGTTTGAAGAAGAAAATGGATTCAAACACGTTACTTGTCACGGACTTAGACACACGTATTGTAGTTTATTGCTCACACAAAACGTTCCTATACAAACGGTTAGTAGGTATATGGGACACAGTGATTCTACAATTACACTTGAGGTTTATAGTCATTTTATTCCTGATACACAAGAGCGTGCATTAACTGCTCTTGATAACATTACGGGATAGATAAGGAGGAATTATGTACGTACCGAAATTAAGGCGAATTAGCGACGTTATAAAGGAAATGAGGGCACAAGACCCCGACTCACCTATCTCGTGGTATTTCTTGCGAGAACTGTGCAGAAAAGGCAAAATCACTACGCTTAAGTTCGGTAATTCATGGCTTATAAACGTGGACGAGCTGTATGCGTTTTTCAAGGGAGGTGGCGAACGGAAATGAGAGATTTAATCTCGTCAGGCGACCTTATGCGCTTGTTTTCAGAAGGCGACCCAAATACAATTATCCGCCGTCCAAACGTAAGGCGTTTTGCTCAAGAAAACGGCGTTAGGCATATCATTTGCAATGGCAAGTGGCTTATTGATTACAAAGAGTTTTTCAAGAAAGTTAACCCAAGAAGAATTAGGCGAACTGCTTCTATGCCGCGCCTACGTTGTCTTAGAGATTGCGTTACTGAGTTTAATAAGAATAACCGCAAATACAAAATTGATAAAGCAACGGTTTCACATTATATGAAGTCAGCGCAAGTTACCCGTTATTTTCACGGCAACACGTGGTTTATTAACTACGACGAACTTGAAAAGGTTATCTTACGTCACCTAAAAGCCGTTAAAAAAAGAAAGAAAAGAAAATACAACAGAATATAGACAAAGGGCGAACCAGATGGTTCGCCCTTTTGAATTATTAAAATTTTTAAGTAAAATATTTTTTTACAAACTCTATTAAAGTATGTGCACTAATATAGCTCGCATATTCATGATACTCGTCATCCTTGTTGGTATCCGCAAAATCTACTACCGCTTTCATAGATATAAACTTCGGAGAGTTTTTATTACAATGACATGCATAATATACTGCAAAAGTTTCCATGTCTATTCCTAAACTTTTCCTGTGTTGAGGTATAACCAATTCCTCTATTAGTTTTTCATCTTGAACAACAGCAGCACCGGAAGGCAATGCACCAACTCTCAAATTAGAAACATACTTTGTTTCTTCGCCATCTTTTTCCTTCCACAAAACATTAGCTAAATCTAAACATTCTTGTCCATATTTTTTTATTTTTGCCAAAACACTTGCATCTAGCTGAATTTGATTAGGCTCCGCATCAAAATTATAATAATATCCACCCTCTTTTGGCAGTATTTTACCATTACCATAATCCCAAGTTTTCTCAGCAACAATCAAGTCTCCTTTTTCAACTTTTCCTTTTATTCCCGCGCAAATGCCACACATACAAACTAATTTTGGGTGTAATTCGTTTAAAATACATTCTGTTTGCCTTGCAGCGCTAACCAACCCCATTTCATTTAATTTAACGACAACCAATGAAACCTTTTTTTCTTCTATTATATTTAATTCTGCGTATTTATACGACGTTAAACTATTTTTGGCCTCATAATCTTCCCACTCTAATGGCATTCCTAAAACTTCTTTATATTCATCTTCTACCGCTGTTATTATTGCAACATCTATTTCTTTTGCAAAAACATCCGCAACTTTGCTTATGCGATTGATTAAATTTAAAAGAGCTTGATCGCCATCTCCATTCACATTATATTTTAAAAATGGAATAAGTCTAGCCTGAAAAAAATCAAGATTTTCTTTATAAGAATCTTCTTCCACGGTTACACCAACTATTTGAAATGGTGGAAATATTCTTCGATGACTTATAATGGTTTCTATCAATGATTTCCCCGTGTCGCTACTTATATTGTTCCCACTAGTATCTTCTGGGATAACAACATCTACTACAACTAAATCGTAAAACTTTTCAGAAAGTTTACGTAAAGCATCTTGTTTTGAAACTACATATTCAAATTCGCAAAAACTTGGTATAATAGAACGAATGTGCATCATTCTTGGCGTATTATCATCTACAGCAAGTATTTTCATTAGTTTTCTCCTTCGTTTTAATATTTACAAATACATCTTTATTTGTTCTTTCCAAGAAGATGAATCTCTAGAATATTTAATAACATCTTTTAAATTTACCTTATATTCAAGACATTGTTTCTTAATATCATCAAGTGTCTTTTTGATGGCCCCTTCTCCAAACAAAGCATATTGTGTAATAATAATAATTTTTGTAGTTATCTGTTTTCTTTCTATTTCTTTGATAACCTCCAATCCGCCAAAAGGTTCAAAATTACGCAACGAATTTTCACTAAACCTTGGCAAACTCATATCCAATAAAATATAGTCGTAATTATTATTTATTACCCTTAATCCAGCTGTAATAGAATCTTTCCTGTCAATATCAAAATGATATTCTTTTTCAATAAAATCCATTATATCTTTTGCTTTAACATCATCATCTTCAATTAATAATAGCTTGTTCATTTAACACCTCCGATTTTTTTAATACTATTTCCACCTGAAAATTTTCTCCGTCACGAACGACTTTAAAACCATTACCTATTTTCAACACAGAAAATAACATATTGATAGTTCTCAACAATCCAGTTCCGCCTTCTTTATGTAAGTGGTAGTCGCTAAAAATTGCTTTATCATAATATTCGTTTATTGACTTTATATCATTATCTATTTTACCCAAATTCAAGGCATTCAAATTTAAGTTATTCCTAAACACTAGCTTTAATTCTTCTTCATTGTTTGAGCTGACCATTATATTTATATTTAATAAGTTAATGTTTTTATTCTTATAGCCGCTATGCATAAAAGCATTATTCAATAAAATCATGAATATATCATTGAAATGGTTATAATATGCGCCCTTAAAAATATAATCTTTATCTTCAGCATAAGAAAGATTAGCCTTTTCAAAGTTGTAGTGCAAGTTCTTACCAATTTCTTTACATAGATCTATAAGTTCAATAAAGGAAATATTTGGCCATGTTGTTTCTTTAGGAATTACAAACCAAGCACTAATTTTTTCAAAAGTTTCTTTTAATTCTAAATTACAGTCATTAATGTCCTTTTCTAATGAAAGAATATAATTATTGCTTCCTAAAACTTTTTTTGTTTCCACCAATAGCTCATCAAGAGTATTAGAAAGTTCTACCTTAACAGATGGCAGTAAGTCTTCTTTAACACTTGTTAAAATTTTACTTGATTTATCAATTACCACCTCTTCTATTGACTCTAAGCAACTCTCTTCGTTTATACAAACCTTTGAAATAGCCCTACTTAAACTTTCGAAAAAGAAAAGTTCATCCTCATAAAAATTAAACATAGCAAAGCTTTCAGCTTTTTCATAATTAACTTTCAGTTTTTTTTGAGTAACCTCATTTATCGTTTCTTCAAGCTTTGAATATATACTTAGCAACTTACTTGTTTCTTCTTGGGCACCTATAGCAAAACGCTCCCTCGTGATATCGTGAGCTTGAAATATCTTGAAAATTTGATTAAAAAATGTTCCATGTCTTATTCTAGTGCTTAAATAAATATCTAAACCATTTTTACCAAAACAAAATTCCTTTAGATACAATTCATACATTTCTTTTGCAATGCTTGAGCGTTTAGAAACATAAACTGCTTGAATATTCCCTCCCAATATATTAGCAAGTTTCTGTAACTCCGTATCCAATAAATCACTGCCTTGTCTAATTTCTATTTCGTCTTGATGGGTTTTTTCATACAAATAAAATAATTCACCAAATTCTTTTTTTATAGAAGACCTAATAGCTGAAAAATCAACACTTAATTTACCCTCCTCTAATTCAGCAAGTTTTTTCCTTTTTTTTCTATTTCTGTATATTTGATTAATTTCCTCTCTTAATTGCTTTGCTTCATCCCCAAGCAATTCTATTAATTTCTTACATAATTCTATCCTATAGTCCTCTACAGCATCCGCATTCTCAAATAGATAATATATTTGAGCCAAATTCTCAACACTGCACACATTTTCCAAATAGTATACTTTTAATTCCAGTAAAATATTGTCTACTTTTAGAACGTCTAATGGTTCAGATAATTTGTTATAGTCTAAAAAGTTTAAAAACGCAGATGTCCTTAAATCCTTAAATTCATCTAATTCATTAATAAATATCAACCTCTGAACAGTTACTTTTGAATCATATTTAGTCGATTCTATCCAATCGTATATTGGAGCTATATTCAATCCGCCTACGCTTTCACTACGTATAACAAATTCATTAATTAATACCTTAAGAGCTTCTTCAAACTGATTTTCATTTATAAAAGAATAATATCTTGCATAGGCTTCAATCATTCCAATATATTTATTTAATTCTACTCCTGACGTCAACTTATCTTCTTTTAATGATTCACTTATTTCCTCAATATTATAATCATTAGTACTTCTATAATAAAAGTTTAACATGGGATTTGACGATGATGAAAACGATTCAATAATTTGGACAACTTTATCGTTTAACATAATAGAGTTTTTATTAAGTGGAACAGGCGAATAAAATTTACTAAATAAAAATTTTAATTCTCCACTAAAATAAAACACACTCATTATTCTACAAAGCGTTTCTATCTCTATAGAATTTTTGCCCCCATTCTTTTTGTCGTTTGAAAAATAAAGAAAAAGTCTTTTTATAATTTGGTCAGATAATTTTTCTGTTTCCTCTATCTCCTCGCTTTTTACTCCTTTAGACATTAAAGCGATATCATACAAATAAATAAAATGCGGATTTAATACAAAGGAATCTTTTTTTTCTTCAAAAAGCTTAATAACTGCGTTAAAATCTTTTTTTTCAAATAAAGATATTATTTCAATATCTCCCTTATTAACACTTTGTGTTTCTCCATAAAGACATATTATTGATTTATATGCACACATACTAAAACAAGAATTTACCAAATTCTTTAGTACCTTATTTCGAATCAAGAAATCCCTATAATTTAATAAAATAAACTGTACAGCACAAAAAATATCAACTACACTATTGATAGAATCATACCATAAAACTCCTTGAACTAAATCGATATTTATTTCTTCTAATATCCCCATTTTGTGAAGAAGATAAAACCTAAGGTGTTCACTTTGTACTGTTCTATAAATGATATCCTTTATTTTTCTACCATATCGAGTTCCTTGTTCTCTATCATCCAATTTAATTTTTAATAAATCAATTAAAAAATGCACACTGTTATTATTTATTTCTTCAATAGATTGTTCGTTTGTTAATTTGTCTAGTAGTAATCGCACTTCTAGGCTCCAAAAAGACACACCACAAGCTTCTTCTAGGGCATTAAGTTCCTCTTTTGCCGAAATAAAATCTCCGGCAAGAACCAATTTTTCTATTTGTTCTCTACATAACAAGAAATGATTAACAATGGAAATGTTTTCTTTTAAAACAACCAAATGCCACATTAAATTTTTTTCCAAATTTAAATTTGTTATCTTCTGTTTAGAAACATCCCACAATTCATCGTAAGAAGAAGCTTTGTAGTTTTTCATCAAATCCTTTCCTTCTTCTCTCTTTTTAATGATTTGTAAAATAGATTCGTAACCATCTCCACTGTTTTTTAATAAAAACTGGTTCAGATTGGCGATAAAATTACCATTATTTCTTATTAAATTTAATTTGTATGTTAAAGATTTGTCTTTCATAAATTTCTCGTTTGTTTTTTAATTAAAGCTCTTTCTCACAAAAATATTGCCATTTATAACATTCTTAAAAAGTTAGAAACGTTTAAATACTCTACACCAAAATCCGTTATTGTATCATTACCACGATATAGAACATATTTGTTTGTTATTTTACCAAATTTGTTTTCCGTAGTTTTGCACATTTCTTCATCTAAAAGATTTTTACATTGCTCCTTTACAATCTCTTGACTATGCTTAATTTCAAAAATTTTACACGAGTGTTCGTTTTTGTTGTAAATTACCATGTCAAACTCGCCACGAGCAAAACTATATTTAAATATGTCAACCCCATCTTTTAATTTGCTAATAGTTTCAAACAATACTATTTCTTCAAGCATTCTTCCTTTTACGTCATCCAAAATACGATTGCATACATATTCCATTTCCGCTTCATTTAACTCACTAAAAATCTCATCTTTTTTAAGCGAATAAACCAATGCTTGAGCTTGACAATACCTCATACCAGGCTGAGTAATCAAAATGTTTTTACCAATTTCATTATTAATGTTTGCATAACGAACATTGTATGTTCCGATAAGTTCTAAAGCCAATAAATATTCGAAAATCTCTTGAGTATGAGCGTCAGTTATTTTTATTTGACTGTTATCCTTGTTTTTAATTTCAAGAATATCCATCAATTGCTTTGTTACTTGTTCAGTATCAATCCTCTCCAATATATCATTACGAAGTTGAGGATTTCTTTCACGAAGCATATTTTTTCTTGCTAAAGACAAATCGCTAGACTTAAAATTATCCTCGATTACTTTAACAACAAATCTATGCGTCATATCTTCAATTACTCTATTTATAGCACTTGTTAATTCATCATTATCATACAATTCTTGCAAATGTCTAAAATGAGTACCGCTTTCATAACATCTTAAACTGTGTTGAATATTTTTACAAATAGCGGTATCAATATATCTTCTTGTGGACTCGTCATCTCTAAATGATACGTCTTCACTACGCAACTCTTTATCCCCAAAATCAGTCTCGCCTACTCTCAACGTTCCACCATACCGAATATATTCATCAATATCGTTAGTATTTAAGAGTCTAGCATGCTCTGCGTATGGAATCCAAGTCGTATGAATAGTATAAGCCCTATCATACAATTCTTCATGGTTAGCAAACCAAAATCCAAGAGAATCCGTTCCCGACAAAACTATTTTCATCCCCATTGCGGCATAAATATCCGAAAGAAAAGATGCAGTATCTACAAAATCTTCTAAAAACGTAATTTCATCGATAAAGATATAAAGATATCCATTATCATGAAGTTTCTTCATATCCCTATCAAGCATAGACATAGATTGACCTTTTTTAGCCTTTATATATGCAGCCTTTTTAAAATCATCACTTTTCATTTCTCTTATAGATTGCTGAAGAAGCGTGGTCTTACCCGTTCTTCTAAGCCCATATATAGAACATACCCTAGGCGTAATTTTTCCGTACAAAAAGGTTAAAAGAGAATCAAAACAATCTCTCTTCTTAAATCCATCAACAACGTTAACAAATTTTTTAAGTTTATCTCCAACAAGAACGTTCATTTCATAAGAATTAATTTTTTTTGTGTTAGTAGATTTAGAAACGCCCATTTTTTTTAATTCCTCTTGAATTTCTTTTTTTCTTTCCATTTGAGCTTTTAATTCTTCATATTCATTATCTGGGATATATTTACTTTTAATCTTGCCGTTTTCATCAGTCCATTGAAGATAATGTCTAACTACACCATTTATCTTTTTGTTTGAAATATATCCAATAGGCAATGAATCCAATTCTTTTTGCAGTAATTCAATTTTATCAGTCATAATATACCTCCTTAACCATGTGTAACCTATTATAACCTATTATAACCTAATTGTCAATAGGTTATGAGCTTAAGTATTTAATTTTTTATCAATAATTTTAATTTTTTATGTCGATTTATAAAGAAACCCTACTTCTTTTACTCTTAACAACAGACGTATTATACCATAATCATTAAATAAAATCAATAATAATATTCGACTTTTCAAATATTTTATTTGCAATTAGGAATGCTTACACAGCAAAAAAAGCAAACCGTGTTTCACCCTTTTGAATTTTATACTCTGGATTTTAAATAATCAACGGTGACGTTAAAATAGTTTTCTATTTTGCATAACAATGTTTGTTTTAGCTTAAATTTTACAATAAATAAAAAGAGGCTCCGCTGTTAACAAAGCCTCTTAATTGTTTTAATCTTGTTCGTATATTACATATTGATTTCGTGCACCTCTTACTCTGGACGCTAAGTATCTATTACCATTAGCTTTCCAATGAGGAAACAAATTCCCTTTTTCTTCATTGGTATCACGATGGCAAATTATAATATTTTCTAAGATATCGCACCCACCTTTTGAAAGTGGTCTTACATGGTCTAACGTTGGAAAAAATTTACTATGTGGGTTTCCACAAGCTGATTTTTTCATCAACCGTCCAGCATAATCATACACCTCAGTTTTACTACCATAAAACTTATTCCACACTTCAATAGTATTGTACTTTGACATTTTGATTACCTCCTTTTTTATTCAAGGAGCTTTTATTTTTTAATCAAATGGTTTTCTATATCTATGATATTATTATATAACTCATTAAGTTTATCAATTTTAGTTTGAATATCTGAATTTTTTGAACTAACATCAACGCAAATAATATTAGACAATATAGTATCAGTCTCTTTAACAAAATGATATCTAAAACTTACAACATTATCGTCTTTATGTACTTTATAATCACGAAGAGCATCTTTAATAACAACTTGAAAGCTTTGATTTCTAAAGTAATTTTGCTTTAATTCTTTAGCCACAGCTAAAATGGCTTTCTTTAACCTATTATAAATATCTTCATTATGCCTTATTGCAGTATCAAATAATAAATCCAATTTATTGCTTTTCAATTTTATTGCTTTTTCAATAAGTTTACCAAAGAAAGGATAAAGCCATACAGAATATATTTCTCCATGCCATTGACAATCAACAATATATTCCTCACAAAAATATTTAACCACTTTTAACTTTGAACTAATAATTGTATCAATGAATTGCTCATCATAATAATCATTAAACTTACTATACGCTGAATTAAATGGCGTTACAGAATACTGTGGAGGAATTTCTCTCGCCTTCATTTCATATAGCACGTTATAATCATTATTTTCTAAAGCCAATGATATTATTTGTGTTCTAAGAATTACATTTTCATCAAATTCGTGATGTATAGTTTTAGTGTCATAAGGTCTTGTTTTAATACTTGTTTCCGCACCAAAATCAAAACTATTTTTCCAACTTGAATTTCCAGACACTAGTGTTATATATCCATTATCAATTAAAAATCTTATAAAACCATAATTCTTAAATTCCAAAGCATAGTCTAAGACTGTTTTACCAAATTCGTCTGCATAAGCTGCAATACAATCTTCACGATTTATATAATCTATCCAATCACGTTCATCGGTAGAAAATGCAATATTGTAGTTTGTTCTCCTATTCGTTATTGGCACACTAATTTCTCCTGCAGAAAGCATTTGTTCACACGAAACGCCTAAAAGTTCAGAAAAAACTGGTAAATCATATGTTTGAATACTTTTTTTACCTTTAAGTATTTGAGATAATCTATTTGTGAGTTTTCTTATTTCTTCACTTCTTTGGTCGTTAATGTCATTAGAAAAATCTATCGTCATATCAACATAAGCAATACAAAATTGTCTACAAGAAGAATATTTAGATAAAATTAACTCTTTCAAATATTTACCGATTTCCTCATTGGTTTTTAATTCAAACATGCCTCAAAACTCCTTGTGCTTTTATTATAGCATTTATAATTTTTTTAGTATACCTAGTATTTGTATACACAAAAAGCATATATTATTTCTACATCTAAAATTATATACACTTTTGGTGTATATGTCAATTTGTTTTGTGCGGTTTTATTTTCAATAGGAAAAATTGATATAAAAAAATTTTTAAATATAACAACAAAAAAATTAGCCTTTTTACTATGTAAAAAGGCTAACTGGCGTTCGTGATTGGAGTCGAACCAACGGCGTTTCGCTTAGGAGGCGAACCCTCTATCCTACTGAGGTACACGAACATATTATTAAATTTTTATTGTTTTGACTCTATCTAATACTTATTTTTATTTCGCTTATTATTCTAAAAAATAGGGTCTTTTTTTCTATTCCGTTTCAAAATACCTTTTACACACTTTTGGAATAGTTTAAGTATTCGATTGTGTCAATTTTATGCTTTTTTAGGGGTGTTATTCCGCATCAATTCTACATCGTGTTAATACATATCCAAAACTCGACGAAATGCCATGTTTTAGGTATTACTTTTAGCCCAAAATCGTGTTTACACGAGTCAATCCCAAAGTTAGGAGGGGCTTGTTATATCCATTTAACTAAGGAAGCGTATGTGTATTAAATTGGTTTACCAGCACTGTTTTTGCAAGTGGTTAGTTTTTAATGGATAGAACTTGTTTAGCCGAGCGTATGAAATACGCGAACGCCATTGTGCACAGCACAATATATCCATTTAACTAAGGAAGCATAAAGTGTTTAGTGTTATAGTTTGTTAGCCTATTATACGGTTAAAAATTTTAACCGTTTATCCGTTAACGATATATATTTTACTACAAAAAAGAAAAGGTGTCAAATACAATTGAATAGTAAGGCAAAAAAACTGAACAACCCGCCAAAATAAAGTATAAAACGGCAAAAAAAGGTCAATCATACAAGCAGTAAAAAATTCGCAAAGAACGTAAGTATCAAACGCCCAAACCCCGACATAAAATAATATAGGGACAATACTTATGAAAACGGAGAAAATATGATAAAACGCGGAGAACTATACTATGCAGACCTAAGCCCCGTTGTTGGTAGCGAACAAGGCGGAGTTCGCCCTATTCTAATCGTGCAGAACGACACCGGCAACAAATACAGCCCAACGATAATAGCAGCGGCGATAACAAGCAAAATGACCAAAGCCAAACTACCCACGCACATAGAATTAGTTGCAAACGAATTCGGCTTAAAAACGGACTCTGTGATACTTTTAGAACAAATCCGTACGCTAGACAAACGCAGACTAAAAGAGCGCATTGGCGAACTATCAGAGTCTGCAATGAACAAAGTAAACGTAGCGCTACTAATCAGCCTAGGATTTAGAGAAACCGAGGGCGAAATTGTATAGCAACACCACTCCCTACTAAAAAAATCGCTATGGCTAACTTGCCACAGCGATTATTTTTTATTGAGCAATATTTAGCCTTAATGCCGGAACAACGCCGTTTTCAGCATCGTTATAATCATAACTAGAACTAATATATCCGTCAACAAAAACGTATCTAATATAGTTGTCATACCCATATTTAGGAACACGAAGCCACCAGCACCCATTGCCGTAGGTGGTTTTTTCAGTGCTCATATACGCCCCCGTCGCCCTAGTGTAATCGGTTGTAGGCTTAAACCTTAACGGGTCCTTAAAGTTTTCCAAAACGTTAAACCCATAATCCACTTCTTTAACCTCTTCCAGACTTAATAAGAAAACCTTACCAAAGCCTTCTTCGTGCTCTAAAATAAGCGACTGCTCAATCATAGAAAACGCCGTGTTATAAAAGGTAGTAGTAAGCCACTTTTTGATTTCGCTAGGCTTGTAAATGTTTTCCGCATCATCGTAGTGGTAATTAGCAATAACGTTTTCGCATATAATAAACGCCGCGCCATCATCGTTTTCTAAAATGCGCCATTTAATAGGCTCTACCTTAAAGTAGTACGTTCTGCCCTTTCTAACATCATCTCCGTTAGTAAAAGAATAGCCCGAAACAACAGGGTCTGCCGAAACCTTAGCGTATTTTTCGCCATCAGTACCCGTGTAATACCCAAGTTCATCTACCCTAGTGCCGACCTTAACGTCGTCTTCTTTAATAGTTTGTGGATAGAACCCAAAGTAGATATACTCTCCGTCTATAATATACCCATCGGGAAGTTTTTCTTGCGTATACGTTTTCCAGTCTTGGTGCATCTCTTCGGTGCGACTATTGATAATAGCGTTTCTTATCGCGCCAACCAATAAATATACTAAAAACGAAAAGACTAATACAGCCACAAGCCCAAGCGCCACGAACGCCATTATCTTTCTACGCTTTTTTTCTAGCAATTTTTCAGGGTCGTCGTAAATTTTTTCGGTTTTAAGAAAAATTTCTTTACCGCAACGCTTACACTTAACGTAGGTATCGCCCTTTTTATATTTAATTTGATTTCCACACGCTTTACAATTTAAAACTGCCATTTTAATATCCTTTTTGTAAATAACGTTATAAATTATACCACTTTAATCGCGTTTTAGCAACTAAATAGATAAAAAATAGCGTGGGACGAGCCACGCTATTTTAGTAAAATTTTTTAACTTATTCTTGAATTTTCAGTTCTTACTTTTCTTTCTTTTCTGCTAAAAGGTTTTTTATGTCTTTAAGAAGGTCTTCTACGGTTGGGTTGTTTTTTCTTTCTTCTTCGGCTTTTTTCTTTTCTTCTTCGTCTTTAATCCTTTGTGCCTCTTTTTCTAGTTCGATTTTTTCTTCTAAAAACGCCCTAATGTTAGCCTTTGTTAATTTTAAGCCACGCGCTTTCATAGCCTTTCTGTCTTGTTTAGAAAGTATTTTTTTAGAGATTTTCTTAAAAATACTATCGTTTTCTTCTCTTAGTCTATTCATAATTCTAACGATACTAAACAACACGAACGCGATTATAAAGAAGTTTATTATAGCACTAATAAACGCGCCCCAATCAATATAAATAGAATTAGTTAAATCTAGCGCACCATTAGCGTCGTATGCGGGGCTTAACACCGAAACGGCACCTGTAAGCCCGTCTTTACCCAAAACAAGCGCTAAAAGCCAGTTAATTATAGGCTTTAAAATATAGTTTGAAAGCCCGTTTACAATGCCCGTAAAAGCGCCACCAACGATAACGCCGACAGCCATATCTAAAACGTTGCCACGCGTTATGAAAGTTTTAAACTCACCAAAAAACTTTTTCATTAGTAAAAATCCTCTCTATAATTTATTTATTTTTAATTTTTTATTAACAATTTTTCTAACAGCCCTACCGCACTTTTTAGGCGATAAAGATTGCAAAAATAAACTTTCCTTATAATCCATTATACCCCGAACGCAACTTTAAGCACCACCGATAAAATAGCAACTAAAATTAGGTAATAAGAGAAAATCTTAAAGTTTGCCTTTTTAACGATTTTAAGCATAGTGTTAATTGCTATGTACCCCGTGATAGATGCCGTAAGCATACCGATAAGCGTTGGTAATAGTTCTAGTGTTTCACCACTAGAAACTGCTTTTGCACCAGAGATAAGCGCCGCACCCAAGATAACGGGTATGCTCATTAAAAACACGAACTTAGCGTTTTGTTCTCTATCTAGCCCACAAACAACGCCACCCGTTAAAACGGTTCCACTACGCGATAGCCCCGGCATTAGCGCAACGGCTTGAAAACAACCCATAATAAGCGACTTTTTAGCGTTTAAAGGCATGGCGGTTTGGTTTTTTGATTTATAAGAAGAAAACCACATAAGCCCCGCGGTAAGCAAGAACGTGCAAGAAAGCAAAATTGCCGATAATAAATTTCCTTTATAAAAAGCGCTCTCAATAGTATCTTGTAGCAAAAGACCGGTAATCATACACGGAATTGTTGCAATTACTAGATATAAAAAGGTGTTAAACGGCTTTTTGAATAGCCCCAAAATATCCCTAAAAAACACAATGAATATAGGAATAAGCGTTCCCACGTGCAACAACACGTCGAATAATAGTCCCCCTTCGTTTATGCCTAGTATCCTTTGAACTAATAGTAAATGTCCACTAGACGAAATAGGCAAAAATTCGGCAAAGCCTTGAATTGCTCCTAAAATAATCGCTTCGTAAATTTGCATTATATTCCCCCTTTTTTTGGCTTTAAGCCTTATTTACCCACACAAAATCTGCTAAAAATATCGTTTATAATTTCTTCGGTTGCTGTTCTTCCCGAAATTTCGCCAAGCGCATCCCAACCATCTTTAATATCAATAGCAACAAGGTCAAGCGTTTCAACGTCAATTGAGTTTAGCGCAAAAACGAACTTCTCCCTTGCCTTAAAAAGCGCTTCGTAGTGCCTTTCTTCGCATAAAAACTCTCCGCTAAGAGAAGTGTTATCACCAATGGTTTTTTTGTAAATAAGTTCTCTAACAGCATCGATATTTTCGTTGTTTTTTGCCGAAACGTAAACGTCTGCCCTGTCGTCGTGATAGTCGCCTTTATCAGTTTTGTTTAGCACGACCAAAACGCTTTTATCTTTAACTAAATCGTAAATCTCATCGTCTTCTTTGGTAATGTTTCCACCATCTAACACAAAGATTAAAAGGTCACTTTCGTTAAGCACGCGTTTAGATAGTCCAACGCCAAGTTCTTCTATTTTATCATCACTTTCGCGTATGCCTGCCGTGTCAAAGAAATTAAACCTTGTGCCTAAAATATCAATAGAGCCTTCAACCACGTCCCTAGTAGTTCCAGCAACGTCCGACACTATTGCCTTATCGTAGCAAAGAAGCGCGTTTAGTAGCGAACTCTTGCCCGTGTTAGGCTTACCCACAATACCCACTTTAACGCCCGATTTTAGCACTCTACCAACCTTAAAGGTTTTAAGTAGCGCATCTATCCTATCAACAACGTTTTTAAGCGTAGAAACGGTTAAATCTTTGGATACTTTATCAAGATTTTCTTCGGGGTAATCCATATCAACGTCTATACTAGAAAGCACTTCGGTAATATCGTTTTGCATAGCGCCAACGGTATCGGTGAGTTTTTCTCTATAAAGAGAATAACCTGCCCTAACGCCACTTTCCGATTCGCTGTTTATCATATCGATAAGCCCTTCGCAAGAAGCAAGCGAAAGTTTGCCGTTTAGAAACGCCCTTTTAGTAAATTCGCCGTTCCTGGCAACCCTTGCGCCAAGCGATAAAACTTTTTGCATTACGCCCTTCGTGATAGCAACGCCACCGTGGGTGTGAAATTCCACCACGTCTTCGCCCGTAAAACTATTAGGGCCTTTAAAATAAACGCATAGCCCGAAATCTGAAAATCCATCGCACAAAATTTCGCCAACGTACATTTTATACGGCTCAAAATCGCTTACAGCCACCTTTTTTAAGGGCTTAAACATTTTGCTAGCGATTTCTAACGGGCTTTTGCCACTTATTCTAATAACTGCCACCCCACTAGCGCCTTGCGCCGTAGCAATAGCAACAATATTGTCTTCTGCGTACATAATCAGTCTTTTTTAGTCCTTTTAATTATAGTTAGTCCTTTTTATCGAACTCCGAAAACGGCCCATCGTTATTTTTATTGCCTTCAAATTCTTCAAACGGGCTACTTTCAGTAGGGTTATAAGAGTTTCTTTCGCCGTTATTTGCGCCGTTGTTAACGCCACGTGGGTTGTACACTCTAACACCCATCGAACGCAAATATTCTTCGTAAGTCATCGGTTCTTTCTTTCTTAAACAGAAAATTAATATAGGGAAAGCTGGGTCGATTAAAACCGAAAGCACAACGCCAAGTAAAAAATGCCTTGGCCAATATTTTCTAAACAAGTAGATGTATATGAAAATACTTGCAAGCATATACACAAAGCCCAAAATATCAGCAATTATGCTAAAAATATTCATAACTTTAACAACTGTAAGTAAGTTGCCGTATGGCATTACAAAGCCGTTTACCGTGCCAGACTTTCCAACGAAAATTCCGTCTAGCAATGGGTATTCCATCATAGGTCTGTTAAACGTAGCGTTTTCTGCAAGGCAAATCACCACGTCGCCACCTTGCAAGTAGTATCCAACTAGTGGGAAACACGCTAAAAAGTTTATCGAAAGTGTTAATAGCCCAACGATAGTGCCGATAATCGTAAAAACGATTGCAAAACCTTTAAATTCTTTGCCAAAAAAGAACGCTCTACCAATGAGTTTAGCCATAACGTAAACCCATAAAAACGGCACGAACGCCAATTTTTTGCCTTTAATTTCGCGTTTTTTAGCCATTACGAATAGCCCAACAGACCTTAAAACGTAAAGCGCGATATAAAAGCACGCGTAAAAAATAGCAATAGTTAAAACTTTACCGGGGGCTAATTGCCCGTTCATTCCACTAATATAAGTAATTCCAATTTCTTGCATTATATTCTCCAAAAAAATTCGCATATCTTCGCGAAACGTTAAAATTATACCATACTTTAATAAAAGTATCAAGTTTTTATAATATTTTACCCCAAAAGCATTAAAAAAAACTTGAAAATAAAATAGTTTTAGATTATAATGTATTTAGTTATTTACTAGCGCGTAAAAGCACACTAATCATTTTTGCGCCCTACGTTTTTCAAGGAGGATATAATGGATAACGTAAAACAACTTACTATTAACGCGATTAGAGTTCTATCAGCCGAAGCGATAGAAAAAGCAAAATCAGGCCACCCAGGTATGCCACTTGGCGCAGCACCTATCGGGTATTCAATTTTTACTAATATGGTTTTCAATAATAAAGATACTTCTTTTGATAACCGTGATAGATTTGTTCTATCTGCCGGCCACGCTTCTATGCTTGATTACTCTCTATATTATTTATTTGGTTTTGGTCTTAAAAAAGAAGACCTAATGAGTTTTAGACAACTTGGTTCTATCACCGCTGGTCACCCAGAATACAAAGTATGCCCAGGTGTTGAAACTTCTACCGGTCCACTTGGCCAAGGTATTGCAAACGCCGTTGGTATGGCTATTGCTGAAAAATATCTTGCTAACAAATTCAATAAAGAAGGTTTTAATATCGTAGACCACTACACCTTTGCTCTTTGTGGCGATGGTTGTATGCAAGAAGGTATCGAAAACGAAGCGGCATCTCTTGCAGGCGCTATGAAACTTGGCAAACTTATCTTAATATACGACAAAAACGATATCACTATCGAAGGCAACACCAACATCACCTTTACCGAAGACGTTGGTAAAAGACACGAAGCACTTGGCTGGCAAGTTATTAAGGTTAAAGACGCTAACGACGTTATGGCTATTAACCGTGCAATCAAAAAGGCTAAGGCTGAAACTAATAAACCATCTTTAATTATCGTAAATTCTAAAATCGGCTTTGGCTCTCACCTAGAAGGAAACGCTGGTTGCCACGGTGCTCCTCTTGGCGAAGAAGGCGTTGCTACCTTAAAGAAAAACCTTGGTTGGACTTCTGCTCCATTTGAAGTGCCAGAAGAAGTGTTTAAGCACTGCAAAAAATTTGGTGCGAAGGGTAGAAAAGCACAAAAGGCTTGGAAAGAATTATTTAAGGCATATAGCGCTAAATATCCAGAACTTGCAAAAGAATATGCTGACTGGAAAAATAGCGATTATAAAGGCTTAAAAGATATCGAAGAATTATGGCAATATGAAAAAGACGATGCTTCACGTGGCTACGGTGCAACCGTTCTTAATAAAATTGCTAAATACGTTCCTAACCTAGTTGGTGGCTCTGCAGACTTAGCCCCAGCAAATAAATCAAACATAAAAGCACGTGGCGATTTCTCTGCTACTAAAATCGATGGCTCTAATATGCACTTTGGTATCCGTGAACACGCTATGAGTGCTATTTGTAATGGTATGTACTTACACGGCGGTCTTCTCCCTTACTGCGCAACCTTTGCTGTTTTCTCTGACTATATGAAAAACGCTATGCGTATGTCTGCTATAATGAAACTTCCTGTAATCTACGTTTTAACCCACGATTCAATCGGCGTTGGCGAAGACGGACCTACCCACCAACCTATCGAACATTTAGCAGGTTTACGCGCTATGCCAGACCTTAAAGTTTATCGCCCAGCAGACGGCAGAGAAACTACCGCTGCATATATTAATGCTATTAACTCTGATAAACCATCTTGCCTATTCTTATCACGTCAAACCTTACCTATGCTA
>JAZLCK010000025.1:0-24827 GCA_045614165.1 Christensenellaceae bacterium | reverse complement strand
GGGCGTTGTGCCTATCGTTAAGTTTATAATTAAGGGTAAAACACTTAACGCATATCTTGGCTTAAACCCAGAAGAATACGCTGACACCAAGTATATATTTACCGATGAGTCTAGCGTAAAAGCGCACCAAAACTATCCAATGCGCGTTAAACTAACTTCTTCTCGCCAAGTTAAATGGGCTAGTGAACTTATAGAAGAACTATGTAAGAAAAACGGATTAGTTCTTAGCGACAAACCAAAAGACAAACAGGCTTGGTTTTTAGGACTAAAAAAGAAAAAGAGTTTAACGTTTAATCAAAAATTAAGAAGGGCAAAGCCCGAAGTTAAAGAAAGGCTTAAAACTTTAGAAACTGAACTTTTAAGCGTTAAAGGCATTCGCGTTATAGAAAGCAAAAAATCAAGAACGTATAAAGTGGGCGTTGTGCCTATCGTTAAGTTTATAATTAAGGGTAAAACACTTAACGCATATCTTGGCTTAAACCCAAAAGAATACGAAAATAGCAAATACATATTTACCGACGTTTCTAGTGTTAAGGCACACCAAAACTATGGTATGAGAGTAAAACTTACTTCTTCTCGCCAAGTTAAATGGGCGTTAGAACTAATAAACGATATATTAGGCGGGGAGAAACTATGAAAATTAAACTTAGCCTAATACTCGCCTTATTGATTTTTGTATCGTGCTTAACTACGGCAGGCGTGTTTGCCACGTGGAGATATTCTTATAACGACGTACAAGAAAAAGAGACGTTTGTTTCGGTTGGCATAACGGAATTTGTATGGAGTGGTGCTGAAGAATTGCCCGACACTGTTGAAGGTGAAGACCACGCTTGGCTTATACTAAATCTTGTTTCAGGCACGAATTCAAACGGACAAAATATTGGTTTAGACAATCCTGATTCTAAACTAAACGACTATATTAACGACCGTTTAGATGGTGGCTGGGGCTGGAAGAGAGATTACTTTGGCTCTATGGCAGTAACAGGTGGTACCGACGTAGAAGACTTGTTCGGAACCAAAGGTGCAGGACTTTCTTTTATAATAGAAGTTGTAAGCAATATCGAGTATTATATTTACACCACTAGTATTTACCTTGGCGAAAGGGGTGAAATTAACTGGCTTGGCACAAGCAACAAAACACCTGGTAAGCCGTCTGTTCCGATAAACGAGTGGATTTATCCTGTTTACAAAACTAAACTCACTAGGCCGAATACGAGTGCTAATTGGGAAATAGTTGAAACGACTAGGGGTAGAGCAAGGTCTGACTGGTACGATGAGAACCGTTCATCTGCAAATGCTACGCAAATACCTAGTTTCGACGTGAAAACTTGGGAGCCAGCGGAAATGGGCCAAGCACCAAACGCTACTAACGCTATTTGGACTTTCGTTGGTGATAACCCAACGGCTTATGCAACAAATAGCATGCAAACTGTTTATTATCGCATAAAACCAAGTTCGGCAAGAACGATTAACGTTGTTTCTTCTAATGAAAAATGCACCATAACGGTTTATTCTTCTAATGGCACACAAATTGCTGTTAGCGGAACGTCTTTACCAAAAACCGCTACGTTCAACGCTACTGCAAATGCAACGTATTACATAGGCGTAACGGGTGATGACGTTATTAACTTTGAAATATCTTAATTTAAAATAGCGAGAAAAATTTTTCTTGCTATTTTTTTATTAATAGTTGTTTTTAATATATTTTTAGTGAATTTTGCTATTTACATTTCGGGGGATTTGGGTTATACTTATTCTAACGACCAAAAAACATTTTTAATAAATAAAAATTTATTAAAATCGGAGAGATTATGAAAAAAGTAGTTATTTTAGGTTGCGAAAATTCACACGCCGATAGTTTTTTAGACATACTTAAAAACTATCCCGAATTTAGTGACGTTTCCGTTATAGGCGTTTATAGCGAAGAACAAAGTGCTATGGATGAACTTAGCACGAAATACGGCGTTTATAAAATGCAAGCACTTGATGAATTTAAGGGCAAAGTAGACGGAGTTATAATAACGGCTAGGCACGGCGCAAAGCACTATGAATTCGCAAAGCCGTATATAAAAAAAGGCGTTGCCTTTTACATCGATAAGCCTATTACTATAACCGAAGAAGAAGGCTTAGAGTTTATGTCCGTTCTAAAAGAAAACGGCATAAAAATTTGCGGTGGCTCTATATGTAAGCACGACGATTTTGTTAAAGAAATCAAAGCGCTAAGAGATAGTGGTGAAACCTTTTTAGGTGGTTTTGCCCGCGCGCCTTACCAACCAAACAGCGTTCACGCAGGGTATTATTTTTACGGGCAACACCTAGTAGAAATCATTTGCGAAATGTTTGGTAGGTTTCCAAAAAGCGTTATTGCTACTAAAAATGAAGTGGCAAAAACGATTAGCGTGACCTTTAAGTATGATAATTACGACGCGCTTGGCGTTTACGTTGACAACAACTACGAATATTTTGGAATGGTTCATACCGAAAAAGAAATTAAGTGTAGTAAAGTGTTCACTACTTGTTATAAAGAATGCTCTTACCGTGAGTTTAAGGAATATTATGATTTAATTACGGGCAAAACTAACGGCGCTGATTATAAAGAGTTTATTTCGCCCGTGTTTATTATGAACGCTATTTTTAGAGCGATAAAAAGTGGCAAAGAGGAAATTATTAAAGGTATAAAAATATAGGTGCATTGTGAAAAAATACGATTTAGTTGTTGTAGGTGGTGGGCTTTCGGGCGTTTGCGCAGCAGTTTCTGCTAGGCGCGAAGGGCTAAGCGTTTTAATAATAGAGCAATCGGGCTGTTTTGGTGGTGCGATTTCTAATAGCCTTGTTTATCCGTTTATGGTTCACTATTTTAAGAACGAAAAAGGCGAAATAGAGTGTTATAGCAAGGGTTTATTAGACGAAATTAAGGCAAGGCAAGATAAAAAAATTAGTGGCTGTAATAACCGTGAATTTGCGCCCGAATATATTAAAATGGTGCTAGATGATATGATAGAAGACTATGGCGTTGACTACCTATTTTATAGCACGGTGTTCGAAGTTAAAACTGACAAAGATAAAATCAAGTCGGTTAAAGTTTTAGCAAAATCTTCGGTAATAGAAATTAAGGCCGATTATTTTATAGATGCTACGGGCGATGGCGATTTACTCTATCACGCTGGGTGCGATTATCAATTAGGTAGAGAAAGCGATAACAGGTGCCAACCTTTAACCACTTGTTTTAGAGCATCTAACGTAGACGTAGAACTACTATATAAAGAAGACGAAGAATATTTAGACGCTTTATATAAAAAGTTCCAAAAAGAAGGTAAAATCAAAAACCCAAGAGAAAATCTTTGGTACACGCGTGGCATAGATAAAGGCGTTGCGCACTTTAACACCACTAGAATAATAAACTGCAACCCCACCGACGCGTTTGAACTTTCTAAGGCCGAAATGGAATCAAGAAAACAAATCTTTGAAATGGACAAGTTTTTAAGAGAAAACAGCAAGGCGTATAAAAACGCAAGGATAGTTTCTATCGCCACCAAAATCGGTGTTAGAGAAAGCCGAAAACTAAAAGGCGTGCATATTCTAACGGGCGAAGAACTTAAAAACTGCACGAAATTCACGGATAGCATAGCAGTTGCTAACTACCCGCTAGATATTCATAGTCCAGACGGCTCTGGAACTTATATGCACGTTTTTAAGTACGGCGAATACTATACTATTCCGTATCGCAGTTTATTGCCCAAAGAGTATACGAACTTTTTAGTTGCGGGTAGGTGCTTATCGGCCGACCATTACGCGCATTCTGCCGTGAGAATTATGACCACTTGCGCAAATCTAGGCGAAGCCGTAGGCACGGCAATAGGCATTGCAAAAAACACGAATAAAAACACGCACGAAATAGATATTAACCTATTACGTGAAAAACTTAAAGGCTACGGCGCGAGAGTAGACTAGGAGGAAAAATATGAATTATAAAAAATTTGGGGTAATGTTAGACTGTTCTAGAAAGGCGGTAATGAAAATTTCTACGCTAAAAAAATATGTAGATTATCTTGTAAAAATAGGCTACAACGCGTTAGAACTTTACACAGAAGACACGATAAAAGTGGACAATGAGCCATATTTTGGGCATATGCGTGGCGCTTACACGGTAGAAGAAATTAAAGAGTTAGACGAATATTGTATATCAAAAGGCGTAGAACTTATACCTTGCGTGCAAACGCTTGCGCACTTAGAGAGTATATTCCGTTGGGAAGAATACGGACCTATATGCGATGCGGACGACGTGCTTTTATGTGGCGAAGAAAGGACCTACACGCTTATAGAGAACATTTTTAGCACGCTTGCTAAAAGTTTTACTTCTAGAAACGTTAACATCGGTATGGACGAAGCGCACCTTGTAGGTCTTGGCAGATATCTTATTATCAACGGCTACAAAAACCGATTCGAAATTCTTTTACAGCACCTACAACGCGTGGTAGAAATCGCCACTAAATACGGATTTAAGCCACATATGTGGAGTGATATGTTCTTTAAACTTATCACGGGCGGAAGGTATTACGTAAAGGGAGTCACTATCCCAGAAGCCGTTAAAAACAACGTGCCAAAAGAAGTTGCGCTAGCATACTGGGACTATATGACGGACGACGGCGAACTTTACGACGAAATGTTTAGGGCGCATAAAGAATTCGATAGAGATATTTGGTTTGTTGGTGGCGTGTGGATGTGGCGTAGTTTTGCGCCCCTTAACGATTATGCGCTTAATGCTATGAAAGAAGCGGTTAAGGCCGTTAAAAAGCATAAGATAGAAAACGTTTTATTCGCGCTTTGGAAAGACGACGGCGCAGAGTGTTCGTTCTTTTCGGTATTGCCCGTGCTATACACTATAAGGCAGTATGCTAACGGAAACTTTGATATAGAAAGCATTAAGGCTGGGTTTAAGGCGCAAACGGGACTTGATTACGACGAGATTAAACTTATTGGCGATATAAATAAAACGATGGGCGCAACCGAAGAAAAGTGGCAAGACGCGCAAAGAACAAGATTAGTTTTATTCAACGACCCGTTTATTGGAAGCGTAGATGCTTTGGCAAAAGAAATTGTTAATAACGATTACTTGAGCCTAGCAAAAGAATATGAAAAAATAGAAAAAAAGGGTGGCGAACTAGCGTATTTATTTAGTGTGGTAAAAGACCTTGCGTTAGTTTTAGATAAAAAAGTTCCACTTGGCTTAAACACCAGAAAAGCGTATCAAGAAAAAGATATAAAAGCCCTAAAAGCGTTAATAAAAGAATATGATAAAACTATTGCGCTTACTAAAAAACTTTATAAATCGTTTAAAACGCTTTGGGATAAAGAAAACAAGCCTTTTGGCTATGAAACGCACGACACGAGATTTGGTGGACTAATTTTTAGGCTAGAAAAGTGCAGAGAAAGGTTAGAACTTTTCGTTAAAGGTAAAATTAGCGTTATAGAAGAATTAGAAGAGCAAGCACTAGAAAAACCAATTAGATTTTGGAAATATAACACCTTATTTTTAGGGGGAATATAAAATGCAAAAAATAGACGGGCATTTAGAACACGCGCTACTTTTAGATAGCGTTAAGCCAAAATTCAGCCTAAAAAAAGGTATAGATTTAGAAGAACACAAAAAAGCACTTAAAGAAAAGTTTATTAAACTATCAGGCTACGATAAAGTTGTTAAAAACGCCGTGCCACTCAAAATCGAAATCGAACAAGAAGTGGACAAGGGCGACTATAAACAAATTCGTTTCGTGTTCGAAAGCGAAAAGGGCGCGTTCGTGCCTTGCTATCTTTTAATTCCAAAAGGCGAAAAGAAAAAATATCCCGTTGCAATAACTATGCAAGGGCATTCAACGGGCTTTCATAACTCTATCGGCGAGCCAAAAGACGATGAAGACGCATATTACGCTTTAACGCGTGGCCAGTTTGCCGTTCAAGCCGTTAAAAACGGGTATATCGCGCTTGCAATCGAACAGCGTGCTATGGGTGAAAGAATGACCACAAGGCACTCTTGGGGATACGGGTGCACCTTTCCGTCACTTGTTGCAATCTCTTTGGGTAGAACGGTTATCGCCGAAAGAATTTTCGATATAACTAGGGCAATCGACGCGCTATCGTATTTTAGCGAGTGCGACCTTGACAAGATTTTTATAACGGGCAACTCTGGTGGCGGAACGATTAGTTATTACGCGCCTATCATAGAAGAAAGAATACGCTTTACCGCACCGTCTTGTGCAGTTTGTTCTTATAAAACTTCTATTTTAGATATTCACCATTGTCCTTGCAACTATATACCATCTTGCTACGAGTGGTTCGAAATGCAAGATTTAGCAATTTTATTCGCTCCAAGACCAATTATAGTTATAACTGGGAAAGACGATAAAATTTTCCCACTAAACGGCGTTAAAGAAGCGTTCAAAACAATTCGCCTTGCTTACGAAATGTCTGGCAAAAAAGACGCTTGCGAACTAGTTGTCACCGATAAAGGACACTGGTGGTGCGAAGATATCGTTTGGAACTCGATTAACGCTATGGCAAAAAAACTTAATTTCTAAAAAAAAAGAGTAAACCTTTAAGTTTACTCTTTTTTATGTTTTTTGTTTTAATAAAAAAGTTTAAATACCTTATACATTTACAACTAAATATTTACGAGAGTTAAAATCATAAAAGTTATGAAAAAATTTACATATAATTTGCTAAAAACAACAAGTTTTTAGTAGTTTTTTTCAGTATAATATAAATTGATATGGAAAGATAGGAGAAATGTTATGAAAATTTATGCAGATTTTAATAAAATAACGGGACGAATTAAAGAGATGCACGGCGTTGGTCAAGCACCAATCTTTGGTAAACCGAGATACCAACACGTTAATTATATGCACTATCTTGGTGAGGCAGGAATCCCTTATTCGCGCCTTTCCGACGTGGGTGGGCAGTATGGGGGGTATCGATACGTTGATATTCCTAACATCTTCCGAGATTTTGATGCCGATGAAACACTTCCTGAATCTTACGATTTCACATTTACCGACGAACTTTTGGAGGTGCTTTGCGAACAAGGAGTAAAGCCATTTTTTCGCCTAGGAGTATCGATTGAAAATAGTTACGAAACGAAGGCCTACCGCATATATCCCCCTAAAGACTATGAAAAATGGGCTAGAATATGCGAACACGTTATAAGGCACTATAACGAAGGATGGGCAAGCGGATATCATTTTGATATCAAATATTGGGAGATATGGAATGAACCCGAAGGGCATAAGCACGGTAAGCACGGTCCTTTGTGGTATGGCACGAAGGAAGAGTATTTTAGACTATACGAGATTACGTCTAATCACCTTAAAAAGTGCTTTGGGGATAGCATAAAGATAGGTGGCTATTCAACTTGCCACTTTGCGTCGTTTGATGCTTTATACGAAGACCCGGATTGTGTGGGACACCCAGGGCCATATACGAATAACGCGCAATATCACGTTCAGTATATGCACGATTTCTTTAAGTATATTTCATCGCCCGAACATAAGTCGCCTTTAGACTATTTTTCGTGGCACACCTACTCACCAGTAAAGCGTTCTTTAGATGCTGCTGATTACGTGAGAAGGGTAATGGAAAAATATGGCTTTGGCGACGTTGAAGATTGCCTTACAGAGTGGAATACCGATTTTAACATAGAAACGAGAAATTCGCCTATGGCTGCGGCAAAGGTGTTAGCAATGATGCTTGGAATGCAAAAAAAGAAGCCTAGCCTTCTTTGCTACTATGATGCGCGCATTTCGTCTTCTTCTTATGCGGGTCTTTTCAATCCAGAAACCTATAAACCCCGTTTAACATACTTTGCTATGATGATGTTTAATCAGGCATATAAACTCGAAAACGAGGTGGAAACTAAGAGTGATAACGAAAACATATTTGTTTGCGGTGCTAAAAAGGGAGAAAAAGCAGTTCTTCTTCTTTCTAATATCGGCGACGATGCTGAAATTGAGATTGAGGCTCTTGGGGTTGATATGAATAACGCCGAACTTTTATTGATAAGCGACGTTTATAGTTATTCGCCTACAGGAATCGACGTGTCGAGTGGCAAACTAAAACTTCCTGCAGGCTCTTGTGCAGAGATTAGATTTATATAAATTATTATTGAAAGAGATGTATAAAAAACAAGCAGAATAATACAACAAAAAAAGTAAGCGATATCGCTTACTTTTTTATAATAAAAAAATCAATAAATATCAAATTCGCGTCAAAAACGAAAAAGATATTGACAGGGCAAAGTAAAGATTGTATAATTGCCGTGAAAAAAATAATGCGAGAAAATTATGGAATTAAGTCAAATTTTTTCAAACAATCTAGTTTTTGCAAAAGATAAACCCGTAAGGATTTTTGGCTCGGGGAAAGGCAACGGCGAAATAACTTTTATGGGCGAAACTAAACGCGTCACGTCGGATAGCGATTTTTGGTGCGTAGAGTTTAGTCCAAGGGACTACGGCGGACCGTACGAGATTATTTCAACGCTAAACGGCGAAACTACGATTATAAAAAACGTTTACGTCGGAGAAGTTTTGGTTTATTGTGGTCAGTCTAATTTGCAGTTTAAATTAGCGTCTTCTCAAACTCCAAAAAGTTTATATCAAACTAATTCACTTTTAAGGCTTTTTTCCACTAAAAGACTAGACGACGAGGAGTTTTTCTATCCTAAAGACGGCTGGGTTACGGCTAAAAAAGACGAGGTTTATAAGTGGACTGCTTTAGGATATCTAGCCTCTAATCTTTTTCAAGGCGAAAGGGGGGTTGCCGTTGGCGTTATAACTTGCTATCAAGGCGCGTCTGTCATCGAGAGTTGGCTACCTCGCGGAGAACTAGAAAAAAATGGAATAGTTCTTTCTGGCAAAGAAAAGTTTATCGACCACTTCGTTCCTCAATATACTTGGAATAAAGACGGGTTTTTATACGACTTTGCACTTTCACAAATTCTTCCTTTTTCGGTGAGCGCGATAATTTGGTATCAAGGCGAGTCAGACGCTTACGGAGGGGAGGCGAAAATATACGATAGAGAACTAGAGATTTTAATTTCTTGTTATAGAAAAGCCTTTAACGACGAAAATCTACCTTTCGCTATAGTAGGTCTTGCCGATTGCGACGAGCGTGCCGGCGAGGGCTGGACTAATATTCAAAACGCGCAAGAAAAAGTTGCTAAAAAAGATAGAAACAGCGTGTTTATAGTGTCTAAAGACGTATGCGAAACCAACGATATTCACCCACCAACGAAACACCTTTTAGCAAAAAGAATATGCGAAGGGTTAAAAAAGATAATATAAGGATTGATTATGAAAGAGAAAATTTTTAATCTAGAAAATAACGGCGACGTATTACACTTACCCGTATCACTAGAAGGAGAAAAATACTACGTTAAAGTTTACGAAGACGACGTTTGTGTGACCGAACTGCATATCGCTTTAAGTAAAGATTTCGACGCGTATTTTCCTTTTTACACCTACACGGAGACCGCTAAAACCATTAAACTTACCGTAGAGAGAGAAGACTTTGACGAACTTGCTTTTGATAAAGTAGTAGTAGGCGGTAATCCACTTGAAAGAGAAGATTTATACCCAAACCTATATAAAGAAGAATATAGACAAAAGGTGCATTTTTCACCACTTCGCGGTTGGATGAACGACCCTAACGGCTTGGTGTATAAAAACGGCGAGTTCCACTTTTTCTTTCAACACAACCCGTTTGGCAGAAGACACGGCGGTGTGAACGTTAGTTGGGGCAGAGCAATCAGTAAAGACGGCGTGCATTTTAAGGAATACCCAGACGCTATTCGCCCAACCAACTATAAAAATTCTATCGCGTCGGGCTCGGCTATTTTAGATGAAAACAACGTTTTAGGCTACGGCAAGGATACCATTATTTGCGCTTTTACCGATTTTTATACCGAAGTGTTCGAAGGTAGAGAAAAGGGCGACACAAAGGGGCAATATATAGGTTATAGCACGGATAACGGCAAAACTTTTACACGCCTAACTAAAGACCCCGTTATTTTATCAGCACCAAACGAGCATTGGCGCGACCCTAAAATTTTAACGCTAGACGACGGAACTTTCGTTATAGCCGTTCACGAACTATTCGAAAAAAAGAACTGCGTATCATTTTACGCGTCTAAAAACCTTATCGACTGGGAATTTAAGTCAAGAACGATGGACCTTTACGAATGTCCGGACTTTTTTAGGCTAAAAGTTCAAAATACTAACGAAAAGAAATGGGTGCTATACGGTGGCAACGGCGCGTATAGAGTGGGCGATTTTATCGACTATAAATTCGTGCCGGAAAACCAAGAAATTTTTTATGTCGATATGGCGCTAGACTACCCATACGCTGGGCAGACCTTTAACTCTTACCCATCAGAAGATTTTAGATACTACGTTGCTTGGGCAAGAGAATCCGAGCCAGACTTAATTATTAAGCCTGCATTTTCGCAAAGCGCAACGCTAATTACTAAACTAACGCTACGTAAAACCCAAAAAGGCTACGCTATTTTTAGAGAACCGATAGAAAGTTTTTCTAGTTTAAGGGTAGGAAAGGGCAAAAAGTTTAGCGCAACCGACTATAAACTAAATATCCCAAGCGACACGCTCGTTTATCTAGATGCAGATAAAGATTATACCCTAACGGTAAACGGGCACGGCTTTAAGTATAATCCAAAAACTAAACGCGTTAATTTTAGTGGTGGGAAACACACCGACCTAACGAAAGACTGCGATAAAATCCCCGTTCGAATAATAGTCGACGCTAGGAGCGTTGAGTATTTCTTTAACGGAGAAGCAACGGCAAGTTATATCTTTGGCGGTGAAAAGTTCTTTACCTGTAGCAAAAAAGTTAAAGGCATAACCTATAAACTCAAAAGCATTTGGGAATAAAATAAAAACCTTGCAAAACTGCAAGGTTTTTTTAATACAAAAAAATTAAAAGTTCAGGCATAAAAGTATAACGGCAACTAGCCCGACCAAAACGCCAATCCAACGCTTTAGAGTAAGTTTTTCTTTAAATATTATTATAGAAAACAAGGTGGTCAAAACTAGTCCGCCTCCGTTTACTAACGGAAAGAATAGTGCGCTATCGAGTACGCCTGATAAAAATAGGTTTAGTTTATTATTTACTGCAACGAAAACGCCGAACAAAAGTCCAAAAAACACGAGTTTTAGCGTGCTTTTACTTTTAAGTAGAGGCTTAAAGTCTTTTCTTAAAACTATCAAGCAAACGTTAGAAAGTAAAAAAGTAGTTAAAAACGCCACTATTAAAAACCCGTTAAGTTCTTGCTTAAAATTAGAAGACTGATGAATTTTTTGCAAAACGCCGATAAAGCCCGTGCTAAAAAACACTACTAGGCAAAACGCTAGCCAACTAAATGACGCTTTTTTATCGTTTGCGTTTTGTGAAGGCGCTAAAATAAACGCGCAAAACGTTAGCGCGATTCCTAAAATTTGCCAAATAGAAATGCTTTCGCCAAAAAACAACACGCCCGACAGCGCGGGAATTATCATTGAAGAAGATAAAAACAACTGCGAAAACGCCATAGGGCCAAGACTTATCGCTTTTAGATTAGAAGTCGTTTGAATAGCAGTTATTAATCCAAAAACAACGCCAAGTAAAAGTGTGTAGATAGAAATAGAAAGTCCACCGCCCCAAATTATGAGAATTAAAACTGCCGATAGGCACGAAAGGGCGTTATACACGCACGCAGTCAAAAACGAAGAACCAAAATCTTTAGTGCAAAATTTAGTAATGGTCGTGGCAAATAACGCCGACGCCATAGATATTGCTAATAATAGAGATGGGTTCATGCTTTTCTAACCCATAGTAGCCTTGCCGTTCTAGGCTTGTCGAAATAAAGATTAGTAATACCGTTAACGTTAATTTCTTCTTTAGTATCTTCGTCTGTTAAAACGTAGGTTTCGCCGTTTTTAGCAAAAGGCAAAGAAAGCGCGTAATAATCTTTGGTGCATTCGCCCTCTCTAAAACCTAAAACAACGCCCGTATCAGTTTCCGGGTCGAAGTAGACGAAAACTGTGTAATCGGTAGTGTCAATTTCGCCGTGCTTAGTGTAGTCGATTTCTTTATGCCAAGGCGTTAAGCAATAAAACTCTTTAAGTAGATATGGGCTAACCTTTTTCCACTCGTCTAGCGCGAAATGATAAATAGAATAGTCGGTGTCGGGTTTTTGTACGGGTTGAAGGGTAGTCACGTGAAAAGCAGGTAAATAAGATGCTCTAACGCTATACACGTCCGTAACGCCGATAGCAAAAGCGTTAGTAGTTGGGTTATCACCTATACTACAAGCCCCGTTAAACGGCACCCATTTATTAAACGCAGAACTCATAGAAAGTCTATGCGCAATAGCCTTTCTGTCACTATCACTTCTAAGCAAAGGTATACCGCGTCTTAAACTTTCTATATCGTTTCTACCGCCACCGCTTGCGCAAGAATCCACGAACGCGCAACCGCCGTAAGAAGTAGTGCACTTTATAATCTCGTCCCACATAAAATAGTGTGCAGTAATGTTTCTAATCTCGGTTATGCCTTTTCGGTTTTCGCCTTCAAGTCCGTCAAGGTATTCCCACAAATATTTAGGCTTAAAGTTGTTGTCTTCGCGATACATTTCCACTTTGTTTTCTCTAAGAACTTTAGTTATTCTATCTAAAGTCCATTTAAGACACTCTGGGTTGCCGATATCGTTGCAAATACCAACTCTGCCTTCTAACTCAATAGCCCACTCTTTTTTATACCCGTAGTTTTTTACTAGGTTATCAACGTCTGTAACGCGCTCAGGCTCAAACCACATAAGCGTTCTCATACCGTTTTGCCTAACGAATTCGGTTGCCTCTAAAAGCGATTTATTAGGCCACTTTAAAGGGTCTGGTTCCCAAGTTCCAACCGTGTGCCACCAGTCCCTATCCTTAGAAAAAGGAATAGCGCTCTTTCCGTCTGGCGCAACGTACCAGCCCGCATCTAACCACCAAAAATCAAATTTTAATCCCTTTTCTTTAAGTTTTTCTAGGCTAGGTTTATAAGTTTCGTGCGATTCAGAAATACTGCCGTCGGAATTAGGCTTTCCGGTATCTAGCGCTAAGAATATAGTAGAGAACGGCTTAACGAATTCGCCTTTAATATTATCTTTTGGCACGTTATATTTAACGAACCAGTCTCGCCAAAAGTTAGTTGCGTAGTGTTCGTCTCTTTGGGTGTAGGGCGCGTAAACGAAAAGCGCCGTGCGAATTTCCTCTTGGGGTTTTAGATAAAGTTTCATATCGTTAACGGCGTTTGCCGTGTAGGTAGTATTTTTGCCGTCGCTATAAAACCTAGCGTTCCAAGTCCCAGCCCAACCGATAGCAAGCATAGCGCCACCATCGCCGTGTTCTACGTTAAAGTAAGGAAAGTTATTATGCGAAGTTTGCCCCGTGATAGAAGAAAACTCTAAAACGTTATTAGTTGGGCAAAACGCGTAAGGTCTGTATTGATTAATATGGTCGCCAAGTATTCCTTTAACGATAGGGTATGACCCAGAAAAATTAATTTCGGTATAAATATTTTCTAAAACTTTACTGTTTTTTTCGGTATCGTTTTTAAAAAATAAAGTCCACTCGGTAACGCCGTGAGAGTAGTAGTGCGTTATTTTAAGCGTAACTTTAAGTTCGCTTAAAAAATCAAATACTAAATTTGCCGTTTGCTTTTCGCCCACGTTTTCAACGCTTTTTGAAATTAGCGAAAAGTATTTTTTATCTAGCCCCTTATATTCCGTCTTGTCGTAAACGAATTTAACGGGTAATTTTGCGGGATTTACTAGAATTTTTTTGTAAAATTTATCGGCAGACTTATTAGCGTAATTGCGTTTCATATCTTCTCCTTGCTTGACAAGTTTTTTTCTTTATTCTATAATACCATTATAAAAACGATATTTATATGTAAATTTTATCTAAAAATATAATTTTTTGCTCGTTTAGGGAGAAATATGTACGAACCAAAATTTTTACCTAACTTAATTGAACTTGGAAAAGATTTAATGAATATAAAATACGGCGTTTCTCTGCACGAAAAAAGAGTTGACCCAAACTCGCCTGAAACGGAGCCGTTGCATCTCCACGGCTATTTAGAAGTTTTTTTTAATCTATCCGACGAGGTTTCGTTTTTAGTAGATAATGGCGTTTACGAAGTATTAAAGGGCGATATTTTAGTTTCTAAACCCAACGAAGTTCATATGTGTCTTTATAAAAAAGAAGGGGTGCATAAACATTTTTGCCTTTGGGTAAGCGGTTTAGAAAATAGCGAACTTATAAGGTTTATTTATCGCAAAGATTTTAACCCTTTATACTCGTTTAGCGTAGAAACGAAAGAATTACTCAAACAATGGTTTTTTATATTACTACAAAAAACGAACGCGGGAACTGACGAACTAAGCAAAATAACGGCTTTATTTTCGATACTAAATACTATTAAAGAACAAACGGGTAAAAGCACGGAAGAAACGGTTTTGCCCAAACAGTTTCAAAACGTTTTAGACTTCGTTAAGGGGAATTTTTCTACGATTTCGGGCGTTGGAGATATAAGTGGTAAGTTTTACGTTAGCGTTCCAACGCTTAATAGGTGGTTTAAAAAATATTTAAGGCTAAGTCCTGCTAAATATCTAGAAAGTTTAAAACTAGCAAACGCGAAAAAACTTTTGCTTAGCGGTTGTTCGGTAACCGAGGCGTGTTACGACTCTGGCTTTAACGATTGTTCGCACTTTATCGCGCTATTTAAATCAAGATTTAAAGTAACGCCCAATAAATTCAAAAAAACTCAATAAATCGCTTATAGCACATTGCAAAAAAATATTAGGGGTGCTATAATATTTTAAAGATAAACGCTCGTTAGGAGAAAGGTATGATAAATTTAATTCAAAAAGAAATAGAAAGGCGTGGTATTTTTTCGGTCACGGAAAATTTTAACGGAGAAATCGTTAATCAAGACAATCTTGGTGAATATAGAAAAGAACTTATCGCGCTTTTAGAAAAATATTCATACGGCATAACGCCAAACGTAGAAACTAGCGTTTCGGGTAAGGTAATTTCTCGTGATACGGGCGCATACGCAGGCAAATGCACCGAAGAAAAAATAGAAATCACTATCAAAACGGATAGTTTTTCTTACACTTTTCCTATTGCGTTATTCGTGCCGAACAAAACCCAAAAACCACCCGTTTTCGTACAAATATCTTTTAGGCCCGTTCCCGATAGATATCACCCCGTAGAAGATATCGTTAGCCGTGGCTACGCGTACGCCGTTATGGTGTATAAAGATATCGTAAACGACAACGGCTACGAAGATTACTCAGACGGGTTAGGCGCTTGCTTTAATACTAAACGCCCTAGAAAACCTGATGAATGGGGCAAGATAGGTATGTGGGCGTTCGCAGGTTCAAGAGTGCTAGACTATATCATTAACGAAAGGGCTGATATAGATGGCGAAAAGGCAATAGTAATAGGGCATTCACGCCTTGGCAAAACTGCGCTATGGTGTGGTGCGCTTGATACTAGATGGTGGGGCGTTGTTTCCAACAACTCTGGTTATGGTGGCGCAGCGTCTAGCAAACAGCACACGGGCGAAAAAATAACGGCGTTTATGGAATACGGCACTTACGACTGGTTCTGCAATAACTTTAAGACTTTTAGGTGCGAAAAAGAAGATGAAAAGCCATACGACCAATCACAACTTTTAGCACTAATCGCGCCAAGATATCTATGTGTAGGCTCATCGGAAGAAGATTTTGGTGCAGACCCACTTGCAGAATTTTTAACCACCTATCAGGCGTCTAAATTATGGAAAGCACTTAAAAAAGACGGGCTTGTTTACCCACACGATAGGTTTCCAAAAGTTGGCGAAAAGTTCCAAGACGGAGATATAGGCTATCATTTAAGAGCGTATAGGCATTTCTTTTCGATTGAAGATTGGAGAACTTACCTAGACTTCTTTGATAAAAAACTTGGAAAATAAAAAAATAAAACGGCTACGTAGTCGCTCTTCCCATAGGGAATTGCGACAACTAAATAAATCCTTGCGGATTTGTGATATTTGCTAACGCAAGTGATATTGCCTATCGGCAGTTATATTCGCCTTACGTCGAGTTAAGGATTTATTTAATATAACTTTGGCTTTGCCAAAATATCACGCCAACGGCATATCACTTTTAGCCACACGGCTAAAAATATAACTAATAATATTTAATTTTTGTGGATAAGAAAAGCACACTACGTTTCACTTTTAGTGAAGTATAGTGTGCTACACTTTTGTTATGGATTAAAAATCCCTATGACTATTACGGTTATGGCCGTTTTTTATTTTAAAAAAACTTTGTATAAAAATTTTTATTTGGCTAAAAATATATTAAAGACTGTTTTTCTTCTTGCCCTATTACATAAAGGAGAGAAAAATGAGTAATAAAGTTGTGATTTGTGGAATAAACACTTCTAATCTTCCACACCTAACCGAAGAACAAACGCTAGACCTATTGTTAAAAGCAAAAAACGGAAACGCTAGTGCAAGAGAACAATTTGTGGTTTCTAATTTGCGCCTTGTGCTTTCGGTAATAAAACGTTTTAGGCTAAAATCTACCAACCCAGACGACGTTTTTCAAGCCGGTGTTATAGGACTGATAAAATCAATAGATAATTTCGATGCTAGTTTTGGCGTAAAATTTTCTACCTATGCCGTGCCAATGATTATAGGCGAAATAAAAAGACTGATTAGGGACGGAAATTCTATGCGCGTTTCTAGGTCTATACGCGATACGGCTTATCGCGCGCTAAAAACCCGAAACGAACTAGAAAAAGGCGAAAAAGAAGTCACACTAGAACAAGTTGCAATCGCTATGGACACGGCTTATAGCGAAGTGGTTTATGCGCTAGATGCTATTTCGGATACCGTTTCGCTTTTCGACCCTGTTTACAACAAAGACGGCGACACCTTGCTTTTAATGGACCAAATCGGTGATGAAAAGAACACCGACGAAAATCTTACCGAAAAATTCGCGCTAGAACTCGCTCTTAAAGGGCTAGAAGAAAGAGAAAGCAAAATCATTTATTTAAGATATTTTATAGGCAAAACTCAAACCGAAATCTCTAACGAAATCGGCATTTCACAAGCCCAAGTATCGCGCCTAGAAAAAAGCGCACTTAAAGAAATTAAAAACCGAATAAGAGTATAAAAACAAATCAAAACCTAGCCAAGAAACACGCCGAAAACAACGGCGTGTTTTCATATTTTAAAAGCGTTTAGCATATATTTTTCTTATGGAATTATCGTTTTTAGAACTATCAAAAAGAGAAGTAATAAGCGTGACCGACGGAAAAAGCCTAGGCTTTCCTAAGGATATAGGTTTAAGTTTTCCAAGCGGTGTAATGACGGGGCTTTTCGTGCCCGGTAAAAAACTAAACGGCTTTCAAAAGTGCTTTAACAAAACGCTTATTTTTATTAGCCGAAACAATATAGTAAAAATCGGTGGCGACGTGATACTTGTGGACCTTACTAAAAAAGTTCAAGTAGAGCCAAAAAGAAGGTCGCCTTGCCCACCACCTTGCCCACCACCTTGTCCACCCCCGTGTGAGCCACCATGCACGCCACCCTATCCGCAAACGACTTCTTCTGTGGTGGATTTGAAAATTGATACTAGCGAATACTGAAAATTATTTGGCGACAAAAAGGCTAAATTTTAAAAACCCCTTGAAATGAATAGCCTATCGTATTATAATTAAATTAATATATGAGCCACTAGGGCATAAGGGATTTAATTTAATAAACTATTAAAGGGGGAAAACTATTATGAGTGAAATTAAATCGAAAAACATTAGAAACATAGCGATTATAGGACATAGTGGAGAAGGGAAAACTTCGCTAGCAGAAGCAATGCTTTTTAACGGCAAAACGATAGACCGTATCGGCACGACTACGGACAAAAACACCGTTATGGACTTTGACGACCAAGAACTAGCGCGTAAGATTTCTATTTCACTTGCTTGCGCAAACACGACTTGGAACGGCGCAAAAATCAATATTATAGACGTTCCGGGGTTCTTTGACTTTGAAGGTGAATTCGAAGAAGCAATGCGCGCAGTAGGTGGCGCAATACTTGTTGCCGAAGCAAACGGTACGGTTTCGGTTGGTGCTGAAAAGGCTATCGAATACTGTCTAAAAAGGCGTGTTCCACTTATGATATTTATAAACGGCATAGACAAAGAAAACGCAAACTACGCTCAAACGGTAGAAGCGTTTAGAGATATGTTCGGTGCAAAAATAGCAACTATGCACGCGCCTATTTTGGTTGGCCATAAAATGAAAGGCTACGTTAGCGTTATTTCTAACAAGGCATACGAATTTACTAAGGGCGGGCGTGTAGAAATACCTGTTCCTGCAAATATGGTTAGCGAACTAGAAGTGCTTAAAAACGGGCTAATCGAAGCGGCAGCCGAAACAAGCGAAGAATTTTTGGATAAATTCTTTAACGAAGGCACGCTTACTAACGATGAAATTATTGCAGGGATTAAAATCGGTATATTTAACGGCGAAACCATACCTGTTATGGGTGGTTCTGCGCTTGAAAATATGGGCGTTATTAATCTAATGAACGAGATTGTTGAAATTATGCCTTCACCTGTTGAAAGGCGTGCAGTTCCAGCAACTATCGTTGATAACGGCGAAATCGAAAACGTTGTTTGCGATGAAGATAAGCCGTTTTCGGGTCAAGTATTCAAAACCGTTGCCGACCCGTTTGTTGGCAAACTTAATATGATAAGGGTGTTCACGGGTAAACTAACTAGCGGTATGACCGTTTATAACGCCACAACGGGCGAAAAAGAACGTATAAACGCCGTTTATATTATGAAAGGCAAAAAACAAGAACCTGTTAGCGAACTTGTAGCAGGTGATATCGGTGCTGTTAGCAAACTAAACAAAACCAACACGGGCGATACGCTTTGCGACGAATCGCACAAAATTAAATTCTATGATATACCACTTCCTAAACCTGTTTTAACGATGGCAATTCGCGCATTAAAAACGGGCGAAGAAGACAAAGTTTTTGCAGGGCTTAATAGACTTGCCGAAGAAGACCTTACTTTCATTGTTGAAAAAGACAACACCACGGGCGAAATGGTTATCCGTGGCTTAGGCGAAACCCAATTAGATATTTTATGCAAAAAACTTAAATCTAAATTCGGTGCAGAAGCCGTTTTATCAGAGCCAAAAATTCCGTTTAAGGAAACCATTAAACTAGCAGTAGAAGCCGAAGGCAAACATAAAAAGCAATCGGGTGGTGCAGGTCAGTTCGGCGTGGTTAATATTCGCTTTGAACCGGGTGCTGAGAACGGAGAGTTTGAGTTTGTAAACGCTATCGTTGGTGGCGCAGTTTCTAAACCTTTTGCGCTTGCTGCCGAAAAAGGAATTAAAGAAGCAATGCAAAAAGGCGTGCTTGCAGGATACCCTATGACAAACCTAAAATGCACGCTATTCGATGGCAAAGAACACCCAGTAGACTCTAAGGAAGTTGCGTTTATTTCGGCTGCAAAACTTGCTTACGACGATGCTTGTCGTAGAGCAAACCCCGTTATTTTAGAGCCAATATACGTTTATGAAATAACCGTTCCAAACGACTACACGGGCGATATTTTAGGCGATATGACAAAACGCCGTGGCAGAATTTTGGGTATGGAATCTGTTGGTGGAAAGCAAGTGATTTCTTGTGAAGCGCCACTTATGGAAATGACCAAATACGCCACAGACCTTCGCAGTATAACGCAAGGTAGGGGTAGATTTGTCGGAGAATTTATTAGATACGAAGAACTACCTTTTGAAATTCAAGAAAAAGTAGTAGCATCAAACAAATAATCAAGGAGAATTTTTTATAAAATGATACTTTCAGTTTGCCCTAACCCAAGTATAGACTGTACTATTGAGTTAGACAATTTAAGCGTTGGAAAACTTAACCGTATAGATAATAAAGTAGAAACGTACTCGGGCAAGGCGCTCAACGTGGCTATCGGTATAGCAAGGCTAAACGAAAAATGTTTAGCAACGGGCTTTATGTTCGATAACCATAAACACACCTTTGAATCTAACCTAACCAAAGAAGGAGTAGACTACGATTTCGTTTACGAAAAAGGCAACACTAGGGTAAACTACAAAATCATTGATAAAAAGGCGATGCTTACTGAAATTAACGATAGGGGCGACCTAGTTTCGCCCGAAAAACAAGCCGAACTTATTGCGCTAATAAAAAAATACGCCGTTGATGCTCAAACGGTTGTTATTAGCGGGAGTTTGCCAAAAGGCGTAGAGCCAGAATTTTACGGCGAAATGGTTAAGGCTGTTGGAGACAGTGCGCGAATTATCGTTGACACCGAAAGAAAAAATATGTTATGCGCGCTAGAAAGCAAAAACGTGTTTATGGTAAAACCTAACGTGACCGAACTTGAAGCGTTTAGCGGGCTTACGATTCGTTCTGTGTTAGACGCTGTAAAGGCATCGCAAAAATACCTAGATAAAGGCGTTAAAAACGTTTTAGTATCACTTGGGGCAGACGGGGCTGTGTTTACTAACGGGCAAGAGAGTTATTATTGTAAAAGCGAAAACGTTGCAGTTAACTCTACGGTAGGCGCAGGTGATAGTATGATTGCCGCTGTGTGCGTGGGGCTAAAACGTGGCGTAGATATTCCAGAACTACTAAAAATGGCTGTCGCTGCGGGAACAGCCGCAATTACAACTAGTGGTACTAACTTATTCTACTACGATAAATACAAAGAGATTTACGATAAAATTTCTTGTATTAAAGTGTAGAAAAGAAAATCTATAAAAGTATAAAATAGTTTGCGATTTCGCAAACTATTTTTATGTTAAAGCCCAAAAAACACCAAATAATCAGCACGATAAAACGAAAAAGAATTTCTACGGTTGCAGGCTCTTGGGTGTTTTACTTTTGCCTAGCGTTAGTGCCGTTAGTATTCCTATTAGTTTGGGCGTTTAGTGCGTTTAACGTAGACGCATCTAGCGTGTTTTTAGCATATCTTCCGTCGCAGTTTAAGTCTTTTGGCGAAAGCGTGTTTTTAGAAGTGCAAAATAAAAGCAAGGGGCTAACGGTGTTTTTTGTCTTTACCGTTATATTTTCGGGTTCGGCACTTCTTAATCAAATGAGCAAAGATGGAGATTTTATTTACGGAACGAAGTCTAAACGGCGTGGGATTTTTAGGCGCATAAAAGCAATTATCGGGCTAGTTTTTTTGTTCGTTATATTTTTTATAACGGCAATACTTTTTGCCTTTTCTAACGCTATTAAACAAAAACTAAGCGAAGGGTTTACTCCTTTATTCGCTCAAATATCGGCAATAGTGTTGCTTATTATACTATGTTATGTTATAATTATTTTACTTAATAAATTTATAAGTCCCGTAAAACTTGGCGCAACGGAAGTGTTTATAGGCAGTTTAGTTTCGCTAGTAATAATAGTTTTAGGTACGCTTTTATTTTCGCTATACCTAAAATTTTTTTTAGCATACGGCGTGCTTTCGGGGTCTATTGTGTCGGCACTTGCCTTTCTTTCGTGGTTATATATTATAATGCTGGGGCTTTCAATAGGTTCGGCAGTAATTTCTACGATAAATAAAAATCAAAAGTTAATGCGCAAAACAAATAGGAGTTAATATGTTAAAAATCAAGAATTTCACCAAGTACTACGGCGATTTTAAGGCAGTAGATAACCTTTCTATAAACGTAAACAAAGGCGAAATCTACGCGTTTATAGGTCATAACGGCGCGGGTAAATCAACCACTATAAAAGCAATCGTTGGCACGCTTGGCTACGACGAAGGCGATATTATAATAGACGGAGTTAATATAAAAGATAATCCCGTTGAATATAAAAAAGATATAGCATACGTGCCTGATAATCCTGATATTTACGAACATTTAACGGGCGTTCAATACGTAAACTTTGTGTGCGATATTTTTGGCGTTAGCGAAAAGGATAGAAACGAAAGGCTATTAAAATACGCCAAAGTTTTTGAAATGGAAGAGAGCCTTGGCGACTTAATATCTTCTTATTCGCACGGTATGAAACAAAAAATCGTGTTAATTTCAGCGCTATGCCATAACCCAAAATTCTTGGTGCTTGATGAGCCGTTTGTGGGCTTAGACCCTATTGCAACTCATAAACTAAAAGAAATAATGCGCGAAATTTGCTCTAATGGGGGCGCAATCTTTTTCTCTACGCACATACTAGAAGTTGCCGAAAAACTCTGTGATAGAGTTGGTATAATTTCTAACGGCAAACTTATTGTAGAAGGCGCTATGAAAGACGTTGTTGGTGATAAATCGCTAGAAAAAATATTCTTGGAGATAGAAAATGCGTAATTTTAAGGCGCTACTTAAAGCGCAGTTTTTATCTTTTCTTTCGGGGCTTGGTGGAAAGAGTAAAACTAAAAAACCATCTCAAAAAAATAAAGGCGCAAAATACATAGTTCTCATTTTTTTAGGCGGAATAATTTTTGCATCAGCCTACCTATATACTTCTATTTTTCACGAAATCTTGTCTCTAACGGGTGAAACAAGCGAAATTTTACCTATAATGCTTGCCGTGTCCGTTGTGGTGGCGTTAATCTTTTCGTTTTATTCGGCAACAAAGGTACTATTTGGGTTTAACGACTACGATATGCTTTTTTCTATGCCCGTAAGAGCGCACCAAGTAGTTGTTTCTAAACTAGTTTTTTCTTATTTAGTGGACCTTTTGTTTACGGTTTTAATAGTGTTGCCGTCTTTAATATTTAGAGAAAAATTCGGCATAGAGTTAAACGCTTTAAGCCTAATTAACGTTATAATAATGATTTTAGGCGCGCCACTATTTTCTATATTTATTTCAACAATACTTGGCTTAGTGATAGCGTTAATATCTTCGCGCGCAAAACGAAAAGCACTTATCGAAACACTATTCTTTTTGGTAATTTTGGCTGGCTTTTTTGCTGTAAGCATTATAACTAGTAAAAACGCCCAAACTACCGAAGAAGCGATGTTTATACCAATGGTACAAAAACTATACTTTTTGTATCCGTTAGTCGTTAAAGGCATAACTATAACAAAGTATGCACTTTTAGTGTTTATAATCGAAATAGTAGCAGTAGTGCTACCCGTAGCAATGGTGTGTGCTTTTTATAAAAAAATACACACGCTGTTCGTTTCTAAAAAATCATCTAAAACTTATTCGCATAAAATCCAAAAATCAAGCGGGGCAATGAAAGCGCTTTACAAAAAAGAAATCAAAAGGCTATTTTCTTCTTCGCTATACGTTATGAATTCTTTAGTTGGCGCGTTTTTTGCACTTGTTTCTGTTATCGTAATTTCGGTGCTTTGTATTAAAATCGAATTAAGCACAGTAGAAGGTCTTGGCGAAGCGATTATAATTTTCGCACCGGCACTTCTAACGTTTACTTGTTTTATGGCACCACCAACAAACTGCTCAATTTCACTAGAAGGCAAAAGTTTTTGGGTTTTAAGAACTTCACCCGTGCCGTTTAATACGATATTTAACGCTAAAATATTAACGTCGCTAACCTTTTACTTGCCGGTTGGCATTGTTTCCGCCGTGCTAGTGCCTATTGCTTTCGGTGTGGATTTATTAGCGGGTGTTTTGTTTGCACTAATTGCCGTGCTCATTCCTGTTTTAGCATCTTGCACAGGGCTACTTATAAACTTAACGTTCCCTATGCTAGACTGGGAAAACGAAAACAAAGTAATAAAGCAAGGTTCTTCGGTGTTGTTTACAATGCTTTTAGGATTTTTAATCACGGGCGTGTTTGGCGTTAGCGCGTATTATATAAACGTTAAGCCTGTGTTATTGCTTTTAGCAATGTTTATACTAACAACGGCACTAACCTTAATTACTTATTTGTTGATAATTAAAAAAGGTCAAGCGATATTAGAGAAAAAAGCGTAATATTCTGTCGAAATTTAGCATAAAAATTACTATTCTTATTTTTTTTTGGGGGAATAGAGTTATGCTAAAAGACCTAACGGATAGAGTGCTAGAAGAAGGGTATTATATCGCGCAAACGGGCGCAACGGTAAGAAAAACTGCCGAAATTTTTCACTTTTCAAAATCCACCGTTCATAAGGACGTGACGGAAAGGCTTTCTTTAATAGATAAAGATTTAGCCGAAAAGGTAAAAAAGGTGCTTGAAATTAACCTTAGTGAACGCCACGTGCGTGGTGGAGAGGCAACAAGACTTAAATTTTTAAAACTTAAAGGCAAGTCTAATTAAAATGCTTGACACGGAGAAAGAATAATATTAAAATAAAAGTACAACCTAAACTAAAAGGTTCGCCTGATAGCAAAGGAATAAATACGGATTTAAGGCAAACTATGCCTTATTTATATGCGTAACTCTCTTTGCGGTGGTGAAGGGAGTTTTTCTTATTTTTTTTAAAAACAAAGGAGATTGCTATGAAAAAATTACTTTCAATTTTAACGGCGGTAGTGTTGTGCGTTGCAATGCTTGGCGCTTTTGGATGCAAAGAACCCGAAAAAGGCAAAGTAAACGTTAAATACTACGCCACACCAAACGACATAGTTCCACTAATTCTTGCTGGAAACGAAACCATAGGCTTAATACCAGAGCCTGCTGCAACAGCGCTAACTAACAACGCGAAAAAGCAAGGCAAAACTATTTATAGGTTAGACCTTCAAGAACTATACGATAGTCAAGAAAAAGCCTATCCACAAGCCGTTTTAATGGTTAAAA
>JAZLCK010000024.1:0-1109 GCA_045614165.1 Christensenellaceae bacterium | reverse complement strand
TTTCTTATCAGGGATATGGGGTACGATTATTCTAACGTCCACACCTTTAATGGCGGCGTTTTCTATTGCCAAACACATATCGTTGTCGATAATAAGGTAAGGCGTCATAATATAGGCGTATTTCTTTGCGTTTGAAAGCATATCCACGATAAGACTTTGAGCAACTCTGCGTTTAAATAAAGGCGCAGGTCCGTCGCCAAAGGGAATAACGTAGCCACCCACATTGATATTTGACATTGGATAAAGAATTTCATCGTTAAGCCTTTCGGGAAGTTGCTTTACGTTAATATCAAAGTCAATTAAAAACAGTTTCGTAAGTTCGTAAACGGCTTCACCTTCTAAACGAACGCCTACGTCTTTCCAATGTCCAAATCTTTTAATTTCGTTAACGTATTCGTCGGCAATATTGATACCACCCGTATAACCGATTTTTCCGTCAATTACGGTAATTTTTCTATGGGAACGATTATTAAACTCGTTATCAGCTTGTCCTTTTAAGCGAGAAAAAGGTGTAGCTTTTATACCGAATTTGCTCAAACGTTTTGCGTAGTTTCCCGGCAAGGTTGACATACAACCAATATCATCAAACACCACACGAACGTCAAGCCCGCTTTTCGCCTTTTCTTTTAACACTTCTAATATAGAATCCCAAAAAACGCCTTCTTCTATAATAAAGTATTCCATATAGATAAAGTTTTTAGCGTTTTTAAGGTCGATTAGCATACTTTGCCACATTTGTTCGCCGATAGGAAAGTATTGTTGCAAAGTATTTGTGAACAGATGGCTATTTGATAGTGCGCAAAGTAATTTGGCTTGATTATAAGCCGTTACGTTATCTTGTTGTAGAAGGCTAAAATTCTCCACGTCGTTGCTGTGATATTTTTCCCCGTACAATTTTTCTAATCGACGCACGTATTTTTTATTGAACGAGCGAGAATAGAAGATAAAATACAACATAAATCCTAAAATCGGCAATATTAAAACGAATAAAAGCCACGGAATTTTATATTCGGGGTTGTCGTTAGATGCAATAATTTTAACCACGCAAAAAACTTCGGTTGCAAACGCCGCTAAATAAAAATACGGAACGTAATAGCATAACGCTACCA
>JAZLCK010000023.1:0-1346 GCA_045614165.1 Christensenellaceae bacterium | reverse complement strand
GATAATATCCCCGGTGTTGCAGGCGTTGGCGAAAAAACAGCCAAAACGCTTATAAACCAATACGGCTCGGTTGAAAATCTTTACGAACATATTTCTGAAATTACGGGTAAACTTCAAGAAAAACTTATTAACGGAAAAGATTTATGTTTGCTTTCTAAAACGCTTGCCACTATTAAATGCGATTGCAACGTTTTAACCGATACTTCTAAAATGAGTTTTTCTTTGCCACTATCTAGTGCAGTGAAAACTCGTTTTGCCGAACTTGGATTTAAAAGTTTGGTCAATAAAGAAGGCATTTTTGATACCCAAAACTTAAATGATATCGAAAAAAACGGCTCTTCAGAAACCACGCCCACCACGGCAACGATACAATCACTTTCTAATACTAAAAAAATAGAAAATCTAGAAGAAGTTAAGGACTTAACATTTTCTTCACCAACGGCTATCATAACAAAAGAAACTGCCGTTAACTTATATTTTAATCATACCGAAATATCCTTTCCCGTAAGGCAGACTCTACTAGACGATGGCTTTTCGCTTGCCGAAATTTTTACGGCTCTAGCCCCACTATTCAATGGTGAAAATACCCTTATCGTTTTCGACAATAAAACCTTACGCCACAACTTGAAAACTCTTTCGGGGATTGAGTTAACTGCACCCGTAGAAGACTTTTCGCTCATTAAATATTTAACGGACTATACTAGTGGTGGCGAAAATCTTTCTACCGTTTTAGCAGAATACGGCAAAGATATAAACTTAAACCCTGCCTATGCACTCTATAGCGTTTATATGGAATTAAGTATTAAACTTAAAGAACACGGTTTAGAAGACTTATACTATAAAATAGAATTGCCCCTATCTAGAGTTTTATAGCATATGGAAACGGTTGGCTTTAAGGTTGATGCTAACGCTTTAAGCGTTGCTGGTGAAAAATATCACGAAATTTTATCCGACATAGAAAAACAAATACGCACGCTTACCCAAGAAGAAACGCTTAACGTAAATTCACCAAAACAATTAGGTGAAGTTCTTTTTGAAAAACTTAAAATTGGAAAGGGCAAAAAAACCAAAACGGGTTATTCAACTTCTGCCGAAGTTTTGTCTTCTTTTGAAGACGCTCACCCCGTTGTGCCATTAATCCAAAAACACAGAAAAATTCAAAAGTTGCTTTCTACGTATATAGACGGCTTTAAGCCTTTGATAGACAAAAAAACAGGTTTGGTGCACACAAGTTTTAACCAAACGGTAACGGCAACGGGCAGGCTTTCTAGTAAAGAACCTAATTTGCAAAATATTCCCGTTAGAGAAGAAGAAGGCAAAGAACTTAGAAAATTCTTCGTTCCAAG
>JAZLCK010000022.1:0-27183 GCA_045614165.1 Christensenellaceae bacterium | reverse complement strand
CACTCACCTGCATAGGCAAACGCTAGGTTTTGATAAGTTTTGCTATCAATAAGTTTCATAAAAATCTCCTTTTTTTATTTTATTATCTCCAAAACCCAAAATTTTTATTCTTTAATCAGCGTTTTACCCTTAATTTTTTGAGAATTTCCTTATATATATTATATAATGTTTTAAATTTTGGCATTTTTTCTTATAAAAATTCCCTTTTTTAGACCTAGAAAAAAAATTTTTAAAAAAATTTAAAAAAATTTTAAAAAAGTGCGTTAAAACACTTTACAACTTTACCAAAATAAAGTATAATACAATTACTTTAACAAAGTAAAGTGCTAAAACATTAAAGCGCTAAAACAAAACAAGAAAAAAATTAAACAATTTAAGGAGAATAAAAAAATGAAAAAACTATTCACTCTTATTTTAACCGCAGTTTTATGTTTAACTGCTTGCTTTTCACTAACCGCTTGCGGTAAAAAGTCTGACCTTGATAGAGTTAAAGATAATGGCAAACTCGTTGTAGGCGTAACTGTATATCCACCAATGGACTATATTGATGATGAAACTGGTGAATGGACTGGTTTCGATGCTGAACTAGCACAAATGTTTGCTGAAGAACTTGGCGTTAACTGCCAAATCGTTATTATTACTTGGTCACAAAAAGTTGCTGAACTAGATTCTAAACAAATCGACCTAGTTTGGAACGGTATGACTGCTAGCGAAGAACTTGGCGCACAAATTGATTTCTCAGTATCATACGCTAAAAACGCACAAGTTGCAGTTGTTAAATCTAACAGCACCATCGCAACCAAAGCAGACATTAAAAACGCTGAAGTTGCTGTTGAAGCAGGCTCTGCAGGCAACACCGTTGCTACCGACGAAGGTATGGCAAACGTTAACCCTGTAACCGCTCAAGTAGATGCTCTTAACGAAGTTGTTGCTGGCACTTCTGACGTTGCTATTATCGATATCACTATGGCTCAAAGCGTTGTTGGTAAAGGTGAATACGCTGGTCTTAAAATCGTAGAAGGCGTTTCTTATGGCGACGAAATCTTCGCAGTAGGTTTAAGAAAAGGCTCTGACCTTAAAGCAGAACTAGATGCTTTCTTAAAAGCAAAATATGCTGACGGAACTATCACTGCTCTTGCTGAAAAATACGAAGTTGGCTTAAACATCGAAGCATTACAAGGCTAATTAAAACAAAATTAAAAGGAAAGACGAAATGGAACAATTTTTAGAAGTTTCGTCAAAACTACTGCTTGGTTTTTCATCATCGGTAATACTATTCCTTTTAACTTTAATAATCGCATTACCATTGGGGCTACTTATATCGTTTTGCACGATATCTAAGTTCGCCCCATTGCGCGTATTTTTTAAGGTTATTGTGTGGATACTTCGTGGAACACCGTTGATGCTACAAATATTCGTTATATTCTATTTACCGGGGCTACTTGATTTATTCGTGTGGCCAACAATGAATACGGGCTGGGCTTGGTTTGACGACACTATTACAACAAGATTTATTGCGGCATTAGTTGCATTTTCTATAAACTACGCGGCGTATTTTTCGGAAATTTATCGTGGTGGTATAGAAAGTGTTTCTAGGGGGCAATCAGAAGCGGGACAAGTGCTTGGTATGACTAAAAGACAAATCTTTTTTAAGGTTGTGTTTATGCAAGTAATTAAGCGCATTATCCCACCTATGAGCAACGAAATTATCACGCTTATTAAAGATACGGCGCTAGCAAACTTTATTTCGGTGCTAGATATTCTGTATTATGCAAAAACGTTTATGTTAGAAGGTCTTATTTGGCCACTTTTCTATGCGGGGGCGTTCTACTTAATTTTCGTTGGAATTTTAACTATACTTTTCGGTAAGGTAGAAAAGAAATTATCGTATTTTAAGGTGTAAACTATGGCTTATTTAGAGATTAAAGATTTTTATAAAGCGTTTGGCGATATTAAAGTGCTAAAAGGCATAGACCTTAATATTGATAAAGGCGAAGTTGTTTCTATTATAGGGTCTTCGGGCTCTGGCAAAACGACACTCCTTCGTTGTATTAACTTTTTAGAACTTGCCGATAACGGCGTTATGACGCTTGATGGAGAAGTCCTTTTTGATAGTGCTACTTCTAAAAATCTAAAAGAAAAACAATTAAGAGAAGAAAGATTAAATTTTGGGCTAGTTTTTCAACAATTTAACCTTTTTCCACAATATAACGTTTTAGATAACGTTGCGCTTGCGCCAAAACTATTGCTAGACGAAAAAGTTAAGGCGTATAAAAAAGAACTTAAAACGGATAAAACGCTATCTAGAAAACAGGTTAAAGAAAACGTTAAAGCGTTTAAGGCAAAAAAACTAAAAGAAATCGAAGAAGAAGCGCTTAAACTTTTAGAAATAACGGGGCTTACTGAAAAGGCTAAAGCCTACCCTTGCGAACTTTCTGGCGGGCAACAACAAAGGGTTGCCATTGCAAGAGCGCTTGCACTTAAACCAAAAGTTTTGTGCTTTGACGAACCTACTTCTGCACTAGACCCAGAACTCACGGGCGAAGTGTTAAAGGTAATTAAATCGCTTAAAGGCGAAGATAGAACGATGATAATAGTCACTCACGAAATGGGTTTTGCTAAAAACGTTTCGGATAAGGTTGTGTTTATGGCAGACGGCGTTATCGAAGAATCAGGTTGTCCAAAAGATATTTTTGGCAATCCTAAATCAGAAAAATTAAAGGCCTTTATTAAAAGCCTTGACAATAAAGAGATGATATAGTTTAGTTTTAAAGGAAAAAACACGGCTAAAAGCCGTGTTTTTTATTCTAAAAATGCTTTTAAGACGGTCTGTAAGCCGAATTCTGTCGTGTACGGTCATTTATCTAGCAATAATGTTTCCATTATCGTCAAGCGATATTTTAATAAACTGACAAGGTGAAACTCCCTATATAGTCAGTTTGTCAATCTTGCTTCGGGTGGGGTTTACACGGCTCTCTGTGTCACCACAAAGACGGTGTGCTCTTACCACGCCTTTTCATCCTTACCGAAATATCGGCGGTTATTTTCTGTTGCACTTTCCTTAAAGTCACCTTCACCGGGATTTCTCCGGCACCCTGTTTCTAAAAAGTTCGGACTTTCCTCATTAACGGTTTTTCTCCGTTCCCGCGACCGTATAACCGACTTAAAAGCAACACTATTGTATGCTAAAATTTTATCTTTGTCAAGTAAAATAAAAAAGACCCGCAACTTATCTACTTAATAGGTAATTTACAGGCCCTTTTTTTTAAGGTTTTGAATTTTAATAACCTTGATTTGACTTTTGTTATAAATTTAACTTTTGTCATATTTGGTTATTATAGATTTTTCCTTTAATTATAACTAATAACTTAAACTAATCTTGTTTATTATTAGTTTTCGTGTTTCTTGCTTTATTTGAACACGATTTAGTTTTTTTATCTCTCATATTCGCCCCCTTGATAGTATTATGGGTAGCAAAAAAAGAATTATTCGTTATTTAATAAATTTTTTAATTTTTTTATTTAACGCCTATTCTTGTTGCAGGTGCATTGCCACTAACAAGGTCTTTTATAGAATATTTCGCGTTGCCGATTATAACGCGCGTGCCGATTTTAACTGCTTCTTTAATATATTCTAGTTTGGCTTTCGCGCCGTTCGCCCCCGCCCTAGATGCGCCACTACAATAATTTTCGCATTCAGTAATGTTATCTAAGAGTTCGTAAACGTCCTTTCCGCTAATTTCTTTGATTAAGGTTTCAGCGTTTTTGCCGTCTTTATAAATTCCAAGCGTGCTTGTTAAAATCAAAAGAGTTTTGGCTTTTACTAGGCAAGCGATTTGCGATGCGGTTTCATCGTTATCAACACACTCAACAACGTTTTGGTTTTTTGCTTTAAGCGAACGAATTTCAAACTTTCTGTTTTCTTCGGTACAAACAGGGTCGTTATAGTTGATTATAGGAATAGCGTTTTGTGAAGGCGCGCGCAAAAGCATTTCGGTTAAGTGCTTTCTTTTTTCGGGGTCGTTAAAATGTTGGTGTTCTACAAGAATTTGTCTAATAGAGTATTGTGGATTAACGTATTGGCGGTAGGTGGACATTAAAATAGATTGTCCTTGTGCCGAATAGTCCGTTTTAACGTCTTCTAAAGAACCTTCTAGTTCTTTGCCGTTTCTTTTAATATAGTCTAGCCTACCCGTTTCAGCAGCACCACTAGTCACCCAGATAAAGCCCGGTTTAAGTTCGCTAGAAAGTTTTGCAATTAGCGTGTAGTCTAAAATATTGTTTTCTTTGTTAATTAGAGCCATCGAACCGATTTTGCCCACTAATTCTATATCGAATTTCATAATTTTATCCTTTGTTTTATTTAACTAAATTTTGTATGCTTTGAAGGTATATCTCATACGCCGTTTTAAGCGAAGTTATGCTAACTCTTTCGTTGGCTTCGTGACAGCAATCTTCTTCGTGTGGAAAACTAGGCCCGAACGCGCAACCATACTTAAACGCCCTTGCGAAAGTGCTACCGCACATATAAACAGGACTAGCGTTTTCACCGGTCACGCTATTATAAGATGATATCAGCGCCGAAACAAACCACCCGTTTTTATTAACTAGCATTGGTGGGTGCTTTTCTACCGTTTTATAAAGTAGCCCCGTCTTATCTAGTTTTTTCGTTAGGTCGCTATAAGTAAACGGCGCAGGCAAACGAACATCGCAAGAAATCATTAAACCACTTTCGGTTTGTTTTATTAGGTTTGGCGAAAAGGTCGTTTCACCTTGTTCGCTAGTTAGCGAAGACAAGTCTAAACCATTGCCGAATAAAACGTTGTATTCCTTTTGGTAATCTTCGCCCACGGCAATCATATATTCAAATAGTTTTTTAAGCGCGTTAACGCCAAGATGTGGCCTAGAACCGTGACAAGAAACGCCCACGCTTTCTATAATGCTACCCTTAGCGTTTAGCCCAAGCCTAGAAATAAGCGCCATATCAACGGGAATTTTTGAAACCATACTTGCATAGCCACAAACGGCGTTGATAACTGTTCCACCAACGATATTAGTAAAGTTTTTAGGCGGTTTTATGAAAACGTAAGTGTTTTCTACGCCTTTTTCGGCATAAGACACGGGAAAACCCCCGTCTGGCGAAAAGCCGTATTCTGGGACCAGCGTTTTAGTGCTTAAATATTCAACGTCTTTCCAGCCCGTTTCTTCATTACAGCCAACAAACAACCTAATTTTCCTGTTGAAAACCACGTTGCTTTCTTTAAGTTCTTTAAGTGCGTATAGGCAAGAAAGCAGAGCCGTTTTATCGTCAACAACACCCCTTCCGTAAAGATATCCGTCTTTTTCGGTAAGAGTGAAAGGGTCGGTGTTCCAGCCGTTGCCACTAGGCACAACGTCTAAATGCCCGATAATACCTATTTCTTCGCCTTCGCCATAGTAAACTTCGCCCACGTATCCGTCGTAGTTAATGGTGTTAAAACCAAACCTTTCGGCGATGCCCAAAAAATATTTTAAGGCCAAAAGGTTTTGCTCGCCAAAAGGTGCACCTTCTTTTTTTGGTGCTTCTACCGTGTTAAAGGCTATTAGGTTTTTAAGGTCTAAAACGTATTCGTTAAAATTTTTCATTTACTTTTCCCTTTCTATATCCTATTATATGCCCTTTTGTTAAAAAAAGCAAAGGACTAGGCGTATTTTTTGATAATTTTTGCGATTACGCGCGTTTATTTTATTATTTTATTAAAAAAATCGAACAATAGTTTTGAAATTTTTGTAAAATTGTGCTAAAATATTATTTATGAAAGAACACGATAACGTGCACCAAGGTCATAGAGAGCGTATGGTGCAAAAAATTCTTAATGCACCCAACGGGCTATTAGAACACGAACTTTTAGAAGTGCTTTTATATTCTGCTTTGCCACGCGTTGATACTAACGGCATTGCGCATAAACTTATTCAAATGTTCGGCTCTATCGAAGGTGTTTTTTCTGCTAGTGTAGACCAACTACGTTCTGTTAAGGGTATCGGCGACAAAACTGCTACAAGTATTTACGTTTTGGGAGTCATTGCTAGAAAACTTAATTTTAACAAAGAAAAACGTGGCAAAAATTCGCTAGAAGCAAATAAAAAAGATTTAATAGAGTATTTTAAGCACGAAACTTACGAAAAGACTATTATAATCTTGTTTGACGAAAAATTTGTTAATTTAACCACGCTAATTTACCAAGATAAAAGTAAAAGTTCAGCTTCGTGCGACGTGTCGGAAGTTGTAAACGCGTTTGCTTTGCATAAGCCAAAATACGCTATGCTTGCACACAATCACGTTAGTGGAGTGCTTTACCCAAGCGAGCAAGACGATTTTACAACAAAAAAGATAAATCTAGTTTGCGAACTAAACGGCGTTGATTTTATAGACCACGTTATAGTTTATAAAGATAAATTTTTCAGTTATCGCACAGAAGGTAGGCTAGATTATATTAAAGAAAGAGTTAATCTTAAAAACGTTATAACAAAATTATAAATTATACGATTATTCATAGCAAATCACACAATATATTACACAATAAATTACACGACTAACTTGGAGGATATTATGAAAGAAGTTAGAACACGTTTTGCGCCTAGTCCAACAGGATATTTGCACATCGGTGGTTTAAGAACTGCGCTTTACGGATTTTTGTTTGCTAAAAACAACAACGGCAAATTTATTTTGCGCATAGAAGATACCGATACTAATAGATACGTTGACGGGTCTGTTCAAATTATTTACGATACGATGCGCGATTCTAAAATTATGTACGACGAAGGTCCAGACGTTGGTGGCGACTATGGCCCATACGTTCAAAGTGAAAGAAAGCAAATCTATTTAGACTACGCTAAAAAACTTGTTGAACTTGGTGGTGCATATTATTGTTTTTGTACGCCAGAGCGCATTGCATCTCTTAAAGACGGCGAAGGCAACGTTAGATACGATAAACACTGCTTAAATTTAGATAAAGCCGAAATTGAAAGGCTTATTGCTAGTGGAGTGCCATACGTTATTCGCCAAAACGTTCCATTATCGGGCACAAGCAGTTATACTGACCTTGTTTATGGCGAAATTTCAGTTGATTATAAAGACATTGAAGATGGAATTTTGATTAAATCAGATGGTATGCCCACTTATAACTTCGCAAACGTTATTGACGACCATTTGATGGGCATAACTCACGTTATTCGTGGCACCGAATATCTTTCTTCTACTCCAAAATATAACCTAATGTACGATGCGTTCGGTTGGGAAAGACCTGTTTATATTCATCTTCCACCTATTATGAAAGATGCGCAACATAAACTTTCTAAACGTAATGGCGATGCTAGTTATGAAGATTTTGTTAAAAAGGGTTTTGTTAAAGAATCTATCGTAAACTATATCGCGCTTCTTGGTTGGAGCCCAAAATCTAACCAAGAAAAACTTTCGCTAGACGAACTTATTAGTTTATTCTCGCTAGAAGGCATAAATAAATCGCCGTCTATTTTCGATGAAACTAAAATGAAATGGTTATCGGGCGAATATATCAAAGAAATGAGTTTTGATGAGTTTAAGGCTCTTGCTTTGCCTTTCTTAAAAGACAGCAAAACTTATGGAAAATACGACGAAGATAAACTTTTAGCATTAGTTAAAACCCGTATCCAAATTTTTAGCGAAATTGCTGAAAAAATCGACTTTTTAGAAGAGTTTGGAGAGTTCGACCTAGAATTTTTTGAAAACCAAAAACAAAAATCTAGCAAAGACCTTGCTAAATCCCTTATACCTAAAATTATAGAGGTTTTATCTAGCCAAACCGATTTTTCTAACGCTAACTTATTTAGCGAACTTGTTAAACTATCTGAAAGCCTAGAAATTAAAAAGCAAGCACTTTTATGGGTGACTAGAATTGCCCTAACCGGTAAACTTTCAACCGCCGGTGGTGCAACCGAAGTGTTAGAACTACTTGGCAAAGAAAAATCTATCGAAAGATTAAACTTCTCTCTTAGCCTTTTAGGTTAATAAGCCGTAAAAATAAAAGACCGAACTTTTTTAGTCCGGTCTTTTTTAGTTCGGCCCTTTTTTATGCCTTAAAAACTACTAGGTTTTATACTACGCTTGTTTTGTTGTATGCTCTATCGATAGATAAAATATACTTTTCTATTCCGTCGGCAATTTGTTCGGCTAGGCGATACACTAGGTTTAATCGTGTTAGGTTAAACAAATTATAGTTTTTATTAGATTTTGTCGTGACAATTCCTATAATGCTTGCATCTCCAAGTATTCCTAGGTTTTTGCCTGCCCCTAGCCCAGGTTTTAAGCCTTTGTTGTTTACTTTTATTAGTCCTATATCGTCTTCTTCGCCAACAGCAGCATCAATTGCTATAATAAAACTATTTTTGTGCATTTGTTTTATATAAGTTTTGGCATATTCAACTTCTTTGGCTGTTATAGGAAAGTTTAGGTTTCCGTAGATATAAGTTTTAACGTTTCGTTTTTTTAAGAGCGTTCCAACTAACGGACCAAGACTATCGCCAAGCACTAAATCGCTACCCACACAAACGATAATCGGCATATAGTTGTTTTTATTAAAATTTTCTAGCGCGTTCTTTACCCCATCGGCACAAAAGTTATTAAACGCGTTAAACGACAAAGACGTGGTGTTCAAAATTTTCTCCTTTATTTTTGGTTTTTATGATTATTGCCAAAGCGTATAAATTTTATTCAATAAAAAAGATTGATTATTCTATCTTAAAGTGATATAATATAGTCGTATTAAAACTTAATAAACGTTTGTTTGGAGGAAGAAATGTCAAATTTACTTTTGTATTCTACTTCGGGCGCAATACTAGAAGGGCTAGCGCTAATCGTTTTTATTGTATCGGTTATCGTTGGCGCAAAGCAAGGCTTTATAAAGTCCTTAATCTCAACGTTTGGTTCTTTGTTATCCCTTATCTTTGCTGTGCTCTTGTGCTCGTCTGTGGCTAAATTTTTAGAAAATAAATTTTCATTAGTGACAACGATATCTTCAAAACTTACGGGTGTTTTAACAGGGATGTTTGGCGAAGAACTTATGTCCACCCCACTCTCGCTTGCCACAGAAGACGTTTTAAGTGAAAACTTTAATTTATCGCTTTATTTAGTTAGAATTATACTTTCGATAAAGTCTTCTGATATAGCCCCTGATACTACTTTAAGCAGTATTATTTGCCCCGTATTTGCATATTATATCGTTTGTATACTATCAGTTATTCTACTTTATATCTTATTTAGAATATTATTCTTTATAATCGGCGAAATTGTAAAAAAACTACACTCAAATAAAGTTATCGGCACTACCGATACCGTTTTAGGATTGGTTTTTGGCGCAATAAAAGGTATTATAACAATCAACTTTGCGCTTATGATTTTAGGGATTATTCCATTAGGATTTGTTCAAAAATTTGTTGGCGCAACCAGTGATACCATCTTTGTGAACATTATTAGCAAATTAGATATTGTTTCGTTAATTCTTAAAGCGATGGCTAGCGTAAACATTACAGACTTTTTAGTAGGATTTCTTGCATAATCGTATATTTAGTAGATTATAGGCAAAAAATGCAATAAATATATAAAAATAATCAACAAAATTCACGTCACTTTATTAGTGGCGTGTTTTTGTTTACAAAAAAACGTTTCACGTGAAACATTGTCTTTGTCAAACTATTTTTAAAATGTTCCATGTGGAACAATTTTTGCCGTTTTTACCGAGTTTCTCTCTTTTTTTCTAAATTTTAACCAAAATTGTGCTTTGCGCTATCTTAAATTTGTAAAAATAAACGTTTATTTTAAGCCGTTAAGGCGTTAAAATTACTCCAATTTATTTTTGCAGCATTACTCCAATTTTTTTACACCATTTCACGTGGAACCTTTTTGGTGTTTTTATATTATATGGCTTTTTGGCAAAAAACCATAAAAAAGGGCGTTTTTACGCTTAATTTGGGTATCAAATTTTAAACCTTATTCTCTGTGAGAGCGTTAAAATGCGATTTTTTTATTGAAAAAAAGGCTAGAATTGATTATAAGTAGGGACTAAAAACTAAAAAAGCGTGTTGTTTGCTATATTAAATTGTTTATGATGCGATAAATTTTGCTATGATGCGATAGATTTTAGATTGATAAATTTAAATTGTTTTATAATGGGAACGTCATCTTATTTTCTTTCAGGCTGTATATCCACTAAACCTTTATAGTTTAAAACTCAATATTTCTAGTTTAAAACTCAATATTCTCTTTGAGATTTTTTACTGCTTTTTAATAGGTTTTTGGTATTTTTTTGTAAAGGGGGACAAGGATTTGTTATAAAATTTTATATAAATTAGGGTTTTAACAATTTATAAAAATTTTGCACCTTAGTATTAAAAGGTAAAAAAATATTTTAGCGTTTTTAATAAAAATTGCGCAATTCGATATTGGCGCTTAATTAAAACCTTAGCGCCATATGAAAAATAATTTTTGGAAAATTTTACTAAACCCTTGAAAAAATCGTTAAAATATTATATAATGTTTTAAAAAGCAAAACTTTCAAGGTTTTTTTAATATAAAAAGAATATACTATTATCATCAAATATTTTAAGGAGACTTTATTTTGGGCAAGAAAAAATCTAAACTAATATGGATAATACTTGGCGTTATATTCGCGCTTATAGCAGTATTATCTTTTACCGACTGTTTTAGCACTTCGTACGAAGTTGATTACAGCGAATTTTACTCATTGGTAGATAAGAGCGTTGACGATGGCGTGATTTCTAACGAAGAACTTGCTGATTCTAACGCGAAAGAAATATCTAAATTAATGCTTGCTGATAACTATTTTGGCGATTTAAGGATTAGCGAAGTTTATATCGATGGATATAACGTTTCGTTTGAAGTTATTGCAGGTAGTAAAGCAATAATATTTGAAACGGCGTTCCCTAGAGATGCTGAAACTATTGCTTGGTTTACCGAATCTTTTGATAGAGCGGGCATATCTTGTAATTGGGCAGACCCTAATGCAGGTTCGTTCTGGTCGTCTTTGTTGCCGATTGCGGGATATCTTATCGTTGCGATAATCTTTATCGTTATAATGATGCAATCGCAAGGTGGCACGAAAGGGGCAATGAACTTTGCGAAAATGAACGCGCGCCTAAATCAAAATATCAAAATTAGATTTAGCGACGTTGCCGGCGCAGAAGAAGAAAAAGCCGAACTTGCCGAAGTTGTGGACTTTTTGAAAAATCCTAAAAAGTTCTCTGAACTTGGCGCAAGAATTCCAAAAGGCGTATTACTTGTAGGCCCTCCGGGAACAGGTAAAACGTTATTTGCAAAAGCCGTTGCGGGCGAAGCGGGTGTGCCTTTCTTCTCTATAAGCGGTTCAGACTTTGTGGAAATGTTCGTTGGCGTGGGAGCGTCGCGTGTAAGAGACCTATTTGAAACTGCTAAAAAGAATATGCCTTGTATCGTGTTTATCGATGAAATCGACGCCGTTGGCCGTCAACGTGGCACGGGTATGGGCGGTGGACACGACGAAAGAGAACAAACCCTTAACCAACTTTTAGTTCAAATGGACGGTTTTGAAACCAACGAAGGCATTATAATTATGGCTGCAACTAACCGTGCGGACATTTTAGACCCAGCGCTACTTCGCCCAGGTAGGTTTGATAGGCAAATCTACGTTAATCTTCCAGACGTTAGAGGGCGTGAAGCAATACTTAAAGTTCACGCTAGAAACAAACCACTTGCACCAGACGTAAACTTTAAAACCGTTGCGCGTATGACTAGTGGATTTAGTGGGGCAGACCTAGAAAACTTACTTAACGAAGCGTCTATTTTAGCCGCGCGCGCTAATCGTAAGTTTATAACCAACAAAGACCTATACGAAGGCATAAACAAAGTTCTAATCGGGCCACAAAAGAAATCAAGGCTAGTGACCGAAACTGATAAGCGCATAACGGCTTATCACGAAGCCGGCCACGCAATTCTTGCTAGACTTTTACCTAACTGCGACCCTGTTCACGAAGTTTCGATTATACCAAGGGGTATGGCAGCGGGCTACACGATGACAAGACCTGATAGCGACGACAATCACCTAACCAAAGCAAAACTGTTAGACGATATCGTTATGACGCTTGGTGGTAGAGTTGCCGAAGAAATTATTATTAAAGATATTTCAGCGGGCGCTAGTGGTGATATTCAAGCAGTAAGCAAACGAGCAAGGTTAATGGTGACGGAGTGGGGTATGAGCGAAAAGGTTGGACCTATTTCGTACGGCTCTGACAAAGAAATCTTTATCGGTAGAGATATGGCATCTCACGTGACGTATAGCGAAGCAACTGCATCAATTATCGATAAAGAAGTTAGCGATATTATCAATAACGCGCTTAAAAAAGCAAGAGAACTTCTAACCAAAAACAAAAAACTTTTGGATAATATGGCAAGGCTTTTAATTGAACGCGAAACCATATTCACCGAAGAAGTTGATATGCTTATGGACGGAAAATCGGTAGAAGAAATTATGGCGTTTATGGACGAGAACGAACGCGCGCTTTCAGAAAACCCATTTTTAAGGGGACAAAAAAAGGCTAAACCCGTTAAAGAAGAAACTGATACCGAAATTAAGGCAGAAGAAACGCCGAAAACCAAAACAACCGAAACGGCTGAAAATACTGAAACAAACGACAAAAAAGACGACGGCGCAAACGAATAGGCGTGTAGTCGAAAAATAAAAAACAACAAAACGATTAAACGAGGGATTATATGGGAAAAATTGTTGCTTTTTCAAACCAAAAAGGTGGCGTAGGTAAAACTACAACGTGCGTAAATATGTCTGCTTACCTTGCAAGCAAGGGTTATAAATGTCTTATCGTAGACCTAGACCCACAAGGCAACGCGACTAGCGGACTTGGGCTACTTAAAAGCGAAGTTAAAAATTCGGTGTATAACGTTATGATAGACGATGCGCCATTAGAAGACTGCGTGCTAAAAACCTGTGTTAACGGGCTAGATATTTTGCCTTCTAACATAGACCTAGCGGGGGCCGAAGTAGAACTTGTTTACGTTAAAAATAGAGAACACGTTTTAAGAAACGCGCTAGAAAAGGCTAGAAATTCATACGATTTTATTACGATAGACTGCCCACCATCGCTTGGGCTGTTAACTATCAACGCGTTAGCAGGTTCGGATACGGTTATTATTCCTATCCAAAGCGAATACTACGCGTTAGAAGGGCTTAGCCAACTAATGAACACTATTAGGTTAGTTGTTAAGCACCTTAACCCAACCCTTAAAGTAGAAGGCGTTGTGCTAACGATGAACGACAAGCGTGCGCTTATTTCCAAAGAGATTGCTAGCGAAATTAAAAAATATTTCCAAAAAGCAGTTTACGACACGGTTATACCTAGAAACGTGCGCCTTGCCGAAGCGCCTAGCCACGGCGTTCCTATTATGCTACACGATACCAAGTGTGTGGGTGCAAAAACTTATTTAGCGCTTACAGAAGAATTTTTAGCAAAACAACCAAAAACGAAAAACAAAATTTAAGATAAAACGGAGTAGTTATTATGAATAAAAACAGAGGTTTAGGTAGAGGGCTTTCGGCATTATTTTCGGAAACGGAAAGTGATTACGGCAAAAGCCTACTCTTTGAAGAAGAAAACCAACCTAGTGGAAAGCAAGGCGTAACGGAAATCGAAGTAGAAAAGATTTTCGCTAACCCAAATCAGCCAAGAAAAGCGTTTGAACCAAACGCGCTTAACGAACTAGCGTCTTCTATTAAAAAGCACGGCGTTATAATGCCTATCATTGTAAACAAGAGTGGCGATAGGTATATGATAATCGCGGGTGAAAGGCGTTTTAGGGCAAGTAAAATTGCAGGGCTAGAAAAAGTTCCCGTTATCGTTAAAACCTACACCGAACGCCAAATTAAAGAAATCTCTTTAATCGAAAACTTACAAAGAGAAGACCTTAATCCTATCGAAGCGGCAACCGCAATGAAGTCGCTTATGGATGATTACGGCTTAACCCAAGAAGATTTAGCCGACCGTATCGGTAAATCGCGCCCAGCCATTGCCAACACTTTAAGGCTATTAACCCTAAGCCCAGAAGTTTGCAAAATGGTAGAAAAAGGCGAACTTTCAGCCGGCCACGCTAGAACGATTATCACAATCCCCGGTCTTGACCAAAAGAAAATGGCTGACAAGATTATAAAAGAAGGGCTTTCTGTTCGTGATACCGAAAAACTTGTTAAAGATTATTTCACACCACCAGAAGAAAAATTAAAGAAAAAACAACGCGCAGAACTATCCGTAGAACTAAAAGAACTTATCGTGGATATGCAACGCGTTTTAGGCACGAAAGTAAATGCTATCGGCAACGATAACAAGGGCAGAATTTATATCGACTACTATACGCGTGACGATTTAGATAGACTAGCCGACCTTATAGAAATTCTTAAAAAGAACGCCGATTAGTTTTGGGTAAGTAAAGAGAAAATGCTAAAATTTAACAACCTAGAAAAAAACTCTTTGCACCTAAAAAAGTTTTATGAGCAATCTAAAATAGAGTTTTGCGATATTTCGGTTGGCGTTAAGTTCTTGTGGCGTGATGAGTTTAAGGTAAAATACGCCGTTTATAACGACACGCTTATTCTAAAAGAAACCAACAAAGAACTAAAAGACGTTTACTATTACCCTATGGGTAAAGACGTAGAAGGTGCGCTAGAAAAAATCTACGCTATAACGCTTAAAGCGGGCAAAGATTTAACCTTTTCTTACCTAGATGAACAAAGATTAGAGTATTTTAAGCAAAAGTTCCCCACGTTAGAGAGTTTTTTTAATAGGGATTGGAGCGATTATATCTACGACGCTAACGCGTTTAGTACGCTTACGGGCAAAAAATATTCGGGGCAAAGAAACCATATAAACAAGTTCAAGAGTTTATACCCAAACTTTGAGTTTAAGAAGATAGAAAAAGCCGATATTAAAGGCATAAAAACTTTCTTAAAAGAGTATAAAAAAGGAAAATCTTTAAGCGCATATTACGAAAAGGCGGAAAACAAGCGAATAATCGAATACGTTAAAAACCTTGACAGGCTAGAAAACGAAGGCGTTGTAATAAAAATAGGTGGAAAGGTTATTGCGCTATCGTGCGGAGAGAAAATAAAAAACACTTTTATCGTGCACGTAGAAAAGGCGTTAACAAAATATAGTGGGGTTTACCCAACGCTTGCTAATCTATTTATAAAAGAAGTTATAAAAAAAGGCATAACCGAAATAAATAGAGAAGAAGACTGCGGTGATATAGGGCTTCGCACTTCTAAAACGCAATACCACCCAAAAGAAATCAAAAACAAATATATAGTAAAAATAAAAGCACAATAACGGGAGAGAAAAATGAAAGTAGTTTTACTTAAAGACGTAAAAGGCTCTGGAAAAGCAGGCGACGTTATAGAAGCAAAAGATGGTTTTGCAAAAAACTTTTTAATTAAAAACGGACTTGCGAAGTTTGCCGATGCTAGTGCGCTTAACGAAAACAAGGCACAAAAAAAGGCACAAGAATTTCATAGAGCAGAAGAATTAAAGAAAAACAAAGAACTCAAAAACGCCATTAACGGCAAAGAAGTGACATTGTCGGTTAAATGTGGGGCTAACGGCAAGTTTTTTGGAAGTGTGACTAATAAAGAAGTTGCCGAAAAACTATTCGATATGGGCTATGATATTGATAAGAAAAAGATTATTTTAGACACGAACATTAAAAGCGTTGGCGAATATTCGGTAACGATAAAAATTTCGCCAGAAGAAACGGCTAAAATAAAACTCAAAGTAATAACGCAATAAAAACGAAGAAACAAGATGCGAAATTTTAATTCCGTCTTGTTTTTAATTTTTAGCAATATTAAATTTAAAAATGGCAGTTTTATTATAATAAAAGCAGTTGATTTTGGTATAAATAAATGCTAGAATATATTTACCCCTAATATTTGGAGCGCAAGATGAAAGATTTAAAAATCTATTACGAAAGGCAAGAATTTTTTAAGGGCTTTGACAAAAAGTTTTGCAAAACTACCCCTAAAATTATTAAAGCAGATGACGATAGGGCTATGCTCATTTACACAATGCTAAACCTTTCGGGTAGCGACGTTTTTAACGACTCTTATATTGCTATAAGTAGCGACAGCGGTAAAACCTTTAACACGCCAAAAAAACTTACTTTGTTTCAATCGATTAACGATGGTGTTAGACAAGTTTATTGCTCAACTTGCGCGTTTTATCATAAAAAAACTAACACGTTCGTATCTGTAGGCGCTTATATATTTTATAAAGACGACAATCACCCGATTATCAAAAACGGCAACGGAGTCACTCTCTCTGCATATACGATTTTCGATTACGAAAAGGGTGACTACGTTAGCAAACCGATTATTATTAAGGACTTGCAAGACGTTTCTGTTCTTCCGTTTGGTCAACCGATTGAATATGAAAACGGCGACGTAATGCTATCTTTTTACGGCGAAAATGCAAACGCCGAACTATCGGGTTGCTACACGGCTTTATTTTCTTTTGACGGGGCTAATCTTAAACTTAAAAAACTAGGTATGCCCGTTGTGTGCGATAAACTAGCAAGGGGCTTTGCAGAGCCATCGCTTGCTAAACTAAACGATAAATATTTCTTCACGCTCCGTGCCGATGAAAACGGATATCTAGCCGTTTCAAACGACGGGTTTAACTTCGGCGAACCAATGGTTTGGAAGTGGGACGATGGTAGCGTTTTAGAAAATTACAATACGCAACAACGTTGGCTACGCTTTAAGGACGGGTTGTATCTAGCATATACCCGCCGTGGCGCGAATAACGACCACGTTTTCCGTCACCGCGCACCATTGTTTATGTCGCGTTTTGATGAAGATAACCTATGCTTAATAAAATCAACCGAAGTTATACTTGTTCCAGAACTAGGTGCACGCCTTGGTAATTTCGACGTGACCGACGTTTCGGATACTGAAAGTTGGTTAGTCACGGCAGAGTGGATGCAAACTTGGCCACCAGAGTGGTATAACTACGAAATTCCTATGCGATACGGCGCTGACAATAGAATTTGGAGAGCAATAGTTAAAATCGAAGAATAGGCAAAGGGTCAATAGTTTTGAATACTTTAATTAAAGATAATTTTACACTAAAAAAGATTTTAAAAGAGTGGCTACCAGTAACACTTATGGTGCTTGCAAATTTAATATCCGGCATAATCTTCAAGCAAAAATTTATAAAAATGCTACCAGTTTTTATAACTGTTATAGTATTACTGTTAAACTCTAGAGCGAACCGATATGGTTTTTTGCTTGCAAGTGTAAACAGCATAATTTATAGCATAGGCTATCTAATGACTGGACTTTATGGACAAGTGGCAAGTGCTCTTTTTCAGTCGGTTTTATCGGCCGTTTCGTTCTTTTTGTGGAAGAGAAGGGCTTACGGGAACGCAACGATTTTTAGGAAATTAAGTTCAATAAAAAAAATATTGCTTTTTTTATTGATAATTGTTGCCTCAACCGTTATTTATATGGTAAATTCTAAGTTACCTGGTTCGAGTTCGCCTATTCTAGACTCTTTTACTTTTGTTCTTGGAATAGCACTAACCATTTTAACGATGTTCGCATTTATAGAAAGCCCGTACATACAAATATTTTATCAATCGCTAAGCCTATATATGTGGATAGACGTTATAATTAAAAACGGAGTGCAAGAAATAACTTATTTATGTAGCAATATTTATAGTATGTATATGGTAATTATAATGACCATTACGTGGACTAAACTATATAAAAAACAACAACGAGAAAAACAATGCGAAAATAATATTAATCCAAGTAGAGATAAATGACGAGCGAAAAATTTAGAGGAGAAAATTATGAAAGACCTAAAAATTTATTACGAAAGAAATAGTATGTTCCCCGGGCACGACGGAGTGTTCTGCAAGGTAAACCCAGACATCACGATTTTAGATGATGGCGTGGCGTTTTTATCTTACACTATGCTTAAAATGAATGGTAGCGACACTTTTTACGATGAATACTGCGTTAAAAGTCTAGATGGCGGTAAAACTTTCGGCGAGCCAAAGGTTATGCGCTGTTTTTCAAAGAAAACCGAAACGGGCAGAGAAACGTTTTTTAAAAAGTCTACGTTTTATCACAAAAAACAAGGCAAGTTTATATGTTTAATAATGAAAGCCCTTTACGATGAAAACGACGTGATATTAAGAAACGGTGGTTGGCCTTCTGTTCACCTTGGCTATCCGTACTACATTTTTAGGGATAAAGATACGGGCGACTATATAGGAGAGCCAATAGAATTAAAACTTCCTTTCGAAGCCGATTGTTTTTCACCGTTTGGTCAACCTATTGAGTTTGATAACGGCGACGTGCTAATTAATTTCTACGGCGCGCTTAAAGGTGAAAAACGTTATCATATCTGGACTATGATACTTTCGTTCGATGGCGAAAAATTCGAAGTTAAACAAGTTGGCGATAGGTTTACCGAAAACACGGGGTTCGGCTATTCCGAAGCATCTATTGCTAAACTAAACGATAAATACTATATGACTATCCGTGCCGAAGATAGAGGGCTACTTGCAATCTCTACCGACGGACTAAGTTATAGTGAGCCAATCACTTGGATGTGGGATGACGGCACTATGCTTGAAAACTATATGACGCAACAACGCTGGCTACGCTTTAAGGACGGGTTGTATCTTGCTTACACTAGAAAAGGCGCTAATAACGACCACGTTTTCCGTCATCGTGCACCGATGTTTATGGCGCGTTTTGATGAAGATAACCTATGCTTAATAAAATCAACCGAAGTTATACTTGTTCCAGAACTAGGCGCAAGGCTTGGCAACTTTAACATAACCGACGTATCGGATACTGAAAGTTGGTTAGTCACGGCAGAGTGGATGCAAACCAATCCACCAGAGTGGTATAACTACAAAATTTGCGAACGCTATGGCTCAAACAACAGCATTTGGAAAGCCGTTGTAAAAATCGTAGAAGAATAAAACGAAAAAGTCGCTAACGCTAGCGACTTTTTTCTTATAAAATTAGCAAAACCATACCCCTAACGCTTGGCTTATTATGAAAGTAGCCAAAAATATAATAGAATTAGTCAAAAAAATTTATATGCTTTGACTACGAGTTAAACTTGTGCTAATATGTTATCGGTGCAATTTGCGGTTTAATTAAATTAACGAAAACGGCAGGGTATAATATGGAAAAGATTTTAAACTTTATTTATAGCAACATTTTAAGCGTAGTGATGATGGTGTTATTGATTGCGGTAGGGGCGTTTTTAACGATTAGAAGTAGGGCTCTTCAATTCCGTCGTTTTGGCTATGCAATGAAAAACACCGTTGGTAGTTTATTCGATAAATCGCAACACGTTAAAGAAAGTGGGAGTGTTTCGCCATTCCAAGCGGTGACTACTGCACTTGCAGGCACTATTGGAACGGGTAGTATCGCGGGTGTTGCAACGGCGCTTGTTGCAGGTGGCCCTGGCGCAATTTTCTGGATGTGGATAAGTGCGCTTTTAGGTATGGTGACAAAATATGCCGAAATCGTGCTTTCGCTTAAATTTAGAGAAAAGAACGAAGAAGGCGCGTGGGCTGGTGGGCCTATGTATTACATAAGTAAAGGCTTAAAAGCAAAATGGCTTGCAGTAGTTTTTGCTATCTTTGCAATGATTGCTTGTATCGGAACAGGCAACGCCACTCAATCAAACGCTATTTCGGGCGTTATGAACTCTTCGCTTAACATCGCGCCTTGGATAACGGGTGCAGTATTAACCATTTTAGTTGCATTAGTTATTTTAGGTGGCGTTAAAAGAATTGCATCGGTTAACGAAAAAATCGTTCCATCAATGGCAATTTTCTTCGTGCTAGTTTGCCTTGTTGCACTTGGCATAAACATAACAAAAATTCCAAACGCGTTTGCGCTTATCTTTACCGAAGCGTTTAACTTTAAGTCGGCTATCGGTGGCGTGGCAGGCTACGGAATTTTCTCTGCAATGCGCTTTGGCGTTGGTAGGGGCGTGTTCACTAACGAAGCAGGCTTAGGCTCTGCACCTATCGCGCACGCTGCATCTTCTACAAAAGACCCTGTTAAACAAGGTTTGTGGGGCATGTTCGAAGTATTCGCGACAACTATAATTATTTGCTCAATGACGGCTTTGGTTGTTTTAACTTCGGACACTTATTTAGGAATTTTCAGCGTAGCAAACAAAAACCCAGAACTAAACGGCGCAGCACTTAGTAGCACGGCGTTTAACGAAGCAATCCCACTAGTTGGGCAATACGGCGTTGCTATCGCAACAATCTTCTTTTCGCTTTCAACAATTCTTGGTTGGGCGTATTATGGCGAAGTTTGTGTAGGCTACGTTTTCAGTAAGCACAGAAAAATTGCCGTAAACGTTTATAAACTTGTTTACGTAGCGTTCGTGTTTATCGGCGCAGTTGCTAGTATAGACGTGGTATGGTTAGTTGCCGATTGCTTTAATGCGCTTATGGCTCTACCTAACCTAATTGCGTTAGTTGTATTGTCAAAAGTGGTTATAAGCCTAACCAAAGAACACTTTTCAAAAAAGAACGGACTTCCTAACTTATCGGATAGTTTAGAAGAAAACAAATAAAGTTATAAAATAAAAAGCAAAAACTATGGCAAGATTGCTACAAAATATAGCAATTTTGTTATAGTTTTTTTTAATGTCTAGTGCTATAATATATAGTATAACAAGAAACCCAGGAGCAAATGCTATGAATATTAAATGGCAAACAATAGAAACTAATTTTAACGGCGAAAAATGTATGGTTGCACCTAGGGGCGCAATTAGGCCAGATGGCTATGGCGTAATGGCGCTTATGCCACTACTACTTAGCGGTAGCGACGTGTTTTTTGGCGTTATGTATTCGGTTACGAAAGACGGGGGAAAAACTTGGTCTCCTTTAAAACTTTCTAAAAACCTAAACAGAAGAAAGGGTGAAGTAGAAGGCACGCAAACCGCTTTTGTAGACGTAACGCCTTTTTACCATAAAAAAACTGGAAAATTTATTTTAATTGGTCTTACAGATAGTTATTTTAACGATAAAGGCTATATTTACGAATATCCTATTCCAGAATATTCTGCCTATGCCGTTTGGGATGAAGAAGAAAACGACTTTACGCCATACAAAACCTTGATAATGCCTAAAGACGAGCAAGAAACGTATTATTCTTGTGGGGCAGGCAGTAGCCAATGTTTAGAACTAGATAACGGCGATATTTTAATACCTATTCATCACCTTAATAAAGCACAAAAATCTGGCAAGGCAGGCAGATATTGGTCTGCAAGCGTTATGCGTTGCGAGTTCGACGGCACAGACTTAGTGTTTAAAGAAGTGGGTAAGCCGTTAACGGTAGACGTATTGCACGGCTTGTGCGAGCCAAGTATAGTTAAGTTTAACGGAGAATACCTTTTATCAATTAGAAATAGCGAGTCTGGTTACGTAACCAAGGGTAAAGACGGGCTTAACTACGAAAAACCAAAACAACTTCTTTGGGATAATGGCGAACACTCTGGCAACTACTTTACTCAAACGCATTGGATAACCTTAGAAGATAAACTTTATTTGGTTTATACTAGAAAGGGTGCGGATAACGACCACGTTTTTAGGCATCGTGCACCGCTATTTATCGCAGAGTTTGATGCCGAAAAAATGTGCTTAATAAAAGAAACCGAAAAAATAGTTGTGCCAAATCGTGGCGCTAGACTAGGAAACTTTGGTTGTTTTAGTATGGAAGACAAGAAAAAAGCCTTTGTTTTCGCATCGGAGTGGATGCAAACTAATCCACCAGAGTGGTGGGACTATAAGTTCTGTATGAAGTTCGGCAGCAAAAACGATATTTTCGTGACCGAAATTACGTTATAAAAAATAAAAAAAGAGTTGACCAAAAAAATGGTCAACTCTTTTAATTTATAGTTTTAATATTAAAGTTTAGCAACGTCTGCTTCGCTAATAAGTTTAAACCCTGCACCCGTTAGCACGTTTTCGGCTAAATCGTTGTTTTCAACTCTTAAAACAACGTAAGCGTGTTTTTCCGTTCTTGCCATAAACGCGTATAAATATTCAACGTTTATGTTTGCTTTTTCTAAAACGGCAAGCAAAGAAGTAAGTTCGCCAACGTTGTCGCCGATTTTAACGCCAATAACGTCGATTGATTTAATTAAATAGTCGTTTTCGCTTAAAAGTTTAGTAGCAAGGTCGTTATCGTTTACAATTAGGCGCAAAATACCAAAGTCTTTGGTTTCTGCGATAGAAAGAGCCCTAATATTAACGTTATTTTTTGATAATATATCCGTGACAGAAACAATCGTTCCTTTGCTGTTTTGAACAAAAACGGTTAATTGTTTTATAGCCATAATTTACCCTCCTATTAAATAAGTTTACGTTTATCGATAACGCGCACGGCTTTGCCTTCGCTTCGCGCTATCGTTTTAGGGGCAACTAAATGCACCGCTGGGTTAATGCCAAGCATGGTTTTCATAGCGTTTGCAAGCGCTTTTTCCATTGCAAGCACTTCGCCAACCTTGTCGGTGAATTGTTCTGGGGTTAATTCAACGTTAACGTCAAACGTGTCGTTGTTATTCACTCTATCAACCACGATTTGATAGTTTGGTTGGTAGCCTTCGTTTAGTAAAACTGTTTCGATTTGGCTTGGGAACACGTTAACGCCACGAATAATAAGCATATCGTCCGTTCTGCCCATAGGTTTAGCCATTTTAATTAGCGTACGGCCACAAGAACACTTTTCGCGTGAAAGCACACAAATATCTCTTGTGCGATAACGAAGTAGTGGGAACGCTTCTTTGTCAAGCGAAGTAAATACAAGTTCGCCCTTAGAGCCTTCTGGTAAAACTTCGCCCGTTTCAGGGTCGATAATTTCGGCATAGAAATGGTCTTCGTTAATGTGCATACCCGATTGCGCACTACACTCAAAAGCAACTCCGGGGCCCGAAGTTTCCGTTAGGCCATAAATATCGTATGCTTTAATACCAAGTAATTCTTCTATGTTCTTGCGCATTTCATCCGTCCAAGGTTCAGCACCGAAAATACCTGCTTTTAGTGGGATATCTTGTGGTTTATAGCCTTTTTCTTTTAAGGTTTCACCGATATACGCAGCGTAAGACGGGGTACAGCAAATAATAGTTGCATTAAGGTCCATCATAAATTGAATTTGGCGGTCTGTGTTGCCCGAAGACATAGGTAGTGTTAAGCAACCTACCTTATGAGAGCCACCGTTAAGACCAGGGCCACCCGTGAACAATCCGTAGCCGTAAGCAACTTGGCACACGTCTTTTTTAGTTCCACCAACGGCAACTATCGCACGCGCACAACAATCTTCCCATAGTTCAATATCTTTTTGAGTATAAAAAGCAACAACTCTACGGCCAGTTGTACCAGAAGTAGATTGAATACGAACGCAATCTTCTAATGGTTTTGCTAAAAGCCCGTAAGGATACGCATCACGCAAATCGGCTTTGGTTAAAAAAGGCAATTTATGTAAATCTTCTATACCCTTAATATCTTCGGGTTTAACGCCTTTTTTGTCCATAAGGTCGCGATAGTATGCAACGTTTTCGTAAACGTGCTTAACTTGTTTTACAAGTTTTTCCGATTGAAGTTTTCTCATTTCTTCAATAGGCATTGCTTCAATTTCTTTTTGATAATAGTTTTGTGCCATTATTTATCTCCCTAAAAACGTAATCAGTTTGCACTTAATTTACTTGTTAAAATAAAAAATCCCTGTATTCCATAATCGAATACAGAGGACGAGTTGTTTTAATCCCGTGGTACCACCTCAGTTTATCAGCATTTCACAATACTGACCTTATCGGGTACTGCATACCCTAGTTCTATCACGGGAACACCCGTTGCATCCTACTAAAGAAAAATCTTATTCAGCGCACTGCTAACAAAACGAATTCAGAAGGACGCCCCCATTGTCTTGCACCACACGACAACTCTCTAAAAGTTCTTTCCAACCTACTAATTTTTGCTCTCTGCATTTGTTAAGAATATTCTAGCACCTTAAAAACTAATTGTCAATAGAAATAAAAGAATTTTTAATTATAAAATCAAAGCAAAAATTTTAGCGCGCAAGGCCGTATAGTTTTCACGAAAAATTTAAAAAAACGTAAAAATTGCTTGACATAGTTTTTTTTAAGTGTTAAAATCAACTTAACTTAATCAAAGGCTATGACGAAGACGGGTTCTATTTTCGCGTTTTCACAGAGAGTCGGGGCTGGTGAAATCCCGATAAAAACTGATAGAAATCTTATCACTTCCGAGCCGAAAGTCCAAAAGGTAATACACAGCCAAGTAGGCGCTTTCCGTGTTTGCTACGTCAGTGCATAGGAGTTGTTAGACTCTAAAGTGGTAGTGTAAACTACAATTTGAGTGGTACCGCGAGTATTTAATACCCGTCTCAAAAAAACGAGACGGGTTTTTTATTTTTTCATAAACCCAACGGGAGAATTTGTTATGAATACTTTTAACACTTTAAATCAGTTATCGGAAGTCGCAACAAGAATTAAGGAACTACGCGAGATTATGGGCTTTTCCATACCCGAAATGACTGAAAAAACCAACGTGAGCGAATCGCAATATCTTTCTTATGAGAGCGGGAAAGAAGATATTCCTTTTTCGTTTATTCATAAATGCGCACTAGCGTTTGGCGTTGAAATGACCGAACTTTTAGAAGGTAAAAGTGCAAAACTTTCTACTTACACCGTGACTAGAAAAGGCAAAGGTCAAGAAACCGCCAAAGAAGACGGCATTGACATAGCAAACCTTGCGCCTAAATTTAAAGATAAACTTGCAGAGCCTTATTACGTTACCTACGAATATTCGCCAAGCCAACAAAACAAACCTATTCACCTAACCACGCATAGTGGCCAAGAATTCGACCTTGTTTTAAGTGGGCAACTAAAAGTTCAAGTAGGCGACCACGTAGAAGTTTTATCTGAAGGCGATAGCATTTACTATAATTCTTCTTTGCCACACGGAATGATAGCAATCGGTGGAAAAAACTGCACCTTCGTTGCAGTCGTAATGAGTGGGGATAACTCAACCGAAACCGTTGTTAGAAAAAGCGTTATGGCTGCTAAAAAAAGCGAAAACCTTGTTTGCGAAAAGTTTGTAGAAACCATTGATGGCGTTGACGGCAGATTAAAAGCAATCAACTTTAAGAACACCGATACCTTTAACTTTGGGTTTGATATCGTTGATGAAATCGCCGAAAAATACCCAGATAAACTTGCAATGCTCCACCTTGATAAAAACAAAGTGGAAAGAAGATTTACTTTTAAGGATATAAAAAGAGCATCCAACCAAGTTGCTAATTACTTTACTTCTTTGGGAATTAAGCGTGGCGATAAGGTTATGCTTGTTCTAAAACGTCACTATCAGTTCTGGTTCTGTATGGTTGCGCTCCACAAACTTGGCGCTGTTGCAATCCCTGCAACCAACCAACTAAAAGAACACGACTTTGAATATAGGTATAATTCAGCCGGCGTTAAAGCAATCGTTTGCACGGCATCCGGCGACACTTATACCTACGCTGAAAACGCCGCTAAAAAATGTTCGGGCGTAGAAAAACTTATAATGGTAGGTGGCGCGAAAGACGGGTGGCTAGACTTCGATAAAGAATACGTGCTGTTCTCTGGCAAGTTTGATAGAGAAGAAAACGCATCTTGTGGCGATGACCTTGCACTTATGTTCTTTACGTCTGGCACGACGGGCAATCCAAAAATGGCAGCGCACAAACACACCTACGCGTTAGGGCATTACGTAACGGCTAAATATTGGCATTGTTGCGAAAGAGACGGGCTACATCTAACCATCTCTGATACAGGTTGGGGTAAATCGCTTTGGGGCAAACTCTATGGCCAATGGCTATGCGAAGGGGCTGTGTTCGTTTACGATTTTGATAGGTTTGATGAAAACGACCTTTTACCAATGTTCGCAAAATATAACATCACAACGTTCTGCGCTCCACCAACAATGCTCCGTATGTTAATCCGTGGCGACCTATCTAAATACGACCTTTCTTCTATCCACCATATGACTACTGCGGGCGAAGCGCTTAACCCAGAAGTGTTTAATAAATTTAAAGAAGCCACCGGCTTAGAAATAATGGAAGGCTTTGGTCAAACCGAAACCACCCTTGCAATCGCAAACCTTGTTGGCACCACGCCAAAAATCGGCGCTATGGGTAAAGCCAACCCACAATACGACGTGGATATCGTCGATGCAGACGGCAACCCTGTTCCTACGGGCGAAGTTGGCGAAATCGTTATTCATACCGATAAAAGCGTTCCTTGTGGACTATTTAGAGAATATTATAAAGACAAAGATAGAACAAACGATGCTTGGCACGATGGCCTATACCACACGGGCGACACCGCTTGGCGTGATGAAGACGGATATTTTTGGTACGTTGGTAGGGTAGACGACGTTATTAAGTCTAGTGGCTATCGTATCGGACCTTTCGAAATCGAAAGCGTTATTATGGAACTCCCTTACGTTTTAGAGTGTGGCGTTTCAGCCGTTCCCGATGAAGTTCGTGGCCAAGTTGTAAAAGCAAGTATCGTTCTAGTCAAAGGCACTACCCCGAGCGAAGAATTAAAGAAAGAAATCCAAAAATACGTTAAAGACCACACCGCTCCATACAAATATCCAAGAGTAGTAGTGTTTAGAGACGAACTTCCTAAGACTATAAGTGGCAAAATCCAAAGAAATAAGTTATAAACGGCGTGTGGTGGCGTTAACTGTTTAGCATTTTGACTTCGATAGCCAAAAAGGCTAATCTCAGCCAAAATACTTCACGAGCCTAGCCACACTTGTTTCTAACATATTTCTTACAAAAATAAGTTATAAACTGCGCAATACTGCGTTTACTGACTGCGCAAAAAACTTCGATGACCAAAAAGGTCTATCTCATCTTTTTGCTTGTCGAGCCTTGTCTTGCTTGTTTCTAACATATTTCTTACATAAACAAGCATAAACTGCGCAATACTGCGTTTACTGACTGCGCAAAAAACTTCGATGACCAAAAAGGTCTATCTCATCTTTTTGCTTGTCGAG
>JAZLCK010000021.1:0-30514 GCA_045614165.1 Christensenellaceae bacterium | reverse complement strand
CCTGACTTTTCAAGTCCTTCAACACACTTAACTTACGGCTACTGGGTAGGCGCAACGCCGGACGGAAGAAAGAGTCGTGATATGCTTGGCTATGGCGTAGACCCACTTTACGGCGAGGCATCTAACGGGCTTGGGTTTAGATTGCTTTCTAATATGAAATTACCATTTGAAAAATTTAATGGCGGTTATGCTTCGCACCTAGGTATAGACCCAAAATTCTTTAACGGCAAAACGTACGAAGAAAAAGGCGTTGAGTTTGCTAATAACGTTATTTCGCCATTATTCTTTAACGAATATCAAAAGGGTGTTTCTCCGTTCTATTTATACGTTAACGTGACCACGCCTGAAACGCTTAGAAAAGTGCTAGCAAATCCAAAAAAATACGCGCCAAGTGGTGTTTATATTATGAGAATACACGGCACGTTTGTAAACTTCTTGGATTTATCACCAGAAATTCAACAAGACATTATTACAAGATTAGACTTAAATTCTACTACGATAGGTTGTTAATATGAAAGCGATAGGATTAGACGTGGGCACCACGGGTATTAGCGGGATATTACTTGACGCTGATAGTGGTAAAGTAATAAAATCGATAACAAAAAATAGCAATTCTTTTATAAAAACACAAAACGAGTTTGAGAAGATACAAGACGTAGATAAAATCATAAGCATATCAATGGATATTCTTGGCGAACTACTAGAAGACGGAGTTTCGGCAATCGGCGTTACGGGGCAAATGCACGGAATAGTGTATTTCGACCAAAACGGAAAGGCTGTTAGTCCACTCTATATTTGGCAAGATAAAAGGGGTGATTTAGAGTATAAAGGAACCACTTACGCTAAATTCCTTGATAGTTATTCGGGCTACGGCTGTGTTACGGATTTTTATAATAGAGAAAATGGTTTAGTTCCTAAAACGGCAAAAGGGTTTTGCACTATCGCCGATTATTTAGTAATGCAATTATGTGGCTTAAAATCTCCACTAATTCACACCACAAACCTCGCAAGTTTTGGATGCTACGACAATAAAACCAAAACCCTAAACTATGACTACGTATCAAACACTACCGATGAGTTTAGTATTGCAGGCTATTATAAAGGTATTCCCGTTAGCGTTGCAATAGGCGATAATCAAGCAAGCGTTTTATCATCTTGCACCGAAAACGACCTTCTTGTAAACGTAGGAACTGGTAGCCAAGTTTCTATTGTAAGCGATAAAAATATTATCGCACCAAACGTAGAAACAAGACCGTATTTTGAAAATAAAAACCTAATCGTAGGTTGTGCACTATGTGGCGGTAGGGCGTATTCACTTCTTAAAGAGTTTTATAAACAAATTATAAGTTATAAAACTGATATAACCGAAGAAGAAGTATATGCAATTATGGGCAAAATGCTTTCTAGGATAGATAACCCAACTATCGTTTGCGACACGCGCTTTGCGGGCAGTAGGGCAGACCAAAGCATAAAGGGCAGTTTTAACGGCATTACAACCGAAAACTTTAACCCTAGTGAATTTACTTCTTCCGTGCTAATAGGTATGGCAAAAGAACTATACGATATGTATGCTCTTATGAAAGATAAAAAGATTTCGTTAGTTGGCTCTGGCAACGGCGTTAGAAAAAATCCATATCTTATAAAAGTGCTAGAACAAATTTTCTCCGCAAAACTAAAAACGCCCGTTCATCAAGAAGAAGCGTCTTTTGGTGCGGTGATATTTGCGCTAATCGCCATAAAAAAATACGATAGCGTTATTAGTGCCCAAAAATCACTAATTAAATATTCATAAAACAAAAAAGCCTTGCAAATAAGCAAGGTTTTTTTAATGTTAAAAAATAGTAAATATATTTATTAAAATCATTGAAATTTATTTGACATTAGTAAATTATTTTACTATAATGTCTTATCATTTGTAAAACAAGAAAGGTTAAAGAATTTTTGAAATTATTTATCTTCTATGCCTAGAAGGTCGCAAACAGAAACGTCGTATAGTTTTGATAATTCGATTAGTTTTTCGTAGTCGGGTCTTGAAATGTCGTTTTCCCAATCGCTAATGTTTGATTGGCAAATTCCTAATGATTTAGCAACATCTTTTTGCGATAAATTAACTTCATGTCTAAATTTTTTAAAATTTTCCCCGAATTTCATAAAAATATTTTAACAAAACCCTTAATTTCATTTGACAAATATGTGCAATACACATATAATTTGAATGATAGAATTAGGGTGGTATTCACCCTTTTTTGTTTTTATGGTGAAATTTAATAAATAATCACGTCACTTTTAGTGGCGTATAAAAAAGGAAAAGTTTTGTGAAAGAAAAAACAAATAAACGTAGCAAGTTTGATACAGTTATTAACGTTTTTGCTTGGATTAGTTTTGTTCTTGCTTTCTTTGTAGTTGGATTATGCGTTTTTTCATCATTTAGTAGTGAGCAAAATGGGAAAGAAATATTCGGCGTTAAACTACTTATCGTTAACAGCGATTCTATGAGCAAATCAGACCTAAGCCAAGACGAAGAAATATTCTTTAACGTAGGCGACGTTGTGGTCGTTAAGAAAATCGATGATATATCTGCGCTAAAAGTAGGCGACGTTATAACGTTTATATCTTCAAACAAAGATAGTTATGGAAAAACCCTAACACACAAAATTAGAGAAATAAAGTACACAAAGGAAGGCAGGCTTGCTGGATACGTTACTTATGGTATTAACACAGGGGAAAGCGACCAAGCGCTTGCAACACCTGATAAGGTTTTAGGCGTGTATTCTAAAAAACTAATAAAAATAGGCAAAGTTTTTAATTTTATGAAAACACCAAAAGGCTATTTTATCAGTATATTAACGCCTTGTGTTCTTTTAATAATATTTTTTAGCGTTAAAGTGGGGAAATTTATCGGTTCAAAAAAAAGTAACGAAGAATACGATACCGAAATAGAAGCGTTAAAAAACAAAATTAAAGATTTAGAGAACAAGGAAAACAATATTAAAAATAACTCTACTAATGCAAAAACGTCTTAAAGCAAACATTTGCTTTAAGTTAAACATATAAAAGTTAAATATAAAAACAAAAAATATAAACGTAAGGAGAATAAAATGAAAGGAAAAGGATTAAAGTTTATTGCCGTTAACGTTATGGCAATATTAGTTTGTATGGCACTACTATTAGGCTCAACTTTCGCTTGGTTTAGTGATTCTTCATCTTCTCAAGGCAATATTATTGCAAGTGGCTCGCTTAAAGTAAAAGCATACTGGATGAATGGTGCAAAAAACCCAGTACAAGATGACTGGACTAGTTTTGAAGATGGCTCTGTTTTCACCTACGAAAATCTAGAACCAGGCTATACTATTTCTAAACATATTAAAGTAGCAAACGAAGGCAGTTTAGCATTTAAGTACAACCTAGTTGTAGCACCTACTGGCGAAGTTTCGGATTTAGCAGACGTTATCGACGTTTATTATTTCGAAACTGCAAAAGTTCTAGGCCGTGCAGATATCAAAAATGCTGTTCCTGTAGGGACTCTAGCGGATTTGCTTGCTAATCAAGACGGCGCAGGTTTTGGCGTATTACTTCCAGAAAATTCAGTAGCACTTGAAGACGAAGCAGTTGGAAGCGTAATTGTGACTATCGCGCTTAGAATGAACGAAGAAGCAGGTGACGAATATCAAGGCTTATCTATCGGCGATTCATTTGAACTTAAAGTATATGCTAGTCAATATAGTTATGAAGCAGATGATTTTGGTAGTGATTACGACCTAGGTGAAGTTGAACCTGATGCTTTTGACGGAACAATAGATACTTCTTGGTATAATCCTAACGAACCTGAACTTGCCATAGAAAGTGCAGAAGCGTTTGCCGGTTTACGAAGTTTAATCGAAGGTATTGACTATCAAACTGCCGTTGATAATGATTTTGTAGTAGTTGCACCTATCGACGAGGCTGAAATTCCATCTACTTGGAGCACGACTTTCGAAGGTCAAACTATTAAACTAGAAACAGATATCAATTTATATATTGAAAACGAAGAGGGTGAGGCTGTTGCCTTCGACCCAATCGGTAGTTATAGGTTCGAAAAAGCATTTAGCGGTGTTTTTGATGGTCAAGGGCATACTATTTACAACCTTAACCAAAACACTTGGGAACTAAATAATGGGTACTATTACAATGACCTTGGATTAGGACTATTTGGTTTAATTGAAAATGCTACTATTAAAAATTTAACGTTAGACGGCGTTAACATTTCTGGCGAGTCGGCTATATGCGGTGGTGTTGCTGCTACAGCGTTTGGCGAGTGTGTTTTTGAAAACGTTACTATCAAAAATGCAAATATTGCAGACTATCAATACTATGCTGGTGGTATCGTTGGTTGGGCGTCTGGCAACCACGTTTATCAAAACTGCGTAATCGACGAAACTGCTACTATTGCTGCTCAATGGGGCGATTTTGACAACTCTATTGGTGGCGTAATCGGTGGCGCTAGTGGTAGTGCAACAATTCTTATGAAAGATTGTGTTGTTGCTTGTAGAATAGATGCTTATAGTGACGCGACTTCTTCTTATCAATGGTACGCTTATCGTAGAGCAGGTATGCTTATAGGTAATAGTGGTAAAACTATCGACGTTGATGGTAGCACCATAGCAGATGCTCCACAACTTACTTGCGAAAACGTAAGCGTTATTTACGGCGAATGGGCAAATTATACTTACTGCAAATTTGCTGGAACATCTTGGCCGTTTGTTAGAGTTCAAGCAGGTGTAAGCAATAGTGGTTACTCTAACCCAAGATATGGTCACCCAACTGACGCTAACGGAAACACCGTTGTAGATGACAACCACGTTCACAACGATGGCGAAGACCACTTAGTTTTAATAGAATTCGACCAACTATATGGTGGTGGACAAGGCGTATATGGTGCTAAAACACACCAAGGCGTGACTATTACTTATAACAATAGATAATACCCGACCTTTACATATAAAAGAAAAAGACAGGTTTTAATTGACCTGTCTTTTTCTATTGTTTATATTGAATTATTTTTTAAACGTTAAATCTAAATAACACAACGTCGCCGTCTTTAATAACGTATTCTTTGCCTTCAACTCTAACTTTGCCTTTTTCTTTTGCAGAGTTAAAAGAGCCAAGTTCAACTAAAACGTCGTAATCAACGATTTCGGCACGAATAAAGCCTTTTTCAAAATCGCTGTGAATTTTGCCTGCTGCTTGTGGTGCTTTCGTGCCGTTTTCAACAGTCCAAGCGCGAACTTCTTTTTCGCCAGCAGTTAGATAACTGATTAAGCCTAAAAGTTTATAAGAAGTTTTAACAAGTCTATCAAGTCCACTTTCGATAAGACCTAGTTCGGTTAAAAACATTTCTCTCTCGTCGTCTTCTAGAGTTGTTAGTTCTTCTTCGGTTTTAGCGCAAATAACCATATATTCAGCGCCTTCTTCTTTTGCGTAGTCGATAACTTTTTTTGCTAGGGGAAGGGTAGTTTCGTCTTTACCCATATCGTCTTCTGAAATGTTTGCAGTATAAATAACGGGCTTAGAAGTTATTAAAAACATACTATCTAAAATAACTTTTTCATCTTCGTTAACACTAAGCGTTCTAGCAGGCTTAAAACTTTCTAGGTGTTTATAAAGCCTATCTAAAAAGTCGGCTTCAATTTTATATTTTTTGTCGCCCGTTTTGATTAGAGAAAACGCCTTGTCGTATCTTCTTTTAACCATTTCCATATCCGAAAAGATAAGTTCTAAATTTATCGTTTCGATATCGCGAATAGGGTCTATACTATCTTCAACGTGTGTAATATTTTCATTTTCGAAACATCTAACAACGTGAACAATCGCATCGGTTTCTCTAATGTTGGCTAAAAACTTGTTTCCTAAGCCTTCGCCTTTAGATGCTCCTTTAACAAGCCCAGCAATATCAACGAATTCAACAACGGCAGGGGTAATTTTTTTAGTGTTGTAAAGTTTTCCTAAAACGTCTAAACGTTTATCGGGAACGGCAACTATGCCAACGTTTGGTTCGATGGTGCAAAAGGGATAGTTTGCGCACTCTGCGCCCGCTTTGGTGATAGCGTTAAAAAGTGTTGATTTGCCAACGTTAGGAAGTCCTACTACGCCTAATTTCATATTTTTTCTCCAAAAAAATGTGTTTTTATATATCTACCGTATAATTATAAAGCAAATTAAATAAAAAAACAACTTTTTAGGTTGCAATTTTTATAAATTATGTGTTATTATATTACAGGATAAAGGTAAAACTATGAATTACAAAGAATATATTGCAAAAAAACTTAACGTTCCATCAATTTCGGCAGAAGAACTTTCTGCTTTTATAGAAATTCCACCAAACAACGATATGGGCGATTTTGCTTTGCCTTGTTTTAAACTTAGCAAGATTATGAGAAAGAGCCCTATTATGATTGCCGAAGAACTAAAAAACTCTTTCGTGCTTGATGAACATATTAGCGAATGTCTTGCCGTAAACGGATATCTTAACTTTAAGATAAATAGGCAAAATTATGCAAAATCCGTTTTAGAAGAAATTTTAGAACTTGGCGATGCGTATGGTTCTAGCAACGTTGGTGATGGAAAAACTATTTGTATAGACTATTCTTCTATTAACATAGCAAAGCCTTTTCATATCGGGCACCTTAGCACCACGGTTATCGGTAGTGCGCTATGCAAGATTTTTAGATTTTTAGGCTACAAGGTTGTTGGTATTAACCACCTTGGCGATTACGGAACACAATTCGGTAAACTTATTGTTGCCTATAAAATGTGGAGTAGTGAAGAAAAAGTTAGAGAAGGTAAACTTAAAGAACTTTCTAGAATATACGTTAAATTCCACGAAGAAGCCAAACTTCACCCTGAACTAGACGATGAAGCAAGAAGATATTTTAAGTTAATCGAAGACGGGGATAAAGAGAGCAATATTTTGTTTGAAATGTTTAAGGAAATCACTCTTTCAGAAGTTGATAAGATTTATAAACTACTTAACGTTAGTTTTGATTCTTACGCTGGCGAAAGTTTTTATAACGATAAAATGTCGCCCGTTATAGAAGAACTTAAAGAAAAGGGCTTATTAGTTAAATCAGAAGGGGCAGAAGTAGTAGATTTATCTGCTTACGATATGTCGCCTTGTTTAATACTTAAATCAGACGGGTCTTCGCTTTATGCAACGCGTGATATTGCCGCAGCGCTATATAGAAAGAACACATACGATTTTTATAAATGTTTATACGTTGTTGCATATCAACAAAACTTGCACTTTAAGCAATTCTTTAAGGTTATTGAACTAATGGGCAAAGAGTGGGCGAAAGACCTATATCACGTTTCTTATGGTATGGTTTCGCTAGAAAGTGGCTCTATGAGTACGCGTGCCGGAAACGTTGTTTTACTAGAAGACGTTATTAACAAAACCATCGAAAAAGCGTATAGTGTTATAAATGATAAAAACCCTAATATGCCGGACAAAGAAAATACTGCAAAAATAATCGGTACGGGTTCTGTAATATTCGGCGCACTTTCAAACAATAAGATTAAGGATATTGTGTTTAGTTATGATAAAGTGCTTAACTTTGAAGGCGAAACTTGCCCTTACGTTTTGTATTCAGTTGCAAGGTGCAATAGTGTTCTTAAAAAGTTCGGCGAAAACTTTAACTATCAAAACTATACGTTTAACGCCGATGAATACGAAGTTATTTCAACGCTTGGTAAGTTCAAAAATATCGTAGAGGCATCTGCTAAAAACTACGAACCATCGCTTATCACAAGATACGCAATAGAACTTGCAGGCGTATTTAATAAGTTCTATATGTCCAACAAAATCGGTTGTGACGATGAAAATATAAAAGCGTTTAGGCTAACGCTTGTAAAAAGTGTAAAAACCGTTTTGACTAACGCCCTTTCACTTTTAGGCATTCAAACGGTTGAAGAAATGTAATATTATCTCTCAAATTTTTTCTAATTTTCTTTTTTTGATTTTATTTTTTTATTTTATATATTTTTTGTGGTTTCACAGTTTAGAGGATAATTATTTTGAAAAAACTTTATAAAGTAGCCATCGTTGGTGGTGGCGCTTCTGGTCTAACTTGTGCACTAGAACTTTTAAGCGGAGCAAATCCGCTTAAAGGTGAAGACGTGCTAATTTTAGAGCGCAACGATAGAGTGGGTAAAAAACTCATTGCAACGGGCAACGGGCAAGGCAATTTGTCAAATGCTCAAATTTCGCGCGCTAATTTTCACGGTGAAGAAGATTTTATCAATGCTTTTTTTACAAAACTCAAAGATTTTGATTTAGAGGCTTATTTTAAGAATTTTGGAATATACTTAAAAACAGATGAAGAAGGTAGAAAATATCCCATTTCGCTTTCAGCAAGTTCATTTTTAGATATAATTTTAGAATTTTTAAAAAGTAAAAATTGTACAATAATCACGGGCGAAAAAATCAACTGTGCACGCTATAAAAATAGCGTTTATGAGATTGTTAGTGATAAAAATAGCGTTTTTAACGCCCAAAATTTAGTTTTGGCTGTCGGTGGAAGCGTTGGTGCACAATTTGGTACGGACGGAACTTCTTATCCACTAGCACTAAATTTTGGACATACTATAACAAATCTTTATCCATCGCTTGTTCAACTTAAAACGGACACTACAAAAATAAAAGCACTTAAAGGAATAAAAGAAAAAGCAAAAGTTAGCCTTTTACTAGATGGCAAAATTGTATCTTCTGTTGAAGGCGATTTATTGTTTACCGATTACGGTGTTTCGGGTTCAACTATATTTAAGTTGTCTAGTGGCATAGAAAACGAAAAAGAAAAAAAAGTTTTGATAGAATTTTTACCCGAATTAACTTATGAACAAGTGCTAGAAATATTACTTGCCCGAAAAGATTTAGAAATTTACGATAACGAAAAGATTTTTTGGGGGCTAGTTAATAAACGCGTTGGCGCGGTTATATATAAAACGGCAAAATCTAATAGTGCGCGTGACCTGGCGTATGCACTTAAAAATTTCACGCTTAACGTGACGGGGAATTTAGGAAACAACTACGCGCAAGTGACTAAGGGCGGAATAAAAACGCAAGACGTAAATCCGTTTACGTTTAAGAGCAAAAAACAAAACGGGCTATATATTCTTGGTGAAATGCTAGACGTTGACGGAGATTGCGGGGGATATAATTTAACGTTTGCATTTTCATCTGCAATATTTTGTGCAGAGCACTTAAAAACACTTTTTGATTAAAGGAGCAAAAAATGGCAAAAAAATTTAAGTATTTTTCAGAAGAAGAATTAAACAAATTAAGTTATTATATTTTAAGGGAAATCGGTAGAGAAATAGGCGTAAAAGCGCCTGCGTCTAAAAAGAAAGAAGAACTTATTGATAATATACTACAAATTCAAAATCATAAATTAGAGCCTTGTGTTCCCACGAAAAAAGGTGCGCCAAAAAAAGGGAACGTTGACCTTTCAGTTTTCTATTTGCCAGATGATATTGGGGATTATACTAAGTATAACGATGAAAATATAGGCAAACTTGTTTTAAACGACGTTGTTGATTTAGATAATATAGAAGTAGAAGGCGTTTTAGAGTTTCACCCAGAAGGTTATGCTTTTATGCGTGCAAAAAACTATGAAAAATCCGAAGCCGACACATACGTTTCTACTATAAACATAAGAAATTTAAAATTAAGAAAAGGCGACAAGATAAAAGGTATTGCAAAGTCAGCCGACTATGGCGAAAGACCTGCGCTTAAAGAAATTGTTTCAGTAAACGGAATTAAAGTTGGCGAACTAACTGAAAGACCAATTTTTGAAAATTTAATGCCTTGTTATCCAGACCAAAAAATCAAACTAGAAATTAGTGACGACAAAGATATGTCTAGGCGCGTGATAGACTTGTTTGCGCCAATTGGCAAAGGACAAAGAGCACTTATCGTAGCACCACCTAAAACGGGCAAAACCACTATTCTTAAAAAGATAGCAGAATCTATCGAAAAAAATCACAAAGAAATAGAACTTATAATCTTGCTTATAGACGAACGCCCAGAAGAAGTGACCGATATTAAGCGTTCTGTTAAAAGCGAAGTTGTTTACTCTACCTTTGACAAAAGCCCAGACCACCACATTAAAGTTTCCGAACTTGTGCTAAACAGGGCAAAAAGATTAGTAGAACTTGGCAAAGACGTTGTGATTTTAATGGACTCTATTACAAGGCTTGCAAGAGCGTATAATAACGGCACGGAAAATACGGGTAAAACGCTTTCAGGTGGGTTAGATTCAACGGCTTTGTTTGGACCTAAAAAATTCTTTGGCTCTGCAAGAAACATAGAAAGTGGTGGCAGTTTAACCATAATTTCTACTGCGCTTATAGATACCGGTAGCCGTATGGATGACATTATTTACGAAGAATTTAAAGGCACGGGCAACTCTGAAATTCATTTATCAAAAGAATTATCGTTAAAACGTGTATTTCCAGCAATAGACCTAGAAAAATCGGGCACTAGAAAAGAAGAATTATTGCTTACCGAAACCCAACTTTCAACTGCAAACAAACTACGCAGAATTTTAGCGAAAACGGGTGGAAACGTAGAAAATTTATTGCAAATGCTTACAAAAACAAAGAGCAACCAAGACCTAGAAAGCAAAATAGACGCTTGGCTTAAACTATACGAAAACTAATATGAACGCTAAATCATCAAGAAACAAAACCATAGATTTTCCCATAGAAAAAGCAGGAGAATACCTATCTTCTTGCGTTAAAACTAGTGATTTTGATGGCAAAAAACTAAACGTCACTATAAACGGCGATTTTTTTGAAACGATAAAAAAAATTCCCGATGGCTATGTTGACTTGCTTATCGTTGACCCACCTTACGATATGAACAAAAACTTTCACGGCAATAAGTTCAAAAAAGTGGGGTATGATAAGTATTTAGAGTATACGCGCGCTTGGATAGAGGCAGTTAAACCTAAACTAAAAAACACGGCTAGTATATACGTTTGTTGCGATTGGAGAAGTTCAATTTCTATCGGTAAAATTATAGAAGACAACTTTATTTTAAGAAACCGTATTACTTGGAGCAGAGAAAAAGGTAGAGGTGCAAAAAACAACTGGAAAAATAGTATGGAAGACGTTTACTATGCCACAGTTAGCGACGATTTTACCTTTAATCTAGATGCTGTTAAAGTGCTTAAAAAAGTACTAGCACCATATAAAGAAAACGGCGTTCCAAAAGATTGGCACGAAACCGAAAACGGAAAGTTTAGAAAAACTTGTCCATCAAATTTTTGGGACGATATTTCAGTTCCTTACTGGTCAATGCCTGAAAATACTGCACACCCGACCCAAAAACCCGAAAAACTTATCGCAAAACTAATACTAGCAAGTTCTAGCGTAGGTGACGTGGTTTTAGACCCCTTTTCTGGTAGTGGAACAACGGGAGTTGTGGCTAAAAAACTTGGCAGAAATTATATAGATATAGAACTTAACCCACTTTACTGCGCTTGGGCAGAAAAACGCTTAAAAGACGCTAAAATGGGTGATAGAATACAAGGCTACGAAAACGGCGTGTTTTTAGAGCGCAATCATAAAGACTAACAAAAAACCCAGCAATTCGCTGGGTTTTTCTTATTCGCCATTTTTGTAAATGCGAACGGCAAGAGCGGTCATATCATCGAACTTTTTGCCGTTGTTTTTTTCTATTGCTTGGTTTAATAAATCATCTACTAACGCTTGTGGGTTTTTATACGGTGCTTTTCTTAAAAAATCTATAATATCGCTTGCGCTACCAAACGCGTCTGAAATCCCATCGGTTATCAGTAAAACTATATCCCCGTCAGACAAAGCCGAATTAAAAACACAAGGTTTTAGTTCGTCTAGTATGCCTAGTGGTAAAGAGTTGCCTTCTATAATTTTAACACCGCTAGCATTAACGATAAAGCCGTAAGGAGAGCCATATTTTATAAAATCAACACTTAACGTGTTTAGGTCTATCACACAAACGTCAAGGGCGGTAAAACTATCTTCGGCGTTTATAGATAGCAGTTTATTAACGGTGTTTAGTATAATTTGGCTTTTCATACCTGCCTTATAAAAACTTTCTAATAGCGATAAAGAAACCGAAGAGATTTTATGTGCTTGTTCGCCACTACCCATACCGTCTGATAAGGCAAGCATAAACTTGTTTTCGTTAATTCTAATAACGGAGTGAGTATCGCCACTAATATTAGAATCGTCTTTTTTACAACTTGCTAGCCCAAAAACAGCATCATATATCGTGCTAGCCTTAAATAATAGATATACTTTATCCGAAAGCAAATTGATTTTATCGGTTATCGCCATTGTTTTGTTTACAGCATTGCTAACGTCGCTAGATAGGGCGTGATAGTCTAAATTTCTATCTATAACCACCATCGATAAAGAAAGATATTCTTCTTCGCCGTAGATTAAAATTTCACTAACGTTATATCCTTTTTTTTGCAAATAGTCCATAAGTTCGCGTTCGGTTTTGCTTTGGTATTTTAGTGTTTGTCCCGTTTCTAGTGCAAGGCTTTTTAGTATGTTAGAAACGCCTTTTGCTTGCGCCGAAATTAAAAGCCTACCGTTGCTTGCATTTTGATGTTCAATCGCAACGGCACGAAAAGAAGTTAGCATTTTGTTAAGCCCAAAAATAAGGTCGTTAGGCTTTGAGCAATATTCAAAGGTATTAGACGGCATATCAATAAGGGATAATTTGCCTTTGGCAAAGCCTATATCTATCATTTTTTTAAGGTCTATAATAACCTTTTGGTCTTTTTTGCACCTAATTTTGTTGTGGCAGTTTTCGCAAACGTTCTTCATTAAATCTTTTAGTGCTTTTTCTTTTGCCGTTTGTTCTGTTAGCGCACCCGTGGAAAACTCCGAGAACGCTACTTCCATCTCCGAAAAAACGTTTGATAATTCGTATAGTTTATTAGAAAGCATTAGTCTGTTTTGGTTTATGCTTGCCCGAACAAGTTGTTTTTCTCTAAACGTATATAGTTTGTTTTTAAGATAATTTAAGGGGTTTTTCGGTATTATTCCAAAGATAAATACGCCGATAAACGTTGGCAATAAAGATGATACAAGGTCGGGGCTGAAAAAGTTAAACGCTAGTTGAAATATCGCGTCGAATAGAAGGCAAGCAATTATTGATAAATACCTAGAAACACCCATAAAAGCGTTTATAATTAAAGCAAAGATTATAAACACCGAAACGTATTCTATCGTGCTATAATAAATCGAAAAACTAATACCTAAAACGCCCGAAAAAATAATGCTAAAACTAGGTTTATACAAAAAGCAACAGAATAAAAGACAAAATATAGCAATTCCCTTAAAAACTAGTGGGGATATGGCGTTTGAGATGCCTAATCCTAAAACGGTTAACGTTATAGAGACTGATAAATATTCTTCGCTAGAAAATTTATACTTAAATCCTTTTTTGGTTATGGCGTTATACGATAGGTAAAAGATTAGCGTTAGTATAACCGAAATAGCCGAAACAACTATTCTATCAAAAATATCCGTTTGTGTTTTTACGCCGTTAGAAAAAATAAATAACGTTAAAGAAAGCGCAGTAAATAAAATGCTTTCGTATTTAATTTGACTCTTAAAAAACTTATACAATAGTTTAATCAAAATAAATACGGCAGAAGAAAAAAGCGCACTAACGATTAAACTATTTTCACCTAAAATAAAAAAGGAAAGGGGATATAGTAGGCAGTAAAAATACGGAGCGTCTAAAACGGCAACGGCAACTGATAATATCGCCGAAGAAAAGGGCGCAACCACGCCGTAAAGTTTATTTACTATAAGCATAAGAGTAAAAATCGATATCGTTTTTAATATTTTTGTGTAGTCGAATATACTAGTTTTTGCTTTCATAACTTCTCCAAAGTTGTAATATATAACCATAATAAATGTTGATTAAACAATAAAATTGTTAAATATTGTAATATGGAGAAGTATTTAGTCTTATAAGCCAAAAATTTTATCAAAATACTTTTCAAAAATCAATAATTGTAGTAAAATAAATATGATAATAAAGGAGACTTATATGAAAGTTGGTATTGTAGGCTATGGAAATTTAGGCAGGGGCGTTTTAATCGCCGTTCACAACGCCAAAGATATGGATTGTGTTGGTATTTTTACTAGGAGAGATAGCAGTAGCGTAGAGCCTTGCTTAGATTATCCCGTATATAACGTAAGCGAATTAGAAAAATTTAAGGGCAAGATAGACGTTTTGATTTTATGTGGTGGAAGCGCAACTGACCTTCCTAATACCACAAAAAACTACCTAAAAGATTTTAATACGGTAGATTCTTTTGACACTCACGCTAAAATACCTGAATATTTTGAATCATTAGATAAAGTTGCTAAGGAAAACAACACTTTGGGTTTAATTAGCGTTGGCTGGGACCCAGGTTTATTCTCCATTGCAAGACTGCTTTTTGGTAGCGTTTTACCTAACGGAAAAGACTATACTTTTTGGGGCACGGGCGTTTCGCAAGGTCATAGCGATGCAATTAGAAGGGTGGATGGCGTTAAATATGGTATCCAATACACCGTTCCAAAACAAGATGCCGTTAATATGGTTAAAGAAGGTCTAAATCCAGAACTTTCTACTAAGGAAAAACATTTGAGAGTGTGCTACGTTGTTGTTAAAGACGGGGCAGATAAACTTAAAATCGAAAAAGAAATTAAGGAAATGCCAAACTACTTTAAAGATTACGACACCGAAGTTAACTTTATTGATGAAGAAACCTTTAAGAAAGAGCACACAGGTCTTCCACACGGCGGGTTCGTAATGCGCTCTGGCAACACCACCGAAGAAAATGCTGATATCCTAGAATTTTCGCTCAAACTTGGCTCTAACCCTGAATTTACGGGGAGCGTTTTAACGGCTTATGCAAGAGCAGTTTATAAACTTTCTAAGGAAAACAAAACGGGCGCAATAACGGTGTTTGACGTGCCACTTGGTATGCTTTCTACCGCTAGCCCCGAAGAATTAAGAAAAAATCTATTATAAACTACAATAAATCTACTATAAATGGAGAATTATTTTGGCTAAAAGAAGAAAAAAGAAACTTCCTAAATGGGTTTCAGTTGTAATGTTTTTAATAATCGTTGCAGTTGTTTTGGGTGGGTATTACTATAACGAAATTTACCTACCAAAAAAGCAACAAGATTTGTATGGTAAAGAAGTCGAATATGCTTATGCCGACAACGAAATTACCTTTCATTTTCCAATGCTTGGCAATAAATATAATGGCGACTGCACTTATATCAAGGCGGGTGAAATCGATATTTTAATCGACGCGGGCAGTAGGGCGAATAGTGTTCCTACGATTAAATCTTACGTGGATAAATATTGTTTAGACAAAACGCTAGAATACGTTATAGTAACTCACGCAGACCAAGACCATATCGCAGGCTTTGCTTGTAGCAATAGTATATTCGATAACTATGATTGTGAAATTATAATTGATTTTCCGTTGACGAATAAAGATACCGAAACTTATAAAAATTATATTGATAAACGAGATAAAGAAGTAGAAAACGGTGCTGTAAGATACTCTGCGTTAGAGTGCGTTAAAGAGCAAAACGGCGCAAAAAAAGTTTACGAACTTGCTAGCAATATTTCTATGGAAATACTTTATCATAAATATTACGAAGAAACTTGTGCCGACGAAAACGAATATTCTGTTTGCGTGTTATTCACTCACGGTGATAGAAGTTTCTTGTTTACTGGCGACCTTGAAGAAAATGGCGAAAGGTCTTTGGTTGAAAGCAATAATCTATCAGAAGTTGCGTTATTTAAGGCGGGGCATCACGGCTCTAAAACTTCTTCTAGCGAAGTTTTATTAAACGCTATCAAACCGAAAATTTGCGTTGTTCCGTGCGTTGCAGGATATAACGAATACGATGCTAAGCCAGAGAACGTTTTTCCAACACAAGCGTTTGTTAACCGCATAGCAAAACATACCGATAAAGTGTATATTCCTACTATTTGGGATGAAGAGAAACAAAAAGAAACTGCGCGAAACGGCGATATTAAAATCGTTTCTAAGGAAACTAAGGTTTCGGTATTGTGTTCCAACTCTACCACGCTTTTAAGAGAAACCGACTGGTTTAAGAGTTTTAGAACAATGCCTGCCGTTTGGGATTTTGAAAAATAACGGATAAATCTTAAAATTTTTGCAATACTACCATTAGGAGCGAATTGCAAAATGAAAGATACCGGAATTATTAGAAGAATTGATGGCTTAGGAAGAATAGTTATTCCTAAAGAAATTAGAAAGAATATTAAAATCAAAGAAGGCGACCCTATCGAATTTTATACCGATAGGGGCGAACTTATTTTAAAAAAGTATTCACCACTTGAAGACAATGCTGAATTTTTAAGTAGTGTAGTAATTGCGCTTTCGCAAGTGTTAGAAAAAGACTGCTTAATACTAAATACTGAAAAAATTATTTCGACAACAGCGCCTTATAAAGATTTAGAAGGCAAAAGCATTTCAGATGGACTTATGGTAGTGTTAAATGACAAAAAGAGTGCATTAATAAGTCTAGTGGATAACGGTAATGAGTTTGCTGTTGTAAAAGGCGAACAACAATTTAATGCCGATAGCGTTTTTATATTGCCTATATTTAATGAGAGCAAGGTTTTTGGTGGAATAATTATTCCTACCGATAATAAAGACGTAAAAGAAGATAGTTTAGATTTTAGGAGTGTTAGAGTTTGTGCAAAAATAATTGCCGAATACTTTAATTTTGAGTAAAAGAACGATACCTTTTTGGTATCGTTTTACATATGAAAGAGCATAAAAAAAGCATTTTAATTAGCGCTAGTGTTTTAGGATTAGGCGCTTTTTTTGTAAAATTTATCGGTGCAATTTATAGAATACCATTAACAAACATCTTAAAAAGCGACGGGATAGGTCTATATCAAATGGTGTTTCCCGTTTACGCCTTGCTTTTAGATTTTTCGGGCGCAGGCGTGCCTAGCGCACTTTCTAAACTCATTGCCGAAAAGGGTGATAATAGGTATTTTTACGCCACAAAATACCTGAATTTAAGCATAAAATTTTTTAGCGTTATAGGGCTAATTTCAACCATTTTTATTTTGTTATTTGCAAGTAAAATATCCGCTTTTCAAGGCAACGAAAACGCTAAACTTGCATATATAACGCTATGCCCGTCTATATTTTTCGTGTGTTTAATTTCTTGTTATCGTGGCGTTTTTCAAGGTCTTGGCAATATGCGCCCAACCGCCCTTTCGCAAATTATAGAGCAAGTTGTTAAAGTTGTTTTTGGCTTAATTTTGGCATTAGTTTTAAGAAATAATACTGCCCGTGCCGTAAGTGGCGCAACTTTTGCCATAACGCTTTCGGAAATAACGGCGTTTATTTATTTATACCTTTTATACAAGAATACTTTTAAGGTAAAATCGCCATTGCCCGTGTTAAATGATAGCGAAGAAATAACGATAAAAAAACTAATTAAAGCAGTTATCCCAATAACGCTTATTGCTATAATAACACCATTTTCGCAAGTGATTGATAGTTTTTTAATAATGAATATGCTTAAATACACGAACGCCACTTCTTTATACGGACTATACTCTGGCGTTGCATTAACCATTGTTAACTTGCCTATTTCAATTTGCCACGGGCTTGCGGTAGCATCTATACCAAGCATTAGTTCAAGTATGCGCGAAGAAGAAAAAACCGAAAAGGCAAATTATATTATAAGCATAACTTTTTTGCTTTCTTTACTATCTTCGGTATTTGTTTTTATAGCATCTAAACCAATAGTGAACATATTATATCCATCGCTTAACGCTGGCGATAAGGCGCTTTCTATAAACCTAATAAAAAGTCTTTCGGTAGTGGTGCTTTTATTATCCATCGTTCAAACTCAAAACTCAATATTTATCGCAAGGGGCAAGTATTATATTCCGTTGTTTACGATGCTAATTTCGGTAGCAATAAAATCGGTTATAGAAATTATTTTGCTAAATAATAGGCGATTAAATATATTTGGTGGCGCAATCGCGTTAATTGCTTGCTATTTTATCACATATTTGCTAAACTCTATTATGATGAAAAATAGTGGAGAAAGAAATGCAAGTAAAGAGCCTAGCACTTCCAAACTATATAATACCTAATAACGTGTTTTTAGCACCTATGGCTGGATACACCGACTTTGCTTTTAGAAACTTATCGCTAAGTAACGGCTATGGGTTTTGTTTTACCGAACTTGTTAGCGCAAAAGGTATGTTTTTTAATTCTAAGGGTACGGAAATATTGCTTCGTAGTGGCGAAAATATTAGTAGAACGGGCGCACAAATTTTTGGTGCTGATGAGTATTATATGAGAAAAGCGTGCGAAGATGATAGGTTAAAAGATTTTCCACTAATAGATATAAATATGGGCTGTCCCGTGCCTAAGGTGTTTAATAACGGAGAAGGTAGTGCGCTACTTTTAGATATAAAAAAGGCCGAAAAGATTATTAAAGAGTGTGTAAAAAGTGGAAAAAACATTTCCGTTAAAATTAGGATAGGTCAAAAATATGGCGAAGATATTGCAACGGAGTTTTCTAAAATGGCGGAAGATTGTGGCGCAGTTTTAGTGACAATCCACGCGCGTGTTAGAGAGCAATATTATTCGGGCGAACCTAATTATAATTCCATTTATAAAGCAAAAAAAGCCGTTAAAATCCCCGTTATTGCTAATGGCGGAATTTTTACCACCATAGATGCGGATAAAATGATTAACGAAACGGGTGCAGATGGGGTTATGATAGCAAGGGGTGCGCTTTCCGACTTAACTCTTATAAATAAAATTCTTAACACAAAAAAAAATTTATCGGTAAAAGATTTTATTTTCGCGCAATTAGATGAAATGTCTAATTTATACGGCGAAAAGCGTGCGAACTTAGAGTTTAGAAAATTTGCGCCATATTATCTTAAAGGCATCGAACACATTAAAGATAAAAAACTAAAACTTCAAACGGCAAATTCAATTTTAGAAATTAAAGAAATTATAAGCGAAATTTTTTAACAATTATATAATTCCCTAAATATTATGATATTAAAGTGTTTTTTCGGGGGAATGTATGAGAGTTTGCTTTTGCACGCGTGATTCGGTTAATGAAGTTTGGCACAGTAAACTAAACAAAATAAGCGGAAACGATTTAGTGGTTTTTGGTTTTAACGGGCTTGGGCTTGTTAGTTATAAAAAAGAATTAAGTGGCGAAACCGAATATTTTGGCGACGTTGCTAAACTTTCAAAGCAACTTTCTTCAACCATAGTTTGTGGATGTGATACTGATACATACGGGGTGTTTAGACACTCTGTTGTGGTTGCCGATAAAGGTAAAATTTTAGGCGTGACCGATATGGTGCACACCATTGACGAAAGCGAATTTTCTTCGGGTGGAAGTTTTAGAGTTTACGATACTTCGGCTGGAAAAATCGGTTTAATAATATGTGAAGATTTATTTTTCCCCGAATCTAGTAGGGCGTTAACCCTTTTTGATGCCGACATAATTCTTTGTATATTCAAAAAAGTAGAAAATCATATTCCAAATTTAATGATAAGGTCGGGCGCGTTTGCTAACGGGGTAATAATGGCGTTATGTGCCGATACCTATGCAAGCGTTTCTAATATCAAGGGTGAAATACTGCTTGCAAGCACGGCTGAAATATTAAAAACTGAACTAAAAATAGAAAAAGATTATCATTTAATAGTTTCAAGAAGACGTGGTATGTATCGCGAATTCAGTTCGGGCTATTAAAAAGGAGCATTATGGCATTAAACGTTGTGTTAGTAGAACCTGAAATCCCACAAAACGCTGGTAATATTGCTAGAACGTGCGCAGTTACGGGCACTATTTTACATATGGTAAGACCGCTTGGTTTTGAAGTTAGTGATAAGTACTTAAAGCGTGCGGGACTTGATTACTGGAACTTGGTTGATATTAGGTACTACGATTCTATCGAAGAAGTAATGGACAAGTATTATAACGGCAGTAATTTTTGGTTTTACTCAACTAAATCTAAAATCATACATAGCGAAGCAAGTTATAAAGACGGAGATTTTTTAGTTTTTGGTAAAGAAACCAAAGGGCTTCCAGAAGATTTGCTAAAAAAACATTATAACGAGTGTGTTAGAATACCTATGATGGGTGAAGTTCGTTCGCTCAATCTTTCTAATTCAGTTTGTGTTGGCGTTTACGAAGCGTTAAGGCAAATCGGGTTTGATAATTTTAAAACACAGGGTGAAATACCAAAAAAATAATTAGGGCGCGAGAATTTTTCTCGCGTTTTTGTTTGTCAAATAGTTGACTAGGCTTGCTTTTTTTTGTTAAACTTTTATTGTAAAGGAAAAAATTACTACATTACAAAGGAGAATTTAATGCAGTTAGTATATAATCTGTTTTTTATGTTTGGTGGCGTTGCTGCAATGATGATTGGTATGCGAACTATGGGTAATGCCTTAGAACAGGTTGCAGGTAGAGGGATGAAAAAACTTCTTGGAAAAGCAACCACAAACCGATTTGCTGGTGTTGGCGTAGGTATTGCCGTTACAAGTATTATTCAAAGTTCAACGGCAACAACCGTAATGCTGGTGGGTTTTGTTAATATAGGTCTTATGACGCTTGTGCAAGCAACCAACGTTATAATGGGTGCAAATATCGGTACTACGGTGACTGCACATATCGTTTCACTATCAGGCGTTGGAAATATCGATATCGGTGCAATTGCTGCAATGATAGGCTGTGCAGGTATTTTAATGGCAATGCTAATTAAAAATGAAAAAATCGTTAGCGTTGGCAATATTTTAGCGGGGCTTGGTCTTATATTCGTTGGCCTTGAATTCATTTCAACTTATGCTAAACTTATAATGTTCGAAAACGATGGCGGAATTTATAAATTAGATGAACTTGGAAATAAAATCCCATACGCTTGGGTTCAAAAAATCTTCCAAGGCGACCATTTTCCACTATTACTTATTTTAATTGGTATAATAATCACGGCTTTTGTACATAGTTCTTCAACAATCACGTCTTTAATGGTTGTACTAGCATCGATTGGCGTTTTATCTTTCGATAACGCACTATTCTTGGCTCTCGGCTCAAATATCGGTACTTGTATAACGTCTATAATGTCGTCTGCGGGAACTCACGTTAATGCTAAAAGAACTGCGCTCGTGCATTTATTATTTAACTTCTTTGGCTGTGTTTTATTCATCGCTCCGCTATGGATATTCAAGAGTAAAATCGCAGGACTTTTCGCATCAATGTCAAACGACGTTGGTCAACAAATCGCAATATTCCACACCTTGTTTAACGTTGTGACGACTGCAATTTTATTGCCGTTTAGCCCATACGTTGTAAAACTTGCGTGTGCAATAGTTAAAGAAAAGAAAGAAACCGAAAAAGAAGAATTCCATTTACAATTTATCGATGATAGGTTTATGGAAACCCCAGCAATTGCGGTTAGTATCACAAAAGACGAAATCGTTCGTATGGCGGGTATTGCAAAAACCAACCTTAATTTAGCAATGAACTTCTTGTTAGACGACGATGCAGAAGAACCTACCGCATTTAAGAAAAACGAAGAAGAATTAAACTACTTAAATAAAACAATTTCTAACACGCTAACAAAACTTATCGGTAAAGATTTAACCGAATTCGAAGATAAAAAAGTTGGTTCTTATTACCACGTTGTATCAGACCTAGAAAGAGTGGGTGACTACGCTGAAAACATTATCGAATACACGCTCAAACTACGCGAAGAAGGTTTATCTTTCTCATCTGATGCTAAATTAGAATTGCAAGAATTTATCAATGCCGTAAACGATTTGTTCGACCACGCGATAGCATCGTTTGGCGATAGAAACTATTCGTTGCTTTCGAAAGTAGAAGAACTTGAAGAAAAAATCGACGACCTTGCTGAAAAATTCGAAAACAACCATATCGAAAGACTTAAAAAAGGTCAATGCACTTCTTGGCTTGGTTCAGTATATCTTAAAACGTTGTCGCACCTAGAACGTATTGGCGACCACGTTAACAACGTTGCAACAAGTATTAAGCAGTACATAAATAAATAATATGTAAATAATAAAATTATGCCCGTGTTTTGCCACTCAAACGATTGACAAAATATGGGTATTTTACTATAATTATTATAGTAATTGCAATTTTTTTGCGATTTTAGTTAAAAATTAAATGGTAAAATTATTTGGAGGGTTTTTATGAACAAAAAATCTATTAAAGATATAGAAGTAAAGGGCAAAAAATGTTTAGTTAGGGTGGACTTTAACGTTCCTATGAAAGATGGTAAAATTACCGATGAAACGCGTATTAACGGCGCACTTCCTACCATTAAATATTTAATGGATAACGGTGCAAAAGTTATTCTATGTTCACATATGGGTAAACCACACAACGTTCTTACCGAAAACTTTGGTTTAACTAAAAAAGAAAAGAAGGCTGTTGAAGCGCTACCAGAAGCAGAAAGAGAAACTGCTAAGGCAGAATATCTTAAAAAAGCACTTAAAGATAAAGAAAAATATTCTCTTCGTCCTGTTAGCGAACGCCTTTCTGAACTCCTTGGCGTAAAAGTAGTTTTCGCTACTGACGTTGTTGGTGAAAGCGCGGATAAAGCAGTTGCTGAAATCAAAGAAGGCGAAGTTGTTTTACTTGAAAATACCAGATTTATGGCTGGCGAAGAAAAGAGAGACGAAGCACTTTGCAAAAAACTTGCTGAATACTGCGACGTTTACGTTAACGACGCGTTTGGTACGGCTCATCGTTCACACGCTACTACTGCTGCTATCGCTGAATACGGCTTTGTTAAAACTGCCGTTTGCGGTTTCTTAATTGAAAAAGAACTTTCAGTTATGGCTGACGCGCTCGAAAATCCTGTTAGACCTTTCGTTGCTATTTTAGGTGGTGCAAAAGTTGCTGATAAACTTAAAGTTATTGACAACCTACTTGAAAAATGCGATACGCTTATAATCGGTGGTGGTATGGCTTACACCTTCCTAAAAGCAAACGGCTACGAAGTTGGTACATCACTAGTTGATAATGAACAAATCGATTACTGCAAAAATATGCTTGCAAAAGCAAAAGAAATGGGTAAGACCATTCTTCTTCCTATCGACGTTGTTGCTACTAAGTCTTTCCCAGACCCAATCGATAGCGAAGTTGCTAGCGAAGTTTACGACGTTAACGCTATTCCAAGTGACCTTATGGGCTTAGATATCGGTCCAAAAACTAGCGAATTATTCGCAAATGCTGTTAAGTCTGCTAAAACGGTTATTTGGAACGGACCTATGGGTGTTTTTGAAAATCCTTGCTTTGCTAAGGGTACTATTTCAGTTGCTAAGGCTCTTGCAGAAACTACTGCAACTACCATTATCGGTGGTGGCGACTCTGCTGCTGCGGTAACGACCTTAGGTTTTGCTGACAAAATGTCACACATCTCAACTGGTGGTGGCGCATCACTAGAATTATTCGAAGGTAAAAAACTACCTGGTATCGAATGCTTAAACGACAAATAAATTAACGCTAAATTAGGAGATAGAACAATGAGAAAACCAATAATTGCAGGCAACTGGAAAATGAATAAAACCGTTGCAGAAGCAAAAATTTTAATCGAAAACTTAAAACCATTAGTAAAAAAATCTAAACCAGAAGTTGTTGTTTGTGTGCCTTTCACTGATTTATGGGCTGTTAAAGACGCAATTGCTGGTTCTAAAATAAAACTTGGTGCTGAAAACGTTGCTTGGGCTGATAACGGCGCTTTCACAGGTGAAATCTCTGCTGAAATGCTTAAAGAAATCGGCGTTGAATACGTTATTATCGGGCACAGCGAACGTCGTCAATATTTCGGCGAAACTGATGAAACTGTTAATAAAAGACTTCGCCAAGCACTTAAAAACGAACTTAAACCTATCGTTTGCGTAGGCGAAACCTTAACCGAAAGAGAAAAGAACAAAACCAAAAAAGTTCTTAAAAAACAAGTTTTAGATGGCTTTAAGGACGTAACGGCTGATGATTTTGCATATATCGTAATCGCTTACGAACCTGTTTGGGCAATCGGTACGGGCAAAACTGCTACTGCGGAAGATGCTAACAAAACTATCGGCTATATTAGGTCGTTAGTTAAAAAGACTTGGGGCGCAGAAGTTGCAAAGGCGCTTCGTATTCAATACGGCGGAAGTATGAAACCTTCTAACGCCAAAGAACTTATGGCTATGAGAAACATAGACGGTGGTCTTATCGGTGGCGCTGCTCTTAAAGCAGAAGACTTTGCAGGCATCGTAAACTACAAAAACTAATAAAAAATAAAAAGGGCTGTATAATCAGCCCTTTTAATCGTAATAATTAAAAGGAATTTAAGATGAAAAAGACACCTTACGCTATAATAATTATGGACGGATACGGCTATAATGCTTGTACCGTTGGCAATGCCGTTCATTGTGCAGATAGTAAAAACGTAAACGAACTTATTAAAAATTATCCATCAACCTTAATTGGCGCTAGTGGTATGGACGTTGGTCTTCCAGAAGGGCAAATGGGCAACTCCGAAGTTGGACACCTAAATATTGGTGCTGGCAGAATAGTTTACCAAGACCTTACTAAAATTACAAAATCAATTATGGATGGCGATTTCTTTAATAACGTTGCGCTACTTAAAGCCGTTGACAACGCTGTGAAAAACGATAAAAACCTACATTTATACGGGTTATTATCTACTGGTGGCGTTCACTCACATACTTCTCACGTTTACGCGCTATTAAAACTCGCAAAAGAAAAAGGTGTTAAAAACACGTTTGTACACTGCTTTTTAGATGGTAGAGATACCGACCCTAAATCAGGCGCAGGATTTGTTTCTGAACTTCAAAAAGAAATCGATAAACTTGGCTATGGCGTTATTGCATCTGTTTGTGGTAGATATTACGCTATGGACAGGGATAATAACTGGGATAGAGTTGAAAAAGCATACGATATGCTTACAATCGGCAATGGCGTTAAGGCTGAAAATGCTGAAAAAGCCATTTTAGATAGTTATGCTAACGGCACTACCGATGAATTTATGTTGCCAACCAATATTTATAAAGATGGAAAGCCTGTTGGTCTTATCGAAAATAACGATTCAGTTATATTCTTCAATTTTAGACCTGATAGGGCAAGACAAATTACAAGGGCAGTGTCTCAAAAAGATTTCACGCCATATTTTGATGAAAAACTTGGTAAAAATATGTATTTTGAAAGGAAAACGGGCTTTTTAGCACCTGTTTACACGGGTTTTGCTGTATATGACGCATCTTTTAAGGATGTATTTGTAGCCTTCCCGCCAGAAGACATTATAAACACCTTGCCACAATATTTAGCAAGCCTAAACCTTTCACAACTTCATATCGCTGAAACTGAAAAATATGCACACGTGACTTTCTTCTTTAACGCTAAACTAGAAAAACCTGTTGATGGCGAAACAAGAATAGTTATTCCATCGCCAGCAGTTGCCACTTACGATTTAAAGCCTGAAATGAGCGCTTACGAAGTGACCGACAAAGTAATTGCTGAACTTGATACGGGTAAATACGACGTGGTTATCTTAAACTTTGCTAACTGCGATATGGTTGGACACACGGGTATATTCGATGCGGCAGTAAAAGCAGTTAAAGCCGTTGACGAATGTGTTAAAAAGGTAGTAGACAAAATTCTTGAACTAGGTGGTAATGCTATTATTACTGCTGACCATGGAAACGCTGATAAAATGCTTGATGAAAATGGCAATTCATTTACGGCACACACTACAAATATGGTTCCTATGATTGTCGTTGGCGAAAAATTCAAGGGCAAAAAACTAATGAGTGGCGGTAAACTTTGCGATATAGCACCAACGCTATTAGATATGATGGGCGTAGAAATTCCAAAAGAAATGACAGGAAAATCGCTTATTTTTTAGATAAAAGTTATAAAAATACTTGCAAAAGATGCTTTATGTGTGTTAAAATATGTAAAGTTAAATAAAAATTTACTTTCGGGAGAAATTTTATGAATATGTTTAATATGTTAATGGTATCAGAAACGGGTGGGCTTTGGCAAGTTTGGCCAGTTATTAAAGTTATACTTTTAGTAGTTATGGCTGTTTGTGCATTGTTTATTATAGCCGTTGTATTATTCCAACCAGGCAATTCTTCCGGAATTAGCGCTCTTGGTGGGGCTACCGAAACTTATTTATCAAAAAACAAAGGCAAAACCTTTGAGCATAAAATGAAAGTTATGACCGTTGTTAGCGGTATCATTTTCGCAGTTTTATGTATCGTGTTTGCAATTATCGCAACTCTTTAATTTAGATAAAGGAATTAAAATCGGCAGTCTTATAATAGGACTGCCTTTTTTGTTGATATTATGATAGAAAAAATTATTGGAAAAATTGACGGAACTAAAAACGGCTATGCTTTTTTGATTCCCGATGACAAACAAAAGCCCGATTATTTTATCTCTAAAAGTGATTTAAAAGGTGCTTTTCATAACGATAGAGTAGAAGCGCTTTGTGAAAATTATAACGGCAAAACCTCGGCACGCGTGCTTAAAATTATAGAAAGGGGCAACGACTACTTAGTTGGAACTTACAATACTAATAGGCGTGGTGGCTTTCTTGTGCCCGACGACCCTAAATTTAGCACCAAAATCTCATTGCCATTTGGGAAAGGTAAAAAGGCAAAATCGGGGGATAAAGTTGTTTGCAAAATTTTATCTTACCCAAAGAGTGGTTTACCCGAAGGCATTGTCACCAAAATTTTAGGTAGACAATACACCACAAGTGCTGAAATTGATAGCATAATATATTCGTTTAATCTTACCGATGAGTTCCCTAAAAGCGTTATAGAAAGCGCAAAAACATTTAACGATAGCCTTTCTAAAAAAGATTACGAAAATAGGCGCGACCTAAGAGAAGAAATAATCTTTACAATCGATGGCGATGACTCTAAGGACTTTGACGACGCAGTTTCTATTGCTAAAACCGAAAAAGGCTACGTTTTAGGCGTTCATATTGCCGACGTAAGCCATTACGTTAGGTTTAACGATATAATCGATAGCGAAGCACAAAAGCGTCTTACTAGCGTATATTTCCCCGAAAAAGTAATACCTATGCTACCGGAGAAATTGTCTAACGGCTTGTGTTCTCTTAATCCAAACGAAGATAGGCTAACAATTTCTTGCGTAATGACCGTTGATGAAAACGGCAAAGTAATAGATAACGAAATTTTTACATCGGTAATAAATAGCAAAGCAAGAACAACGTATTCGGGTGTTCAACGTGTTTTAGACGGTGAGTTTGAAGAAAATATTTTCGGCGAAAAAACTAATCTAATCGTTGATAAAATTTTGCTGATGAACGAACTTTGCGACGTGCTAATGAAGGCAAGAGATGATAAAGGTAGCGTTAATTTCGACCTTAAAGAAAGCGCTATAATCGTTAATAACGGAGAGATAGAAGTTCTAGAAAAAAGCAGACTAAAATCGCACAAAATCATAGAAGAATTTATGATACTTGCTAACGTTACGGTGGCTGAATATTTAAGATATTCTTCTATGCCGTGCATATATAGAGTTCACGGAGAGCCAACCGAAGAAAAGTTAGAAATTTTCTACTCTTTTTTGGGCTCTTTAGGTGTGAAATACTCTAAAAAAAGAGATGAAATTTACCCAAAAGATTTCCAAAAAATATTAAAGGCTGAAAAGGATAAACCATATTTTTCAGTTGTAAATAAAGTGATGCTAAAAACTATGCAAAAGGCTAAATATAGCCCCGAAAATATTGGGCATTTTGGACTTGCAGAAGAAACTTATTGTCACTTTACTTCGCCTATTAGAAGGTACCCTGACCTTATGGTTCACAGAATTTTGAAAGACTTTATTTCGGGTAAGGACGCTATAAAAAAATACGCTAGCGTGATAAAAACTTTATCTAACGATTGCTCGGATAAAGAGCGCAACGCCGAAGATGCTGAAAGGGCAGTAGACGATTATTATAAAGTGCTTTATATGAGCGACAAGATAGGCAACGAATACGACGGTGTTATTAGTGGCGTGACTTCTTTTGGGATATTTGTAGAAACTGATTTTGGCGTTGAAGGGCTTGTTAAACTTGAAAATTTATCGGGTAGAAGGTTTGTACTTAACGAACGAAATTTTACTCTGTCCGACGGGCGCAAGACTTATAAACTATGCCAAAAAGTAAAAATTAAAGTAGTTTCAGTCGATTACGGGTCAAGAAGAATTGATTTTAATTTAATATAAATTAAATTATCGTTGCAAAAGTTAAAAAAGTGTAGTAGAATATAAAGTGAGTGAAAAGGAGATAGCCGTGGAAGAAAAAAACTTATCGGTAAATAGAATAGTAAATCACGACTATTTTGTGCTTTCTAAAATAGAGGCGGGCATCGTTTTAGACGGGGGCGAAGTTAAGTCTATAAGAAATGGCGGGTGCAACTTAAAAGATAGTTTTTGTGTTTACTATAACGGAGAACTTCTATTAAAAAATATGCACGTTGCCGTTTACGATAAGGCGGGCGCGTTTAACCATAAAGATGCTAAAAGGGATAGGAAACTTCTACTACATAAAGATGAAATAATTAGGCTTAAATCTAAAATCGAAGAAAAGGGGCTAACGCTAGTTCCACTTCGCTTATACTTAAAACAAGCACTTATTAAGGTTGAACTTGGCGTGTGCAAAGGTAAGCACACCTACGACAAAAAGCAAGACCTTATTAAAAAAGACATAAAACGCGAAAGCGAAAGAATTATAAAAAATTATAAATAAATTACCGTAAAGGAGAACAAATGAGCAAACAAAGAATCGAAACTATATGCGTTCAAGGTGGTTATACCCCAAAAAATGGTGAACCAAGGCAAATTCCAATTATTCAAAGCACAACTTTTAGATACGACACTAGCGAAGACATGGGTAAACTTTTCGACCTTGAAGCAAGCGGTTATTTTTATACCAGACTTCAAAACCCAACCAACGATATGGTTGCAGCAAAGATTTGCGAACTAGAAGGTGGTACGGCAGCAATGCTAACTTCTTCTGGCCAAGCCGCAAACTTCTACGCGATTTTCAATATCGCAAATTGTGGCGACCACGTTATTTCAAGTTCGGCAATTTACGGCGGAACGTTTAACCTATTTGAAGTGACTATGAAAAAAATGGGTATAGAATTTACTTTCATTTCGCCAGATTCTACCGAAGAAGAAATCGACAAAGCGTTTAGACCAAACACCAAAGCAGTTTTTGGTGAAACTATCGCAAACCCTGCTTGTTCTGTTATCGACATAGAACTTTTTGCTCGCGTTGCACATAAACACGGCGTTCCATTTATTATCGACAACACTTTTGCAACACCTGTAAATTGTAGGCCAATAGAATGGGGTGCAGATATCGTGACGCACTCTACCACAAAGTATATCGACGGGCACGGCGTAAGCGTTGGTGGTTGTATCGTAGATGCTGGTAAATTCGACTGGAAAAAATACGCTGATAAATTCCCAGGTCTTTGCACGCCAGACGAAAGTTATCACGGAGTTTGCTACGTTGATAGGTTTGGTTTAGAAGGCGCATTTATAACCAAGGCAACTGCTCAACTAATGAGAGATTTTGGCTCTATTCAATCTCCACAAAACGCTTTCTATATTAACCTTGGCCTAGAAAGTTTACACGTTAGAATGAAAAGACATTGTGAAAACGCCCAAAAAGTTGCAGAGTTCTTAGAAAAACACCCAAAAATTGAGTGGGTTAGATATTGTGGTCTTAAAGGCGACAAATATTACGAACTTGGTCAAAAATACTTACCAAATGGTTCTTGTGGCGTACTCTCGTTTGCTGTTAAAGGCGATAGAAAAGATGCCGAAACCTTTATGAAAAACTTAAAGATTTCAGCAATCGAAACTCACGTTGCCGATGCTAGAACTTGTTGCTTACACCCAGCAAACGCTACTCACCGTCAAATGAACGATAAACAACTAGAAGCGGCTGGAATTCCTCCAACGCTAATTAGATATTCTTGTGGTATAGAAAATGCCGAAGATTTAATCGAAGATATTAAAAACGCATTAGAAAAAGTATAAAGAAGGATTAAAAATGCCAATAATCGTACCAAAAGACATACCTGCAGTAAAAATATTGCAGTCCGAAAACATTTTCGTGATGACCGAAAATCGTGCTGTTTCGCAAGATATTCGTCCACTAGAAATTGCTATCGTAAACTTAATGCCAACTAAAATCGTGACTGAAACGCAACTAATGAGGCTTTTATCAAATTCTCCGTTGCAAGTTAATTTAACACTAGTTAGCACAGAAACGTACGTTGGGAAAAATACTCCGTTAGCACACTTGCAAAAGTTTTATAAATCTTTTAACGACATAAAACATCGCAAGTTCGACGGTATGATA
>JAZLCK010000020.1:0-54362 GCA_045614165.1 Christensenellaceae bacterium | reverse complement strand
AGTTCGTTAATGCCCATAACCGTGCCGTTAATCATCATTTCGGCAATTTGATTAGTGCTATCGTTAAACATAGTTTTCATTTTAATGCTAGTCCAAAGCATAGCCTTTTTTAGTGGGTTAACGTCTTTTGGCTCTAAACCTTCTTTTGCCATATAAGAAGAAATTTTGCCGATAACGTTATCATACCCTTCGTATTGTTCTTTTAGTTCAGTAATAAAATTTTCATCTTTAACAGCCGGTAAAATGTCTGAAATGCTTTGCATAGCGATATGTGCGTTTTTATAAACGTCGTTAATTGCCTTAACGTTGTATTCGTTAATACTCATAAAAAAACCTCCGTAAATTTTATAAAAATAGTTTTGGTAATAATGCAAAAAATATGCGTAAATCGTTTGACAATTACTCATAAATCGTGTAAAATATCCAAAGAACGCTCGAGAGGGGTTTTTTAAGCGTGTAAAAACCACCCCAAATTCACACTCGGCGTACCGAAAACGGAGGCAAAGTATGTACGCAATCGTAGAAAACGGTTCTAAACAGTACAAAGTAGAAGTTGGCACTGTTGTTAAGTTCGAAAAACTTGATGCAGAAGTTGGCTCAAAAGTAGAGTTCCCAGCACTTATGGTTTCTGATGAAAAGGGTATCAAAGTTCTTGGCGACGCTAAAAAGTTCGTTGTAGTAGGCGAAGTAATTGAACAAGGTAAAGACAAAAAAGTTATCGTGTACAAATACAAAGCAAAAAAGAACGAAAGAAAGAAACAAGGTCACAGACAGTTATTCACCGCAGTTAAGATTTTAGAAATTTCTGCACCAAAGAAAACTGCAAAGGCTAAAACCGAAGAGGAGGCAAAATAATATGTTTTTCATTAAATTATTTGCGCACCACAAAGGTGGCGGTAGCACTAAAAACGGCAGAGATAGCAACGCTAAAAGATTAGGTATCAAAGCAAACAACGGCGAATACGTTTCAGCAGGTAGCATCATCGTTCGTCAACGTGGAACTAAAATCCACGCAGGCAACAGCGTAGGTCTTGGTAAAGACGATACTTTATTTGCTTTAATCGATGGTTTCGTTAGTTTTGAAAGAGACGGTAGAGACGGCAAGAAAGTAAGCGTTTACGCTACTAAGGAAGAATGGGCTAACGCTCAAAAAAAGTAAATTAAAAAAAGTTAAAACGGGTTGATTTTTCAGCCCGTTTTCTTTATAATAAAATTATGAAAACTATTAAAGTTAAAAGTGAATTTTTCAGCATTACCGATACGCTTGAATGCGGGCAAGTTTTTAGGTTTAAGCCTTATAAAAAGGGCTACCTAGTGTTTAGCCGTGATAAGTGTGCTTACGCCTATCAAGATAGCGATTTTACCATTACAATGGTAAACGATGAAGACGAAGAATATTTTTCTAACTACTTCGACCTTTCTACCGACTATTCTAAAATCTACCAAAGCGCATTAGATACAAAGGTTGATATTTTAATAAAATCGGCTAGCGTTGGAAAGGGAATCAGGCTACTTAATCAAGACGTTTTAGAAACGGCTTTTTCGTTTATAATTTCGCAAAACAACAACATAAAAAGAATAAAGGGTATTATCGAAAAACTTTGCGCCCTATGTGCTGATAAAAAGACCTTTATGGGTGAAGAGTATTTCGGCTTTATAACGCCCGAAAAAATTGCAAAATTAAGCCTTACTGACCTTAAACAAACGGGGCTAGGCTATCGCGCGCCTTACGTTTTAGAGTTTGCAAAATCGCTTAATAGCGGGCTAGACCTTTTATCTTATAAAACACTTGAATATAAAGAACTAAAAAGCACTTTAACGAAAATCTACGGCATCGGCCCAAAGGTTGCCGACTGCATAATTTTGTTTGGCTATAAAAACACCACGGCGTTCCCCGTGGATACTTGGATAGAAAAGGTGTATAAAGAGCATTTTAACGGCACGCTAGCAAGTAGAGAAAAAATTTCTGATTATTTTACCGCAGAATTTAATGAAAACTCTGGCTACTTTCAGCAATACCTATTCCACTACAAACGAAATTTAGAAGAATAAACAAAAAAAGTATTAAAAAGCAACAATATACGCGCAAAATAATTGCTAAAAATTTTAAAACTTGTTATAATTAAATCGTAATAAAAAAACGGAGGGCATATTTTAATGCAATATTCAACTGAAGTAAAAGAAATGTGTTGTGTTGCAAAAGGTCCACATCACGGTCCTGCTCCAATCCCAGAAGAAGGAAAATGGGTAATGGCGAAAGAGATTACTGATATCTCTGCATACACACACGGCATAGGCTGGTGCGCACCACAACAAGGCGCATGCAAACTTTCTCTAAACGTTAAAAATGGTATTATCGAAGAAGCACTTGTAGAAACCATCGGTTGCTCGGGTATGACTCACTCTGCGGCAATGGCAGCAGAAATTCTTCCTGGTAAAACCTTACTAGAAGCACTCAATACAGACCTTGTGTGCGACGCTATTAACACCGCAATGCGCGAACTATTCTTACAAATCGTTTATGGTCGTTCACAATCGGCTTTCTCAGAAGATGGTTTAGTAATCGGCGCTGGTATGGAAGACCTTGGTAAAGGCGCACGTTCAATGGTTGGTACCATGTACGGCACCAAAGCAAAAGGCGTTAGATACCTAGAAATGACCGAAGGCTACTGCACCAAGATGGCCCTTGACGAAAATAACGAAGTTGTAGGCTACGAATTCGTTTCACTTGGCAAAATGACCGATTTTATTAAAAAAGGTATGAGCCCTAACGAAGCATACGAAAAATCAAAAGGCACTTACGGTAGATTTAAACCGGAAGACGGGGTTGTAAAATATATCGACCCACGTAAAGAGTAAGGAGGGAATTAAAATGGCTCAATTCGAAGGTTATGAAAGAAGAGAAGCGAAAATCCTTGCTACTCTAAAAGAATACGGCATTTCATCTATCGATGAATGTAAAGAAATTTGCGACAGACTTGGAATTTCTCCATACACTATCGCGCAAGAAACTCAACCAATATGCTTTGAAAACGCTAAATGGGCATACACCGTAGGCGCAGCAATCGCAATTAAACTTGCTGAAAAAACTGGTGATAAATCTGCGGCAACCGCAGCAGGCAACATCGGTATCGGCTTACAATCTTTCTGTATCCCAGGCTCTGTTGCTGAAAACAGAAAAGTTGGTCTTGGCCACGGCAACCTTGGTAAAATGCTTTTATCAGAAGAAACCGAATGTTTCTGTTTCCTTGCTGGTCACGAATCTTTCGCAGCAGCAGAAGGCGCAATCAAAATCGCTCTTAACGCTAACAAAGTTAGAGTTAAACCATTAAGAGTTATCCTTAACGGCCTTGGTAAAGACGCTGCTTATATCATTTCAAGAATTAACGGCTTTACCTACGTAGAAACCGAATTCAACCCATACACCGAAGAAGTTAAGGTTGTTTACGAAAAACCTTTCTCTAAGGGTGCAAGAGCAAACGTTAAATGCTATGGTGCAGACTCTGTTCCAGAAGGCGTTGCTATTATGAGACTTGAAAACGTTGGCGTCTCTATCACCGGTAACTCAACCAACCCAACACGTTTCCAACACCCAGTTGCAGGTACCTATAAAAAATGGGCTATCGAAAACGGCAAAAACTACTTCTCAGTAGCAAGTGGTGGCGGTACGGGTAGAACACTTCACCCAGACAATATGGCAGCAGGCCCAGCATCATACGGCATGACCGATACTATGGGTCGTATGCATGGCGACGCGCAATTTGCAGGTTCATCATCAGTTCCAGCCCACGTAGAAATGATGGGCTTAATCGGTGCTGGTAACAACCCAATGGTTGGTATGACCGTAGCAGTAGCAGTTGCTATCGAAGAAGCATTTAAGAAATAATCCTACTAAATATTTACAATGAAATTTGCCTTATGGCAAATGAAATTCATACAATAAATATAAACTGAAAATAGAAAGGAGTAATAGTATTATGATGACTATTGCGGAAGTAAAAAGACAAATGACCGGTCCGATTCCATCTATTCGCACACCGTTTTTAAAGAATGGGGATATTGACTGGAAAGGACTTGATAACCAAATCGATTTTCTTATAGAAGAATCTAAGGCCACCACTTTACTTGTGACTAACGGTGATAGTTTGTTAACCTTGATGAGTGAAGCCGAGGTTGCCGAATTAAACAAAAGAGTGGTTGAAACCGCAAACCACCGAGCAACTGTAATTGCCTCGGGAAAATTTTGGAATTACAAAATGGGCGTTGAATTTATCAAATATTCAAAAGAAATAGGTGCCGATATAGGTATTGCTCCCATAGTAGACTGGGCACAGTCTGCAGGTAATGACGAATGCTTTGATTCAGTTTGTGAAACGGGGAAAATTATGCCCGTGATTGTGTTGACAAACCTTGTAAATGGTCGTGGATTACCTCTATCTGTTTTTGAAAGATTGGCGAAAGAAAAGCCAACCGGATTCGTCGGGGTTAAGGACGATATATGTGGCGATTATGGAAGACGCCTAGCGGGGCTCTTTAATGGTGAATTTGCCTTTATGTCAGGTGGACTTGCAGTTAATCATTTAGATTCAGCACCATATAAAACAGACGGATATTTGTCTCTTTTTGCAAGTTTTTATCCCAAGTATTGCCACGAATATTGGGATTTATTTACCAAAAATGATTATATCGGTTGTGGTAGATGGATTATTGAAAAAGAGAAACCTTATGTGGATATGTTGCGTTCAAATGGTTTGAACTTTAACGCTGCTTGTCACGGTATGATGGAACTTGCTGGTATCTGTGGCAGATACCGTCGTTCTCCATATTCTTCTTTGACAGATGCGCAAATGGAAATTCTTTCTGATTACGCAAAAAAAGTGGGAATGTTTTAATTAGAAATTTCATAATAAATTTACAAAAAGAACACTTAAAGTTAAGTGTTCTTTTTTTGTGTAAAAAGTTAAGATTTTTGCCTTATTTTAAGGGATATTGACTTTATAGACGTTTTATGCTATACTTTTTACACAGTTAATATTAAGATAAGGGGAATAAAATGCTAGAGGTTGTAAATTTAAGTAAAATTTATAAAGCCAAGCGTGGTGCAGAGGTTAAGGCACTAGATAACGTTTCTATTCGTTTTCCTGAAAAGGGTATGGTGTTTTTGCTTGGTAAAAGTGGTAGTGGTAAGTCCACCTTACTTAACGTGTGTGGTGGTCTTGACTCACCGACAAGTGGCGAAGTAATTGTTAAGGGAAGAAGTAGCAAAGAATTTACGCAAGGAGATTTTGACAGTTATCGTAATACTTACGTAGGATTTATCTTTCAAGAATACAATATACTTGAGGGTTTTTCCGTTGAAGACAATATCTCTCTTGCTCTTGAACTTCAAGGTAAGCCAAAAGACCAAACGGCTATAAACGTCTTACTTGAAAAGGTTGAACTTAACGGCCTTGCAAAACGTAAGGCTAATACTCTATCTGGTGGACAAAAGCAAAGGCTTGCTATTGCAAGAGCGCTTATCAAGTCCCCTGAAATTATTATGGCGGACGAACCGACGGGTGCGCTTGATTCTGAAACGGGGAGGCAAGTGTTTGAAACGCTTAAAAAACTATCTAAAGAAAAACTTGTTTTGGTTGTTTCACACGATAGAGAGTTTGCAGAGCAGTACGGCGATAGAATTATTGAATTAAAAGACGGAAAAATTATTTCTGACGTTACAAGAACAAGTGTTCAAAAAACGGATAACTGCGAAAGTATTGAAAAAGAAGTTTTTTCATCCACAAACGAAGATTTAATTCCGAAAAAAGCATATTCTAAAGAAGAAAATCGGTTTATTAAATCAAAAATGCCATTAAGACATGCAACAAAAATGGGTGTGTCAAGTCTAAAAACAAAACCTGCAAGGCTTGTTTTTACCATTTTGCTTTGCATAATTGCATTTACTATGTTTGGGCTTGTTTCAACTATGATGTTTTATACAAGTGACAAGGCGTTTATTCAAACGTTAGAAGACATTAAGCCTAATTATATTCACATAGAGAATAAAGTTAGATATGAGACTCTTGATTATCGTTACGGAGAATTGAGTTATACAGAGTATCACTCTTTTTTAGGACCGATTTCTGAAGAAAAGTTGGCAGAAGTGAGAGCGGAATATGACCAAGGGGCTATTGGTGCAACGCTTTGGGATGGTTCATATACTCTTACTATTAGAAATAGGTATTATAGTGACAGAGTGCTATATGCAGGTTGTTACGATGACCAAACAGGCGTTAACATAATCTTCGGGCGTGCACCACAAACGGATGGCGAAATTATGATTTCATCTTATATTGCCGATTGTATGATAAACGGCTGTGTTTTAGACGTAGATGGTAATAGGGTTGTTGCCAATGAAAATCAAACGGGTGCAGACTTGTACAACGTGCTTATAGGAAGAAAAATAAAATTAAGGGATATTGCTATTTCTATCGTAGGTGTTTTTGAGAGTGGCGAAATTAGTTCAGAATACGACGTTTTAAAAGAAAAAGGAATGGTTGATGAAGACTTTGAACATGAATTTAGCGAGTATTTGAGAGACGGAACACATCAACTTATATTCTTTTCAAAAAACGAATTTTTGAAACTTATTGAAGAAAAGACGTATTGGATAGGGGATTCGCTTAATAATGATGCAAGGTGTGGTTATTGTTTACTACCAGATGGGGAAACAAACCCAAATAACTACTCTATAGAAAACCCAAATGAAAGTTATGGAAATATTTCTGACGTCCAAACAAGTGATATCGTATATTTAAATGGCAAAACCACTCTTTCAGATAACGAAGTTATCATTTCTTTTAAGGACTACGTAAAACTTATTGAAAATTCTTTTTATCAAGCAATGTACGAGATAAAAGATGAAATAGGTGAAGATGCTTATAATGAGTATATAGAAATCTACGAAGACATTAAAAGAGGTTACAAGAACGAATCAGATGGCAATGGCGAATCCGTTGATTATACGAAAGAAGAAATGACACAAATGTTCAATAAAATTTGCGAGGTCTTTAATCCATCAAGTTTTAATATTTGTCTTGCTGCAAGAAATAATGATTCTGTTTCGGAAATTCTTAATGCAACAAAGAAAATTTTTACAGTTGTAGGATACAAAAAAATGTCAAACAACTACTGGGGAACGGAATTTTACTTATCAGATTCAGCATATAACAGTTTGTGGAATGCTCAAAAGTATACAACGGCATACCATTATGAGTATCGTACGAATTTTGTAATTGACCAAATGCATCCTTACCAACATATATTTGTTGAGTATGATGGTTCTGAAGAACTTGCAACCAAACTACTTTCTATATATAAAAATAGGGAATATGATGAAAATGATTCCGACTATATTATAGCAAGTTTTTACTTAAATGGATTAGAAACTGCTGATGAAATCGTTTTAGGTTTTTCAACGCTAATCATTTGCGGTGGTTTAGTAGTTGCTGCCTTTGCCGCATTATTACTATCAAACTTTATTACCGTTTCAATTTCTAATAAAAAACGTGAAATTGGTATTCTTCGTGCACTTGGCGCAAGAGGTGCAGACGTTTTCAAGATTTTCTTTGCCGAATCTTTATTTATTACGCTAATTTGTATGACAGTTTCTTGTGGTGTTAGTTATGCGCTTTGTCATATTCTAAACAGGCAGATTACACCAACTATTGGTGCATCGGTATTTAATTTTGGCACACTTTCAGTTGTAGTTATTGTTGTAGGTGCGCTACTTACTTCAATTCTTGCTACCTTCTTGCCGGTAAGACGAGCAGCAAAGAAAAAGCCCGTTGAGTCGATTAGAGCATTGTAAAATCTAAACGAACTAAGTAATAGTTTTTAATAACTAAACAACCCCAAGCACATCGCAGTTTTTTGCGGTGCGCTTTTTTTTGATTTTGTTGCAATAAAAGTATAAAAGTGATATAAATTTTTGCTACATTTTTAATATTTTCAAGGACAAGCATACTGAATATGAGATTCCAGGGGTTGGTATGACCGTAGCCGTTGCAGTTGCTATCGAAGAAGCATTTAAGAAAAACTAGTTATTAAACGAAAAAACGAACAAGTCTAGAAGATTCTAGGCTTGTTTTTTATTAAAGTTATGTTTTAGCGGGGTTTATATTTTTATTTGCAAAACGTGCGTTATTGTGTTATAATCAAATAGAAACACGTCAAAAAAAAAGAGGATAATATGTTTTTTTTATTTTTAATCGGTGGAGTTGTATTAGTAAGATTTCTAGCATTTATTTTAAGTCCTGATAGAAACGTATCAAAAATAGTAAGAATTATTATTTCTACGGCGTTCGGCGTAGGCATAGGTTTACTTGTCCCAACGTTAGTAAATAGTATAGAAAGTATAAACGAAAACGCGGGAGCGTTTATGTATATTCTAAACGGAATATGTCTCGTGCCTTTGTTTATGGGCATAGGTTCTTCTATCGTTTTAGTAAGCATTGCAGCCTCAGGCGATAGTTCAACTTGGGTAGAATATTTTAGAGATGGTGATACTAGTTACGGGCAAGATACGTGTGGTCTTCCACTATTCGTAATGATTTTATGGGCAATGTTGCTTGCCGGCTTATTTTATCTAATAATGTATATAATACATCTAACTTTTGCCTTGGTTGTATATTATATAGTGCAGTTAGTTGGTTTTATAATGGCGTGCAAAGGCGATAACTAAATCAAATCATAAAAAAAGCGATACAATTTTAGTATCGCTATTTTTTTGTGAAATTTTGTATCTTACTACTTAATCGTACCTTAAAAAACATTTACAAAATATTATTAGTGTGCTATCATAAGTGTAAAGGAGCATAAAAATGAAAGTAAATCACGGAGACTATTGTCACGAACTACTTGTAAAAAACACACGTGCAAAATTGCATTACGACGTGCAAACAGACTATAAAAAATGGACCGAAAACGTTAGAGAAAAGTTTATAGAACTTTTTGGTTTTGATAAAATAAAGCAAAACGCATCAGAATTAAATTTTAAAATCGATAGCGTAAAAGATTACGGCGACTACACTTTAACGGAATTTTGTTTTGATAGCGAACTTGGTGCAACGGTGCCTTGCTATCTATTAGTTCCAAATTCTGGAAAAGAAAAATACCCACTTGCAATAACCTTGCAAGGTCACTCTACGGGTGTGCATAACTCTTTAGGTAGAGTTAAATTTGACAACGATAAAGATTATCAACCACGTGGGGCTTTCGGTTTGCAAGCAGTTAAAAATGGCTTTGCTTCTTTATGTATAGAACAACGTGCTATGGGTGAGTTGCGCTCTATAAGAAGTTATGGTAAAAACGCAGAGTGGATACAACGCCCACATATGTGTGCATTTCAATCTCTAGTCGCTATTTCGCTTGGCAGAACGATTTTAGGTGAAAGAATTTGGGACGTTCATAAAGCAATAGACGTAGTGACAGAATTTTTTAGCGATAAAATAGACGTTGATAAAATTTTGGTTACAGGAAACTCTGGTGGCGGTACAATATCGTATTATTCAGCCTGCTATGACGAAAGGATAAAATATTCAGTTCCATCTTGTTCTTTTTGTTCGTTTAATAGTTCTATTTTAGATATAGAACATTGTGCTTGCAACTATGTTCCGGGGCTTTACGAGTGGTTTGAAATGGAAGATTTTTCTTGCCTTATTTCTCCACGTCCAATAACCATTGTTGCTGGAAAAATTGATACTATTTTTCCAATCGAGGGTGTAAAAGAGTCTTTTAACGGGATAAAAACGATATATTCCAATATGGGTGTAAACAATAAAGTTGATATGGTTGTCACCCCAAAAGGACACTGGTGGTGTGAAGACTTAGTGTGGGACAGAATTGTAAAAAACACCAAAAAAATGGGTTGGTAGTAAAATTTTTTATTTCTATAATTTAACGATTTTAAATTTATTTTGTCTAAATTTAGCAAAACACGTTAACACACTATTATCGCACGGTTTAGTAATAACTAAATCGTGTTTTATTTTTAATAAAAAATAATAAAATTTTTACTTTTATCTATGATAAATGTATAAAAAAGGCGTAAAAATAGTTGTCAAAAACAACAAGTTATGCTAAAATAATATGGCTAAAAAAATTCACACCTAAAATATTAAAGATTTTCGTGTTTCTAAAAATCTTTTAGTTAGAAATGTAATCTTTAAAAAACGGTATTTTAGGGAGGTAAAACGGAGGTAAATTTTATGGCAGTAATCACTATGAAACAACTCCTAGAAACGGGAGTACACTTCGGTCACCAAACAAAACGTTGGAATCCGAAAATGAAGAAGTATATCTATGGCGAAAGAAATGGTATTCATATCATTAACCTAGAACAAACCGTAGATATCATCGAAAACAAAGTTTATCCATACGTAGTAGAAATGGCTAAACAAGGCAAAACCATCTTATTCGTTGGTACTAAAAAACAAGCGCAAGATGCTGTTAAAGAAGAAGCAGAACGTTGCGGTATGTTCTATATCAATTCTAGATGGCTTGGCGGAACTCTTACCAACTTCAAAACCATCAGGTCAAGGATTGACAGACTAAACAAACTTAACAATATGGAAAAGATGGGCGAATTCGACCTTCTTCCTAAAAAAGAAGTTATTGGTCTTAAAGCAGAAAGAGATAAACTACAAATTAACCTTGGCGGTATCAAAGATATGAGAAGTCTTCCAGGTCTTATGTTCGTTGTAGACCCAGACCAAGAAGATATTGCAGTTAAAGAAGCAAGAAAGTTAAATATTCCTATCATCGCTATCACCGATACCAACTGCGACCCAGACACCGTTGACATTGTTATCCCAGCAAACGACGACGCAATTAGAGCAGTTAAACTAATCGCATCAGTTGTAGCAGACGCTGTTATCGAAGCAAACCAAGGCGAAACCACCGAAGTTCCAGCAGAAACCACCGAAACCGCTGAAACTACCGACGCTGAATAATTTATATATTAGGAGGAAAGAAATATGTTTTCTGGCAGTGATATCGTAGCATTGCGCGCAAAAACCGGCGCAGGCATACTAGATTGTAAAAAAGCATTAACCGAAACTAACGGTGATATGGAAAAAGCAATCGACTATTTAAGAGAAAAAGGCATCGCATCAGCAGCAAAAAAAGCATCAAGAATTGCAGCAGAAGGTATTGTTTGTGCTAAAATCGACGGCAACGTTGGTGCTCTTGTAGAAGTTAACTGCGAAACCGACTTCGTTGCAAAAGGCGACCAATATAAAGATTTCGTTATGAGCGTTTGTGATTACGTTGTAGCAAACGACGTTAAAGACGTTGAAGAACTAATTGCCGCTAAAAACGACGAAACTATTGCAGCAACTGCAAAAATCGGCGAAAAAATCGCTATTCGTAGATTTGCTAAATACGAAACTGAAAATGGCGTTGTAGCATCTTACATCCATATGGGTGGTAAAGTTGGCGTTTTAGTAGAAATCGTTGGTTGCACTTGTGAAAAAGTTCACGAACTTGCTCACGACGTTGCACTTCAAATCGCAGCATCTAAACCACTTTACATCACTAAGGAAGAAGTTCCTGAAGACGTAATTGCAAAAGAAAAAGACATTTTAATGGCTCAAATTAAAAACGACCCTAAAATGGCTTCTAAACCAGAACAAATCATTGAAAAGATGGTGACCGGCAGAATCGGCAAATACTACGACGAAAACTGCTTGTTATTCCAAACTTTCATTAAAGACCCATCAATCACCATCGAAAAACTTGTTAAACAATACGGCGATGCTATGGGCAAAGTATTAACTATTAAAAGATTTACTCGTTTTGAAATGGGTGAAGGCCTAGAAAAGAGAAACGACGATTTCGCAGCAGAAGTTGCAAACCAAATGAAAAAATAGTTAAATAACTAAAACGAAAAACCACAGAGAAAAAATCTTTGTGGTTTTTTTATAAAATTAGTAAAAAGTTAAACCAATTACAAAACATATCTAGACAAAACTATAAAAAAAGTATATAATATATAAGATAAAATAAATCGCGTTAGGAGAAGTTATGGAAAAAGCAATTTACAAAAGAGTTATCATTAAACTATCGGGCGAAGCACTTGCAGGCGCAAAGGGCAACGGCATAGATGAAAAAGTTCTTAACGATATTACCGATGATATTATAGCCGTTAAAAAACTTGGCGTAGAAATCGGCATAGTCGTTGGTGGTGGTAATTTCTGGCGTGGCAGACAAGGCAAAGAAATGGATAGCAGTACGGCAGACCATATGGGTATGCTTGCAACTGTTATAAACGCTCTTGCTATTCAAGACGCATTAGAAAGAAAAGGTATACAAACCCGTGTTCAAACTGCAATCGATATCATTAAAGTTGCCGAACCTTATATTTTAAGAAAAGCACTTTCACACCTTAATAAAGGTAGGGTAGTAATCTTTGCTTGTGGAACGGGCAACCCACACTTTACTACCGACACCGCAGCAGCATTAAGGGCAGCGGACATAAATGCAAACGTATTACTTCTTGCTAAAAACGTAGACGGAATTTATGATTCAGACCCAAAAACTAACAAAAACGCTAAAAAACTTCAAGAAGTTGGGTATAAAGAATTTATCGCACAAGGTCTTAAAGCAATGGATACAACTGCAATTACCTTATGTATGGATAACAATATTCCTGTTCTTGCTTTCGGGCTATTTGAAAAAGATGCGCTCGTTCGCGCAGTATGTGGCGAAAAAATCGGCACACTTATAAAATAAAAACTATTTACTAATATAAAATTTTTAGGAGAATTTAATTATGGCAATACAAAACGAACAATACGAAATGATACTTATGGAAACTATGGAAAGGGCAGAAAAAACCGTTTCAGTTTTAGCAAGCGAATACCTAACCATTAGAGCGGGCAGAGCAAACCCACACGTTTTAGATAAAGTTTTAGTTGACTACTATGGCACTCCAACCCCAATTAACCAAGTTGGTAATATGTCTGTTCAAGAAGGAAGATGCCTAGTAATCGCCCCTTGGGACGCTTCTATGCTAAAAGTAATCGAAAAACAACTTATCGTTGAAAATCTTGGTATGACGCCTGTAAACGATGGTAAAGTTATAAGATTAGTTTTCCCAATGCTTACCGAAGAAAGAAGACGCGAACTTGTAAAACAAATCAAAAAAATGGCAGAAGATTCTAAGGTTGCTGTAAGAAATATCCGTCGCGACGCTATGGATGCTCTTAAAAAGATGAAAAACAACAAAGAACTTTCAGAAGACGAACACGCAACTTGCGAAACCGAAATTGATAAACTTATCGCTGAAAACGTAGATAAAATCACAAAAATCTGCGCTGATAAAGAAAAGGATATAATGTCAGTTTAATATGTCAAAATCACAAGAAAATTTGCATATTGCAATCATAATGGACGGGAACGGGCGTTGGGCGCAAAACCAAAAAAAGCCCCGTTCTTACGGACATAACCAAGGCTCGAAAAACGTAGAAAAAATCAGCGATTACGCCTTTAATAATGGTGTTAAAACGCTCACGCTCTACGCTTTTTCCTCTGAAAATTGGTCACGCCCAAAAGAAGAAGTCGACGAACTTATGCGACTTCTTAAAATTTATTTAAACAAGTTTATCAAAAAACTTGTTAAAAACGAAATTCGTCTATTTATCTCAGGCGACACTTCGGCATTTTCTAGCGACCTTAAAAAAGTTATCGAAAACGGGCTAGAAAAAACCAAAAATTTTTCAAAACACGTTCTTAACATCGCGCTAAATTATGGTGGTAGACAAGAGATTGTTAATGCCGTTAACACCATTATAAAAAACGGCGAACAAGTTAGCGTTGAGAATATTTCTAAAAATCTCTATACGGCACAGTTTGGCGACCCAGATTTAATTATAAGAACGGGTGGAGAGATAAGACTTTCTAATTTTATGATGTTTCAATCGGCATACTCAGAACTTTATTTTACAGACGTTTTGTGGCCTGATTTTAACGGCGAACAACTCCAAATAGCAATCGATGAATATTATAAGAGAAATAGAAGATACGGTGGTTTATAATGGGTATTAGAACTTTATCAGGTGCAGTATTTGCGCTTATAATAGTTTTGTTTTTTATGTTAAGGCAATTCGTTAGCGAATACTTTTTTTACCTACTAATTGCTATATTTAGCGCAATAGGTACTTACGAAGTAAGTAAAGCCGTTGGCTACGACAAAAAAGATGCATCTTTTTGGTGCACCATTGTTTTCGGCGTGCTTTTAGTTCCTATCTTTATTTTGTTTCAATTATTAAACGCTGGTTCGGTTGCTTGCTTTATGCTAGTAAACGTTCTAGCGCTTGTTTTTGCAATAATCGCAAAGCGCATCCCACCAAAAAAAGGCGAAACTTTTAACCCATATTCAGCGAGAATTGTAGCCATTTACTACCCGTCAATTTTCATAATCTTTATGTGTATGCTAAACGCCTTTAAGGGTGAACACGGCTTTATTTCGCTACTACTTTTATTCGTGATATCGCCACTTACCGACACAATGGCGTATTTCGTTGGATTTATTTACAACAAAATTAGAAAAGGTAAAGCAAAAAAACTTGCGCCCGTTTTATCGCCAAAGAAAACTGTTGCAGGCGCAATAGGTGGGCTAATTGGTGGCGCACTAGGTTCAATATTAGTGCTTTTAATATTTAAGCCGTCGCTTAGACTTGATAACCCTTGGATTTTCTTTGTAATCGTTGGCGTTATCGGTTCACTATTTAACCAACTTGGCGACCTATTTGAAAGTTTTATAAAGAGAAACGTAGGGCTTAAAGATATGGGCAACGTAATTCCAGGACACGGTGGTGTTATGGATAGAATAGACGGAATGAGTTTTTGTTCTGTCGTATTATATTTTGCATTTTTGATAATAATTTACTTTGCATAAAGTAAGGAGCATAACTTGAAAAAAATTGCGCTTATTGGTTCAACGGGCTCTATTGGAACACAAGTTCTAAACGTAGTTAGGGCTAACCCCGATAAATTTTCAATAATATCTCTATCGGCGGGCAAGAACGCTAAACTTTTTAACGAACAGGTTAAAGAATTTTGCCCGAAAGTTGCTACTGCTCAAAACGAAATGGGCGTAGAAAAACTTAACGGGGTAGAGTATTTTTTTGGCGAAAATTCCTTTACGAACGCAATTTTATTAGAAGCAGACGTAGTTGTCGTTGCGCTTGTTGGTTATACGGGCATAATTGCCGTTTTAGACGCTATTAGTAAGGGCAAAAACGTTGCGCTAGCGAACAAAGAAAGTTTGGTTGTAGGTGGCGAATTAGTCACTAAACTAAAAAAAGAAAAAGGCGTAGAAATCGTGCCGATTGATAGCGAACACTCTGCTATATGGCAAGCGCTAGATTTTGATTTTAATAAGCCTTTTAAGAAGATTATTTTAACAGCAAGTGGTGGCGCATTTAGAGATTTAAGTATAGAAGAACTTAAAAACGTTAAAGCAAAAGACGCCTTAAAACACCCTAACTGGCTAATGGGCGATAAAATCACGATAGACTGCGCAACGCTTGTAAATAAGGGTTTTGAAGTCGTCGAAGCAAAGTGGCTTTATAACACACAGATAGAGAATATTCAAGCCATTATACATAGAGAAAGCATAATTCACTCTATGGTCGAATTTATGGACAATTCGGTTATAGCGCAACTATCTACACCTAATATGGAACTTCCTATTCAAATCGCACTTTCTTATCCAAATAGGTATAAGTCTTTATGTACGCCGTTAGATTTTTCTAAAATAAATAACCTTACTTTTGGCGAAATAGACAAAAATAAATATCCTTGCTTTGATTTAGTGCTTAAAGCAAGCAAAATGGGTGGTGGCTATCCAGCCGTGCTTAACGGCGCAAACGACGTGGCGGTAAATTTATATTTAAGGGATAAAATAGCCTTTAACGAAATATACTTTGCAATAGAAGATGCGATGAACGGATATAAAAACGACTACGACGGGACTTTTGAAGCCTTAAAACAAGCAAACGATTATGCAACGCATTTTGTAAATAAAAAATATGGAGATAGATGAACGGTTTAATGTTAGCGTCTTTTGTAGACGTTTTAGGTTATATAGGTTATATTTTGCTAGCGGTTTTAGTTTTGCTTATTATGATAACCGTGCACGAACTAGGGCATTATATAGTTGGCAAAATTTTTAAGTTTGGAATAACCGAATTTTCAATAGGCTTTGGCCCAAAAATTTATCAAAAGAAGAAAAAAGACGGCGAATTATTTTCTGTCCGTCTTTTACCTTTTGGTGGCTATTGTTCGTTCGTTGGTGAAGACGAAGAAAATGATGCCGAAAACGCTTTTAACAATAAAAAACCATACCAAAGAATACTTGTTTTAATTTCGGGCGCGCTAATGAATTTTATTTTATCTATCGTAGTGGTTGCCGTATCTTTTAGTATATACGGCTATTCGGCAGTTATTGCATATAATATGCCAGAGCCAACGGGTACGGAAATTTCTAGCACGCTTTATAAAAACGACGTTATTTTATCTTGCGAAGGCAAAAACGTTTATATCGTCACCGACCTTATGAACGCTTGTGGTGGCAAAGAAAAAGGCGAAGTCGTTAGCCTAAAAATTTTAAGAAAAGGCGAAATTGTTGAACTAGAATATATCTTAAACGCAGATACGGATTTTAAGAGCGTAGAAGACGTTTCTAAACTATATAAAGCCTTTAACACGCTAGACAACGGCTTTTTAATCACGGGCGTAAAACACGGCGGAATTTCAACCGTAGGTAGAGTTTTCGACTATTCGTTTAAACTTGTTGGAACGGTATTTAGAATATTTGGGCAACTAATTACAGGCGCGCTTGGTTTAGGTTCGGTTGGTGGCACGGTCACAACGCTTGGTGTGACTGCAAACGCCGTAAGAACGGGTGGGCTATGGAGTTTGCTAAATATAACGGCATTAATCGGCGTTAACCTTGCCGTGTTTAACTTGTTGCCTATTCCAGCATTAGACGGGTCTAGGGTGTTGTTTACAACTATTGAGTGGATACGAAAAAAGCCGATAAATCGCAGAGTAGAGGGCATTATCCACACCGTTGGGTTTATTTTGATACTATTGTTTGCCGTATTTATCGATTTACAGCAATGTTTTTAATAATATATTAAAAAAAATGACAAAAGTGCCAAAAAAATTGCGAAAAATAATAACGGTTTTCCAAAAATTGTGCTACAATATAATTTGTTAGTAATTTATATTTGGAGGAAACCTTAAATGGCAATTAAAAACGCATATCTATTAGACTTGCTTGAAAGAACTAAAAAAAGAAATCAGGGCGAACCTGAATTTATACAAGCGGTGACCGAAGTTTTAGCATCACTAGAACCTGTTATCGAACAACGACCTGACCTTGTTGATGCAGGCGTTTTAGAAAGAATAGTAGAACCTGAAAGACAAATTATTTTTAGAGTTCCTTGGGTAGATGATAACGGCAAAATGCACGTTAATAGGGGTTTTAGAGTACAATTCAACTCAGCAATCGGCCCATACAAGGGTGGTATTAGATTACACCCATCAGTAAACCTTGGCATCATTAAATTCCTTGGCTTTGAACAAACTTTCAAAAATAGTTTAACAACCTTACCAATGGGTGGTGGTAAAGGTGGTTCAGACTTCGACCCTAAGGGTAAATCAGACAACGAAATTATGAATTTCTGCCAAAGTTTTATGACTGAACTTTATCGTCATATCGGTGCTGATTTAGACGTTCCTGCCGGAGATATCGGTACGGGCGCAAGAGAAATCGGTTTTATGTTTGGTCAATATAAAAGAATTAAAAACGAATACGTTGGCGTTTTAACTGGTAAAGGCTTAACCTATGGTGGTTCTCTTGCAAGAAAACAAGCAACGGGCTACGGCTTATGCTATTTTACAAACGAAATGCTACTAGCAAACGGTATGAGTTTTGAAAATAAAACCGTTCTAGTTTCTGGCTCTGGCAACGTTGCAATCTATGCCTCAGAAAAAGCAACCGAATATGGCGCAAAAGTTGTCGCTATGAGCGATAGCAACGGCTATATCTATGATAAAAACGGCATCAATTTAGACGTTGTTAAAGAAATCAAAGAAGTTAAACGTGGTAGAATTAAAGAATACGTTGATATCGTTAAAGGCGCTGAATACCACGAAGGTTGCAACGGAATTTGGACTATTCCTTGCGATATCGCACTTCCTTGTGCAACTCAAAACGAAATTAACGAAGAAAGCGCAAAAATCCTTGCTAAAAATGGTTGCAAGGTTGTTTCTGAAGGCGCAAATATGCCATCAACCCCAGAAGCAATCGAAGTATATCTTTCAAATGGTATGTTATACGGCCCTGCAAAAGCAGCAAACGCTGGTGGTGTAGCAACAAGTGGTCTTGAAATGAGCCAAAACTCTATAAGATTATCTTGGTCTTTTGAAGAAGTAGATGCTAAATTACACGATATTATGAAATCAATTTTCAAAGCGTGTGACGAATCTGCTAAAAAATATGGTATGGCTGGCAACTATATGGTTGGTGCAAACATTGCAGGCTTTATCAAAGTTGCTGAATCAATGAAAGCACAAGGCAACGTTTAATATAACGAAAAAACATAAACAAAAACTCGGCAAATTTAAGCCGAGTTTTTTAATTCGTAAAACAAAAAAGGCTACCAAATGGTAGCCTTTAATTTTGCATATTTATTAAAACTATTTAATAACTCTAACACGGATAATTCCGTCTACTTTATTTAGTTCATTAACAATGCTATCAGTAATTTCGGTTTCAGCATCAACGATAGTTGCAGCGTATTCGCCACGGCTCTTGTTGGTTAAGTGAACGATATTTATGCCTTTGCTACCTATTGCAGAAGTGATTTGCGCTAGAATATTGTTAACGTTTTTGTGTAGAACAACTATTCTATAATCGGTAGTTCTAGGAGCAAAGCAAGCAGGGTAGTTAACAGAGTTTACAATGTTTCCGTTTTCGATATAATCGATTAGTTGTTTAGCAGCCATAACAGCGCAGTTGTCTTCGGCTTCTGGGGTAGAAGCACCAAGGTGTGGAAGACAAACGATATTTTCAATACCGATAATTTCGTCAGATGGGAAGTCAACAACGTATCTGCCAACTTTACCACTCTTAACTCCGTCGATAATATCAGCGTTGTCAACGATTTCGCCTCTTGCGCAGTTGATAATAACAACCCCGTCTTTCATCTTTCTAATAAGCCCAGCATTAATTAAACCGTGATTTTGGTCTTTAATATAAGGGATATGAATAGTGATGTAGTCGCAAGTTTTAATAATATCTTCTAGGTCTTTAACAACGTTAACTGCCCTAGAAAGTCTAAGCGCGTTTTCTACTGATAAAAATGGGTCGTAGCCATAAACGTCCATACCAAGATTAACGCAAACGTTAGCAACTTGCGCGCCTATTGCACCAAGACCGATAATACCAAGTTTTTTGCCTAAAACTTCTCTGCCAACAAAGTTAGATTTGCCTTTTTCAACAAGTTTGCCAACTTCATCGCCTTGACCTTTAAGCGTGTCAACCCACTTAATAGCGTCGGCAATTTTTCTTGAACCAAGCATAAGTGCAGTTATAACAAGTTCTTTAACGGCGTTAGCGTTAGCACCAGGGGTATTAAAAACAACAACGCCTTGTTTAGCATATTCCATAACAGGAATATTGTTAACGCCAGCACCTGCTCTAGCAATAGCAACGGTGCTTTCGTCTAAAACGTAGTCGTGCATCTTAAAACTTCTAAGCATAATTCCGTCTGGATTTTTTACTTCGTTAGAAATTTTATAATTTTTATCAAAAACGTCGTTAATAACGGGACTAATTGAATTAAGCGTTAAAATATTTTTCATTATTTGTTCTCCATTTCAAATTTCTTCATAAATTCGATAAGCGCTTTAACGCCTTCTATTGGCATAGCGTTGTAAATAGATGCTCTCATACCACCAACAAGTTTGTGCCCTTTAAGAGAAGCAAGCCCAGCCTTAGAAGATTCAGTAACGAATTTAGCGTTTAATTCTTCGGTAGCGCAAACGAATGGAACGTTCATATTAGAACGGTCTTTATAAGCAACGCTGTTAGTATAGAACGTAGAGTTATCAATAAAATCGTATAAAAGTTTTGCTTTTTCTTCGTTGATTTTTTGAATTGCAGAAATGCCACCCATTTTATCAAGCCATCTAAATACAAGTAATGCCATATAAATAGAAAAGCAAGGTGGGGTGTTGTATAAACTATCGTTCTTATCTTGAATAGCGTAGTTAAGCATAGTAGGGCAAGCGCTAGAAGCGTTTCCTAAAAGCGATTTTTTAACGATAACGATTGTAAGACCAGCAGGGGCAATGTTCTTTTGCGCACCAGCATAAATTAAGCCGTATTTCGAAACGTCAATAACTTCTGAAAGGATAGAAGAACTCATATCTGAAACAAGCGTTACGTTAGTTTTTGGTAGTTCGGTAAATCTAGTACCAAAAATGGTGTTGTTATGAGTAAAGTGTAGGTAATCAGCGTCTTCTCTAATATCTAAACTATTAACGTCTGGAATATATGTAAAGTTTTTATCCTTAGAAGAGCCGGCAATTTTCATATCGCCAAATCTACAACCTTCTTCATAAGCCTTGCCAGCAAAATTACCAGTTACGATATAGTCTGCTTTACCGGTTTTTAGTAGGTTTAGTGGAACTGCTGCGAATTGTTGGGAAGCGCCACCTTGAACGAATAATACTGAATAATCTTCTGGAATATTAAGTAGTTTTCTAAGTAGTGCATTTGCTTCTTCATTAACAGCCATAAAAGGTTTACCACGATGGCTCATCTCAGTAATGCTCATGCCGGTGCCGTTAAAATCTAGTAAATCTCTTTGTGCCTCTTGTAAAACTTCTAACGGGAGTGTTGATGGCCCTGCGGAAAAGTTAAAAACTCTCATAATCTCTCCTAAAATAGTAAAAAATTTCGCAATAACGATTGTTAAAATATATTATAAACTTTTATTAAAAATTTTTCAAGCATTTTTAATATATATTTAGTATATATATTTATTTATCTAAATTTTTTAATAAAGTTTACAAAAGTGCTTAAATAGTGTATAATATTAAAGTAAAAATCAAAAAAATCGTTAAGGAGACAGACTTGAAGACAAAAAAACAAAGAAAATTGTCGGATAAATCGAAAAACTTATCGGACAACCTTAATGCGAAAGATAAATCTAAAAAAAATAATCGTAAGGGTGAAACTAAAAAAACTAAACCTGTTCAAAATAAACCTAATTCAAAAAGCACTAAAACGTCGGTAGATAAAACCTTAAAAGTTCGCTTTTTAGGTGGCGTTGGTGAAATCGGGAAAAATATGACGGTGCTTGAATATGGTAAGGATATTATAATTATCGATGCGGGGCTAACCTTTCCTAACGGCGATATGCCCGGTGTTGATTTAGTAATTCCAAACGTAGATTATTTAATTCAAAATAAATCAAAAATAAAAGGGCTAATAATAACTCACGGGCACGAAGACCATATCGGTGCAATTCCGTATATACTAAAAGACCTAAACGTTCCAATATACGGCACTAAACTAACTCTAACGCTTATCGATAGTAAACTACGCGAAAAGAAAATAAATACTGCAATTTTGAATAGTGTTTCTGCTGGTAGCACCATAAAACTTGGTAGTTTTTCGGTTGAATTTATAAACGTAAACCACTCTATTGCGGGTGCAGTAGGTCTTTCTATAACCACGCCCGTTGGCGTTGTGTTCCACTCTGGCGACTTTAAGATAGACTATACGCCTGTTGGTGGCGAAGTTATGGATTTACCGCGTATTGCCGAAATCGGTAAAAAAGGCGTATTGCTTTTGATGGCGGACTCAACTAATATTGAAATCGAAGGCTCAACGATGAGCGAATCGGTAGTAAAAGAAACGCTAGACCACGTTTTTGCCGATAACGCTAGCCGTAGAATAATAATCGCAACTTTCGCGTCTAACGTTCATAGATTGCAACAAATTTTAGACCTTGCTATAAAGTATAAAAGAAAGGTTGCTTTTTCGGGCAGAAGTATGATAAATATTGCCGAAGCAGCATCTAAAATAGGCGAACTTAATATTAAAGACGGGTTAATAGTTGATATCGAAAGGATTAAAAACTTTAAGGATAAAGAAATTTTAATCGTTTCTACGGGTACGCAAGGCGAACCGATGAGTGCTTTAAGTCGTATGGCAAGTGGCGAATTTAACAAAGTGACCATAGGCGAAAACGACACTATCGTTATAAGCGCATCAGTAATCCCCGGCAACGAAAAAATGATATACGGCGTTATAAATAACCTTTATAAATTAGGCGCAGAAGTAATCTACGAATCCTTAGAACCTATCCACGTTTCAGGGCACGCTCAGAAAGGCGAACTCAGAACGCTTCACTCATTGCTAAGCCCAAGATTTTTTGTTCCCGTTCACGGCGAATATAGGCATCTTAAAAAACACGTAGACCTAGCGTATTCAGTGGGGCTTAAAAAAGGCAACGGCTATATTTGTGAAATAGGCGACACTCTAGAAATTACCGAAAAAGGCGTTTCGCGTGGCGAAAAAATTCCCGCAGGTAGTAGGTTTGTTGATGGCATAGGCATAGATGGCGAAGATAGTTTCGTGCTACGCGATAGAAAACATTTAGCCGAAGACGGACTAATTATCCCCGTTGTCACGATAGACGCGTTTACTAATAGTGTTTCTTCGCTAGAAATCGTTTCTAAGGGACTTGTGTTGCAAGAACAAAACGTTAACGAAATAAAAAACAACCTAATTAATCTACTTGAAAAGTCTGATTTTAGAAAGATAAGCGACGAAGATGAACTTTCGCAAATCATAAGAAAACACGTAAAGAATTACGCGTTTAAGAACTTAAAGAAAAATCCGGTTATCGTGCCTATTGTAATGGTAATGTAATGGTAGAAGAATTTTTAAGAAAAAGAGAACAAGCAAAACTTAATCACGAACCTGTTTTAAGGGATAAATCGCTTGAACTATTAGTTAAAGTTGCCACCGAAAATAACTGCACTAAAATTTTAGAAGTTGGCACAAACGTTGGGCTTTCGGGCGTAGCGCTACTACTTGCTAATAAAAACGCGCATTTAACGGGCATAGAAATTAACGAAGAAAAGGCAGAGCAAGCAAAACAAAACTATAAATTTTTTGGAGTTTATGAGCGCGCGCAAATGTTTTGTGGCGATGCTACTGAAATTATCCCACTTTTAACGGGCGAATACGACCTAATATTTTTAGACGGACCAAAAGGGCATTATGCTGAATATTTGCCGTCACTCTTAACCAACTTAAAAGTTGGTGGAATAATTTTTGCCGACAACGTGTTGTTCCGTGGCTACGTAAACGGCAAAGTAAAAACTCCACACAAGTTTAACACCACGAAAAATAGTATGCAAAGGTATCTAACAGCCGTTTCAAACGACGAAAGGTTGTCTACCGAAATTATAGATTTAGAAGACGGAATTAGTATTACGAAAAGGATAAAATGAGCAAGATTGAATTACTAGCCCCAGCGGGCGATATGAGCAAGTTAAAAACGGCGTTCTACTTTGGTGCAGATGCCGTGTATATCGGTGGCAAAAGTTTTAGTTTAAGGGCAAGTGCGGGCAACTTTACCGATGAAGAATTATTAGAAGCGGTTAACTATGCGCATAATCTAGGCAAAAAAGTTTACGTTACCGTTAATATTTTCGCTAGGAATTTCGACCTAGAAAAAGCCAAAGACTACTTTGTTTTTCTAGAAAAAATCGGCGTAGATGGTGCTATTATTTCGGATACGGGCTTACTTTGTATCGCTAAAAAATATGCTCCAAATCTAGTTCTAAATCTTTCAACGCAAGCAAACACGTTAAACTACGAAACTGTTAGATTTTGGCGTGATTTCGGCGTTAAAAGGGTAATTCTTGCAAGGGAATTATCGCTAAAAGAAATAAACGAAATCCACGAGAAAGTGCCCGATATCGAAATAGAAACTTTCGTGCACGGCGCAATGTGTATTTCTTATAGTGGTAGATGTCTACTTTCCGATTATAGAACGGGCAGACAAAGCAATCGCGGTGGTTGTGTTCAAGCGTGTAGATGGAACTACGAAATTCGCGAAAAAGGCTCCAATGGTTCTTTTATGGAAATGGAAGAAGATGAAAGGGGCACTTATATTCTAAACAGTAAAGACCTTTGTTTAATTGATTATATTAGTGAATTAAATAACGCTGGCGTTATCTCACTTAAAATCGAAGGTCGTATGAAATCAGAGTATTATATCGCAACCGTAATAAACGCGTATAGGCGCGCACTTGATAGATTCTATAATGTGGGCGAAGACTATAAAGGTAGTGGAGAGTTCCTTACCGAACTACAAAAAACCGCGCATAGAGAATTTACAACGGCATATCTTCTTGGCGAAAATGATAGAACTGAAAATTTTAACGATAGCCAAAGCAAAGGCACTCATAAATTTATCGCAAGTGTAGTAGAAGATTTTAACGGAGAATACGCTGTTATAGAAATGCGCAATAGATTTATAGTGGGCGATAGTTTAGAAATTTTATCTCCAAGCGAAAACTTTAATAAAATAATCAAAGTCGAAAAAATGACCGACCTTAAAGGAACACCTATTTTAGACGCTAAAATTGTTCAACAAAAGATTAGGCTTTATACAAGCGTACCACTAAAAGCGGGCGATATTTTAAGGGCTAATCAAAACTAAAATAGCGATTTTTTGGTAAAAAACACAAGAAAAACCCCCTTTTTGCGCAAAAAGGGGGTTGAAATTTTTTTAAACCTATGTTATAATAATAAATGTGCGTAATGGCACGTAAAGGTTTGGGGAAATATGTATTTTAAAGAAAAAATTCAAGAAGTGCTACCGCTCTTTAACATAAACGATAAGTTTATTTCTTGCGAAAAGGTAGACAACGGCAACGTAAATAAAACGTTTTACGTTTCCACAAGAAAAGGGGATTCCGAAGAAAAATACGTTGTTCAAGCAATCAACACTTATGCTTTTAAGAATCCCGAAACGTTGATGCGAAATATAGACCTAGTCACCGAATTTATAATGAAAAAAACGCCTAGTTCGAAATCGCTTCATTTTTATCATACCGTAGAAAATAAGCCTTATCTAGTTCTTGGCTCTAACGTATGGCGTGTGTTTAACTATATCCCATCAGTCACGTTTAACTATTGCGAAGATTTAGAAATTTTAAGGCTAACGGGAGCAGCGTTTGGTAAATTTCAAAACTTGCTTGCCGATTTCGACGTTTCGCTTTTAAGTGAAACAATTCCTGATTTCCACGACACCGAAAAACGTTTAAACAAATTGTTTGACGATGCGGGTAAAGACCCTATCGGTAGAAAAAAAGAAGTGACCGAAGAACTTTCTTACATATGGTCGGTTAAAGATTTAGCATCTAGTCTAATTGCTTTAAATAAATCGGGAGTAATTCCTACTAGGGTCACGCATAACGACACCAAAATAAACAACGTTCTATTCGATAAAGAAACTCTAAAACCACTTTGCGTAATAGATTTAGACACCGTAATGCCGGGGCTACTTTTATACGATTTTGCAGATGCAGTTAGGTTTGCTTGCAACTTTGAAGAAGAAGATAGCCACCGTTTTGAGCGTGTGGGGTTAGACCTAGATAAATTCACGGCTTTCTCTAAGGGCTTTTTATCAAAGGTTAAAAAAACTATAACCAAAGCCGAAGTAGAAAACTTGCCACTTGCTTGTTTTTGTATAACGATAGAACTTGCTAGTAGATTTTTAGACGACTATTTGCTTGGCGATTGCTACTTTAAGGTAAACTATCCAATGCACAACCTAGTAAGGTGTAAAAGTCAACTAATGCTCGCAAAAGATATCCTATCTAAAAAAGATAAAATGGAAAAAATTATAAACGACATTTTAGCAGAATTAAATTAAAAAAAAGGGTTTTACCAACTTGGTAAAACCCTTTTATTTTTCAGTAAATTTTCAGAAAATAAGTAAGCATATAAATATCGCAAGACACGAAAGAACCGCAACGGTTAAAAGCGACCTTTTAAGCACGGCAGAAACTATTGCCACTATAGAGCCGATTAACGCGGGGATAAAACTTTCAGTCACGTAAAAGATTGCAGGGAAAGTCATTGCAGACAAAACGGCATAAGGGATATAATAAAGCACGCTAGAAATAAAAACCGACTTAATTTTCTTTCTAAAAAATAGCATCGGTAGTGCCCTTATTAAATAAGTTGTGCTAGCCATTAGTAGCACGCAAATTACCATATAAAGTGGTTTACTCATCGCCGTTCTCCTTTTCGTTTGTTTGCTCTTTAACAGGGAAAATTAGCGCAACTATAATAGACGCAAAAACAGCACTAATAATCGCCGAAAACCCACCCGATATAAACGAAAAAATCGGCAAGTAGTATATTAAACAAGAAATCATAAGCGCAATTATAACAACCAGGAACACGCCTTTATTTTTAGTCATCGGTGGAACGATTATTGCAACGAACATAGCGTATAGCGCAATAGATAAAGATGAAGTGATGATAGGTGGCAACACGTCGCCAAGCACCGCGCCGACAATAGTTCCCGTTGCCCAACCAAAATAAGGTAAAAGCGCAAGCCCATACATATATCTAGCACAAATCTTTTTAGGCTTAGAAAAGGCTACTGCAAAAATTTCGTCAGTAATAAAAGCAGAGCATAAAATTCTGTGTTTAAGCGTAAAAGTATCGTCGGTTTTTTGCGATAGAGAAAGGCTCATTATAAAATACCTAGAATTTATTACAAGTTGCGTTAAAATTATTTCTATAAAAGACCCGAAAACTGCAATAATATTAACACCGGCAAGTTGCCCAGCAGAAGTTAAATTAGTCATCGACATAAAGAGCGTTATGATAGCAGGAAGACCTAATATAGACGCTTTTATACCAAAAGCAAAAGATACCGAAAGGTATCCAAGCCCAATCGGCAAACCATCTTTTATTCCGTTTTTAAAGGTATAAGCGCCTTTTTTATCCATAATTTCTCCTTAAATGCTAGATATATATTAACATAAAAAACTAAATAAATAAAACAAAATAAGCAAAATAAAATAAAAAATTTTAAAGCGTGAAAATAGCGTTTTTATCCCGTTTTACCATTGACAAAAAGTTGGCGTTATTGTATAATAAAAAAAGTTAAAAAATATCTAAAAGATAGTGTAAAAGGTGTTAAAATTTTTATGGTAAAACTAGTTATTTTCGACCTTGATGGAACACTTATAAATTCTAATGGCGACTTAAAGTTTTGTATGAATAAAATGCTTACCGACTATAATTTGCCAACGATAACTACCGAAGAAACTTATAAGTTCGTAGGCTATGGCGCAAGAAAATTCGTTGAACTAGCATTAAAAGGCAATCTTGATAACTTTGAAGAACGCTTTAACGTGTTTAATAAGTATCTAGCGACTTATAGCGGAGATAACGCTTATATCTACGACGGGCTTGATGAACTTTTAATTTCGCTCAAAAATCAAGGTGTAAAACTTGCAATAGTATCGAACAAACAACAAGACGCAACCGACTTTGTCGTTTCTAAAATGCTAGGAAAGTATAATTTCGACGTGGTGTGTGGAATAGGCGGAAACTTTAAAACAAAGCCCGATACAACTGCCGTAGAATACGTTTTAAGAACCTTAAATATTTCTAAACAAGATACGCTTTACGTTGGAGACTCTGAAATCGATATGATAACGGCAATAAACGCTGGGCTAAAATCAGTAGGCGTGTTGTGGGGTTTTAGAACAAAGGAACAACTAATAGAAAAAGGTGGCAAGGTTTTTGCAAATAACGCTAAAGAACTTGCTGAAATTATTAAAGGACTATAATTAAAACAAAGGAGTAAATTATGCACGACAATTATTTTGGTATTATGATAGACTGTTCTAGGTCTGGCGTAATGAAAGTAGAAAAAGTAAAAGAATACGTAGATTATTTAGCGTTATTTGGCTATAATATGCTATCACTTTATACCGAAGACACTTTTTTAGTTGATAACGAGCCACGTTTTGGATATCTTCGTGGGGCATATACTAAAGAAGAATTAAAAGAAATAGACGCGTATTGTGTAAGTAAAGGTATAGAACTAATACCTTGCATACAAACGCTAGCGCACCTTAACCAAATATTCTTATGGAAAGAATATAAAGAAATAAGAGACACGGCAAACATTTTGTTAGTTGGTGATGATAAAACTTATAAATTTTTAGATAACGTCTTAAAAACCGTAAGAGAATGTTTTTCTTCTAACTTAATTAACATTGGTATGGACGAGGCGCATATGCTTGGCCTTGGTAAATACCTAGATAAAAACGGCTACGAAAATCGTTTTGAAATACTTAAAAAACATCTAGAAAAAGTTAACGAAATGGTTAAATCATATAACTTTAAGCCTATGATGTGGTCTGATATGTTTTTTAGGCTAGCAAATCACGACGATTACTACGGCAACAATATGACTGATGAAGCGCGTTCTTCTGCACCTAAAGACGTTTCGCTAATTTACTGGGATTATTATCATATCGAATACGAAGAATATGATAGACTAATAAAAATGCACAAAACCTTTGATAACGAAATTTGGTTTGCAGGTGGCGCGTGGATGTGGCGTGGTTTTGCCCCTCACAACAAGCACACTTTTGATACAATGATACCAGCAATCAAAGCACTTAAAGAAAACGACGTAAAAAATATTTTCTTTACAATGTGGGGAGATGATGGCAAAGAATGCTCTTCGTTTAGTGTTCTTCCAGCCTTATTTAAACTCAAAAAGATTTACGATGGCGTTACTGACGAAGAAGAAATCAAAAAAGAGTTTAAAGAACTTACTGGCGAAGACTTTGATGGTATGATGAGTCTTGACCTTCCTAACCAAGTTGGTAATCACGAATTTGATAACAACCCTTGTAAATATCTATTCTATAACGATATTTTCTTAGGTATGCTTGATTCTACCTTAAAAGGTACTGAAAGAGAAGAATATTTAGCGCACGCTAAAAAGATTTATTCTTATATAAATGGTGGAAAATTTGATAAGTTGTATAAAACTTCAGGCGACCTTTGTTTATTCCTTTCTATAAAATCTACTATCGGGTTAAAACTACGCGAAGCGTATAAAAAGAAAGATAAAAAGTTGCTAAAAATCTTAATAAAAGATATAACGACAATGCAAGATAATCTTAACGATTTTTATACATCTTTCGTTGATTTATGGACGAGTGAAAACAAGGCCTTTGGTATAGAAGTTCACCAAGCACGAATGGGTGGCGTGAATGCTAGAATAGAGTATTGCAAGCAAGTTCTTCTTAAATACGTTAAAGGAAAGATAGATAAAATAGAAGAATTAGAAGCCGAAATTTTAGATTACGAAACGGGCAGTAAAGACTTTAATAAAAAAACTGTAATGCTTAACGCTCATATAGATAACTTCTCTACAAATCATATAAGATGGTGGTAAAAAATTAAAATCAAAAAATCCTTACCAAATTGGCAAGGATTTTTAATTTTTAAATAGATTTAATCTGTTAAATAAAAAGTACAAGTAGACATTTTCTTTCGCTTAATTTTAAGCACTTTTCCATTTTGCATTTTGTAGTAATATCCGTCTTGGTGTGGGCAACGATTACAACTAGCGCTTAAATGGTTTTTGTAAGGGCAATGCCTTAAAGTCATATATGGTTGTTTAACTTGGCTATCGTAGTCAATTTCGGCAGTTAAAAATTTTAACCCTAAAACCTTTTTCGTGGCGTTATTATAAACGTTAAGCGCACCACCAACAATCTTTTCACCGCTAAATAAAAGGGCGTAATAATTGTTTACAACTACTGCAATTTTTAACTCATTAACAATGTTTTTAAGCGCTAAAATATCATCTTCAAGTGCAAAATTCGGTAGGTCTAAAATGGGTTTTTTTCCGTGCAATTCGCACTCTAAAACAAAGTTTTTAATATCGTCTAAAATATAAAATTCAGGCGAATAAATAATATTTTTTGTTGATAATTCGGCTAAATTATCCCACTTTTCTATAATAATAAAATCTTTAAGCGCGGTTATGCTAGGTAAATTTTTAACCATATCTAAAACGCAGTTATTTGTTAATGTAGCGTTCTTTTTATAAGGTGATACAATACTATCAAAAATCTTATCAAAAACCTTTCTTCTAAACTCATTGAGTTGTTTTTTAGGCATAAAAACTTCGCCTAAAAAGTTAACGCTAACGTCAGCCTTAAAATACTCACTTTTAGCAAAATTTTCTATAATTTCAGCGCTTGATAGTGGTGAGTTTTTAGCCGCTAAAAGCACGTCGCCAAAAACCTTAAACACTTGATTTTTTAGCGTGATTTCAGCCACGATTTGTTCGTTAGGGGATAGTGTGATTTTAATGGGAACAGCAACTTTTTTTACGCCCAGCATTAGTTCTTTTTCTAGCCCTTCATCTAGTATTAAATGCACGTCTTCGCCCGATTTTACGTTTGCAGTTGTGGTTAAAACGTACGAATTATTTGCTAATTTTTTTAAGTCATAAGCCGTGATAACGGCATTTTCTACTCCGTTATTAAAAGTTTTAAAAGTTGATTTTGGAGTGAGTTCTCTATTCGATGAAAAATACACTTCTTTATACGTTTTTTTAGGGTTTACCTTATAAATTGAACCAATTTTAATACCCGTGTGGCTAGAAACGTTAGAAATAATTTGCCCATTTCCATTAAAATAACCGGCAGTAAAACCACGATTAAACGCTAAATTTTTCACGTCGTTATTTATGTTTAATCCATCGATTAAATTTCTGTATTCACGCGTTATTGCACCAACGTAAAACGGCCTTCTAGCGCGCCCTTCAATTTTAATAACGTCAACCCCCGCATTTTTCATATCAAGTAGGCGAGAAGACGTGTCAAAATCTTTTGCGCTTAAAAGGTATCCCGATTTAAGTTTTTTATCGCCCTTATATAGAGAATATGGTAGCCTACAAAGTTGCTTACATTTACCACGATTTCCACTAGCCGAAAATTCATAAGAACTTAAATAGCAGTTTCCTGAAAAACTAACGCAAAGCGCACCGTGCGCAAAATATTCTATCTCAACGTCGGTGTTTTCGCGTATTCTTTTAACTTCTTCAAGTGGCGTTTCTCTTGCTAAAACCACGCGCTTAAACCCATAAGGAAGAAGTGCTAAAACACCTTCTAAATTATGAATTGCCATTTGGGTGCTAGCGTGCAAAACGGCGTTTGGAATATTTTTAGAAATTAAATAAGCAAGACCTAAATCTTGCACTATAAAATAGTCCACACCCATATTGAACGCCGAAAGAACAACGTTTAAGGCGCTTTCTAATTCATCGTCTGAAAATAAAATATTTATCGCAAGACAAACTTTAACGCCGTAAAGGTGGCAAAAATCAACGGCAGAACCTAGTGTGTCTAACGTAAAGCCGTCTATGTTGTTTCTTGCATTAAATTCGTTTATGCCAAGATATACTTCGTCCGCACCATAATAAACTGCAAGTTTAAGCGATTCGAAGTTTCCAGCAGGGGATAAAAGTTTCATAAAAGTATTATAGCACATAAAGATTTTTTTGCAAATAAAAATAAATATTTAGGTTTAATTGTTAGTAAAATTTATCATAAAAATTCAAATTCGCTAGTAAATATATAACGAAAGTTATCAACATGTCTTACAAAATTCGACCTTTTTCTTGTTGATAACTAGGCAAAAATAGGGTAGTTATCAACATAAGGGGCAAAATTTCGTATGATTTTTATAAAAAGAAGAAGTGCTTTAATAATTGCAGTTTTAATGCTTACTTTTATTACCTTTTTAGTGTGTTTTTCATCTCTTGATAAAAATCCGATAGGTAGCGCAGAACTCAAAAAACCAAAAATCGTTTTAGATGCTGGGCACGGTGGCATAGACCCAGGGGTTGTAGGAGCGGTGTCTTCCGTTAAGGAAAGCCAAATAAATTTAGACATAGTTCTTAAAGCCGAAAAACTTTTCTCTGGTGCAGGGTTTGACGTGGTGCTCACTAGAAAAACTGACGTGGGATTATACGGGCTTGCAACAAAAAATCGCAAGAAAAAAGATATGGCAAAGCGCAAAGAAATTATCGAAAACGCTAATCCAGACGTTGTGGTAAGCGTGCACCTTAACGAATATTCGCTTAAATCCCGTAGGGGTGGGCAAGTGTTTTACCTTAAAGATAATTTAGAAAGCCAAACGCTTGCAAATTTTGTTCAAAAGGAAATGAACGCCATATATAAAGACGTAAAAGACTATAACGCGCTTACCGGCGACCTTTTTATGTTAAAATGCACAAGTGCACCATCAGTTATAGTGGAGTGTGGATTTTTGTCTAATATAGAAGACGAAAAACTGCTTTTAACCGAAGAATTTAGAGAAGAAGTTGCCTATTCGATTTTTAAGGGCGTGGTGGGATATATAAGTAATAAATAATTTAAATATAAAATATTTTAAAGTCCGAACGAATAAACGGACTTTTTTTATTGTATTTTTTAAAAAAGTGTGCTAAAATGATAAAGATTAAAAATGGGAGAGTAGTTGATGTTTCATTTAGGCGAAGTTATGGATAAAAACAAGGCAACCAATTTAAGTGCCGTCACGCTTGCATTTGTTGGCGATGCCGTATATTCGCTTTTTGTTAGAGAACGCTTAACTTTTACAAGCGACTTTAAAACGGGCGTTTTAAGTAATCTAGCAATAAAAGAAGTTCGCGCAACTGCTCAGGCAGAGTTCGTAAAGAAGATAGAGCACCTATTTACCGAAGAAGAATTAAGCGTTTATAAGCGTGCAAAAAACGCTAAAAAACATACGCGTTCTAAAAGTGCATCTATTGCAGACTACGATATGTCAACGGGTTTTGAAGCCGTGCTTGGCTATCTATATCTAACGGGCAATACAAAAAGGCTAAATTACCTATTAAACGGAGGAGAAGAAAATGAAGGTTGAAGGCAGAAACTCAGTTCACGAATTACTTAGAACTGATAAAGAAATAGATAAAATTTTAGTAAGAAAAGATTTAGAAGACCAAGCAAGCAAAAGGCTACTTAACATTATTCGCTCACATAAAATAAAAGTTCAACTTGTTGATAAATACGTTATCGATAAGGAAAGTGAAAGTGGGCATAGCCAAGGCTTTATCGCTTATACTTCGGACTATAAATACTTCGATATAGAAGACGTAATTGAATCGGCAAAAGAAAAAGACGGTATGATTGTCGTTCTTAACGAAGTTTTAGACCCACACAATCTTGGAAGTATTATTAGGGTTTGTGAGTGTGCGGGAATTGACGGGCTTATTATCGGTAAAGACCGTAGCGCATCTGTAAGCGATACCGTAATGCGCATATCCGAAGGCGCAGTAAACCACGTTAAAATCGCAAGGGTTGTAAATATCAACAATGCAATCGATAAACTAAAAGAAAACGGCTACTGGGTTTATGGTGCGGAAGCGGACGGGCAAAGCGTTTATAAAACCGACCTTAAAGGTAAAGTTTGCCTAGTTATCGGTGGCGAAGATAGTGGCGTTAAACGCTTAACAAGGCAAAAATGCGATGGAATTATAAGTATTCCAATGTACGGAAAAATCAACTCACTAAACGCATCGGTTGCTTGTGGCGTTGTTGTGTTTGAAGCAATGCGCCAAAGAAATTCTTAGTAGTGTAATAAAGGATTCATTTAAGGGGAAAAATGCAAATAAACGGATTAACAGACGAAATGCTTGCGCTTTCGGCGAAAACCGAATTGCAGGATAAAAACGATAGCGAATATTTAGTCGAACTTTTAAAAAGATATATGGGCACTATAAACCACATAGTTTCTAAATATTTTGTTAAAGGCTGGGATACGGAAGATTTAATTCAAGAAGCAAGGCTATCGGTGATTAGTGCAGTAAAGTCGTTCGACGGGCAGTCTAGTTTTAAGAACTATGCAAGCAAGTGTATAAAAAACAGCGTTTTAACGCTAATAAAAAAAGCCAATAGACTAAAAAATTTACCGCTTCTTGATTACGTGCCTATAAACGGGTTTAACGAAACGGACGACGCGTCTAAAAACAAACTCTTGCCGTTTATCAAAACGGGGCCCGAAGAACATTTTATAGAGCGTGAGAACGTTCAAGAACTAGTGGTTAAAATCAAAGAAGTATTAAGTAAATACGAATACGAAGTGTTTTCACTTTACTTAGAAGGATATTCGTACGAAGATATAAAAAACAAACTAAACGTAGAAACAAAGTCAATAGATAACGCCGTTCAGCGCGCTAGAAAAAAACTTGAATTTATAAAGCAAAAATAATAGCAAAATAAAGGAGATAAAATGTCTTATCTTGCATTATACAGAAGATACCGCCCAATTACCTTTGATAAACTTATCGGGCAAGACCATATTGTAAAAATCTTAACAAGCCAAATCGTAAACGATAGGCTTGGCCACGCATACTTATTTACGGGTACAAGGGGAACGGGTAAAACTTCAACGGCAAAAATTTTCGCTAAGGCAATAAACTGCCAAAACCCAAAAAATGGTTCGCCTTGTTATGAGTGCGAAACTTGTAAGGCGTTGTCAGACCCTTCTAGTATTGACATTTTAGAAATCGACGCGGCATCTAATAACGGCGTTAACGAAATTAGGGATTTAAGAGAAAAAGTTCAATTCCCACCCGTTAACGGCAAATATAAAGTTTATATCATAGACGAAGTTCATATGCTAACGGGCCCAGCGTTTAACGCATTACTTAAAACGCTAGAAGAACCACCAAAACACGCTGTATTTATCCTTGCAACAACCGAAGCGCATAAAATTCCAGCAACGATTTTATCGCGTTGTATGAGATTTGACTTTAAACTTATTCCAACCGAAAGGATTGCAAGTTTAATTAGCGAAGTTTACGATGAACTCAATAAAAAATACGAAAAAGAAGCAGTTTTTGCTATTGCAAAAGCAGGCGAAGGCAGTATAAGAGACGCGCTTTCTATTGCGGATACTGCACTTTCTTACGGCGATGGCAAATTAACTTATAAAGACGTTAATGAAATTCTAGGCTCAATAGGAACGGAAGCGCTTTACGAATTTATCGGCAATATTTTATCATCAAACACGGGCGAAGTTTTATCAAGCATAGAAAAACTAACTAAACTAGGCAAAAGCATAGGCGTTTTAACAAAAGACGTGATTAAAACTTTAAGAGACCTTTTAATTGCAAAAACTTGTGAAAAGCCTAACGAAATACTAAACTTACCAGAAACGATTTATTTAGACCTTGTTAAACTTTCTACTCTTGCTCCAACTGAAAGGGTGCTTCGCGTTATAGAAATTTTTGCAGAAGCCGAAAATAATCTTAAATACACTCCATCTCAAAGAGTGCTTTTTGAAACGGCATCGGTTAAAGCAACTAAACCAGACGCTGATTATAATATAGACGCGTTGGTTTCAAGAATTGCAACGCTAGAAGAAAAAATTAAAAACGGAAATTTTAGCGTAAACCCTAGTCAAAGCGTTTCGGTAAATACTTCGGCTAAACCCGTAGAAAAGCCCGTTTCAGTTAGCGTAGAAGATGAAAAGTTAAAGTTTAGCCAAGCCGAAATAACGCAAGTTCAAGGCAAATTATTGTCGGGTTTAAGAAAAAACGGCAACGAAATGCTTTGGAACATAATGCAAAACGTTAAAGTAAATAAAACACAAACGACTCTAATATTAGAACCACAAAGTGCCGATGACGAATCGATTATTTCGCTCCCAGCGAATCAAGAAAAGATTAAAAACGCGCTATCGGTTTTTGATGCGTTTGATTTAGAGATTAAAGAGTTTTCTGAAAAAAATAAAAGTACTGAAATAGACGATGCAACCGAAAAACTAAAAAGAATATTCGGCGAAGATATCGTTATTATAAAAAAATAGTTAATTAAAGGAGATATATTATGGCAGGATACAGAGGTGGCTTTGGTGGCGGATTCGGCGGTGGCGGATTCGGTGGCAATATGCAAAATATTATGAAACAAGCACAAAAAATGCAACAAGAAATGCAAAAAGCACAAGAAGAACTAGACGAAATGGAAATTGAAAGTGCTAGTGGTGGCGGACTTGTTAAAGTTGTTATGAACGGCAAAAAAATCGTTAAAAGCATTACCATAAATCCAAACGCCGTTGATATGGACGATATCGAAATGTTAGAAGATTTAATCGTTGCAGCCCTTAACGAAGGCTACGAAAAAGCAGACGAAGCATACGAAGAAAAAATGGGTGCTTTCGGCGGTATCGGTGGTTTAGGTTTTTAATATGAAGGTGTTTATCGAACCCATAGGAAAACTTATCAATGAGTTTTCTAAATTGCCGGGTGTTGGCGCAAAAACGGCACAACGCTTTGCGTATAAAATTATCAATATGTCTAACGAAGAAGCGCTTAACTTTGCTAACGCCATTAAAGATGCGAAAGCCAAAGTTCGCTATTGCTCTGTTTGTGGCAATTTTTCTGAAAACGACGTGTGTGATATTTGTAAAATCCGCGAAGCCGACACGATTTGTGTTGTAAAAGAGCCAAAAGACGTTATTGCAATAGAAAGGCTTAACGAATATAACGGCGTTTATCACGTTTTGCACGGCACGATTTCTCCACTAGACGGAATAGGCCCAAACGATATCAACATTAAAGGTCTTTTAGAACGTATAGCAAAAGGTGGGGTTAAAGAAATTATTTTAGCCACTAATCCAGACGTAGAAGGCGAAGCAACAGCGCTATATATAACAAACCTAATAAAGCCACTTGGCATAACGGTCACAAGGCTAGCGCACGGCATTCCAATCGGCACGGATTTAGAATATGCCGATGAAGTTAGTTTAGCAAGAGCGTTCGTTGATAGAAAAACGATGTAGATTAAGGAAATATTATGAAAGTTAGTGTTTTAGGCTGTGGAAGATGGGGTTCTTTTATCAGTTGGTATTTATCTAGAGCGGGGCACGAAGTAGTGCTATGGGGGCGCGAAGATAGCCCTTCTTATAAAATTTTAAAAGAAACGGGCAAAAATGAATACGTAGAACTTGATAAGCGCATTAACCTTACTTCTAGTTTAGAAAGCGCGCTATCGTTTTCAAACACCATAATAATTTCAATAAGCAGTCAGTCGCTCCGTGCTTTTGCAAAAAGCCTATTAGCCTTTGGCACAAAAGATAAAAATTTTGTACTTTGTATGAAAGGGCTAGAAACTTCTACGGGCAAAAGGCTAACCGAAGTTATGAACGACGTTGGAATTTCTAAAAACAACGTTGCCGTTTGGGTTGGCCCAGGGCATATACAATCTTTTACGAAAGGTCAACCAAACTGTATGGTTATAGACTCTGATAATAAAGCACTAGTTAAAAAACTTGCAGATGCTTTTAGGAGTGATTTAATTAGGTTTTATTATGGCGATGATTTAATCGGTAGCGAAATAGGTTCTGCATCTAAAAACGTTATCGGTATCGCAGCGGGTATGCTAGACGGGGGGAACTATTCAACGCTAAAAGGTCCACTAATGGCGCGTGGTGCAAGAGAAATTTCTAGGCTAATTAAAGCAATGGGCGGAAACGAACTTTCAGCATACGGACTATGCCACCTTGGCGACTACGAAACAACGCTTTTTTCGGAATATTCTAACAACCGAAATTTTGGTATCAAATTCGTTAAAGGCGAAAAATTCGTTAAACTAGCAGAAGGAGTAGAAACCACAAAAGCGCTTAAACTTTTGGGCGAAAAATACGGCGTTGATTTGCCTATAACAAACGCAGTTTATTCAATTTTATTTGAGAATAAAGAGCCGATGAAAGTGTTTTCGCAACTATTTTCACGCAGTACAAGAAAAGAATTTTAACAAGTTGAACGGACTATGTCCGTTCTTTTTTTATTCATAAATTTACAAAATAATTATATTTATACTCTTGACAATTTTTTTATAAGAGTTATAATAATATTAGCACTTAAAGGTAGAGAGTGCTAATTTTTGCATCTTGGAGAATAATATGAAACAATTTAAAACCGAATCGAAAAGAATACTTGACTTAATGATAAATTCAATCTACACGAACAAAGAAATCTTTTTAAGAGAACTTATTTCTAACGCTAGCGACGCTATTGATAAACTTAAATTTATTTCTTTAACAGACGGGGCAGTTAAGACTGATTTTTGCATAAATATTGTTTTAGATGAAAAATATAGAACAATCACTATTATAGATAACGGCATAGGTATGACCGATAAAGACCTTGAAAAGAATTTAGGCACGATTGCCGAATCAGGCACGTTAGCGTTTAAGAAAGACAATCAAGGCAAGAGTGAAGAAGAACTAATTGGGCAATTTGGCGTTGGTTTTTATTCAGCGTTTATGATTGCCGATAAAATAGAAGTTTACACAAAGGCTTATAAAAGCGACAAAGCGTTTTTATGGGTAAGTGAAGGTGCGAAAGGCTACGAAGTTAAAGAAACCATTAAAGAAGACGTGGGAACGAAAATCGTTTTATACGTTAAAGCCGATACCGAAGAAGAAAACTACACCGAATTTATTAAAGAATATAAAATTAGTTCGCTAATCAAAAAATATTCCGACTATATTCGCTATCCAATTAAAATGTTAACGCATAGAACCAAACTTAAAGAAGGTTCTAAACCCGAAAAACCCGAATATGAAACCATAGAAGAATTAAGCACGCTAAACAGTATGGTTCCTATTTGGAAGAAACCAAAGTCGCAAGTGACCGAAGAAGAACTTTTTGCATATTATAAAAGCGAGTTCCACGATTTTAATAGCCCTATAAAAGCAGTTTACGCTAAAATTGAAGGGTTGGTTAACTACGACACGCTTTTATACTTTCCTGAAAAAGCACCGATGGACTATTTTTCAAAAGACTTTAAAAAAGGCTTAAAACTATTCTCTAACGGCGTTATGATAATGGATAAGTGCGAAGACTTGTTGCCTGACTATTTTGGTTTTGTTAGGGGCGTTGTAGACTCTTCTGATTTATCACTTAACATTTCAAGAGAAATCTTGCAACAAGATAGGCAAGTAAAACAAATCGCAAACGGGCTAGAAAAGAGAATTATAACCGAACTTTCTAAAATGCGCGATGACGAACGCGAAAAATACGAAAAAATATTTGCTGAGTTCGGCGTTTCAATCAAGTTTGGTGTTTACCAAAGTTTTGGTATGAATAAGGATAAATTAAAAGACCTTTTAATGTTCTATTCACAAAACCAAGAAAAACTTATAACCCTTAAAGATTACGTTAAGGCAATGCCCGAAGACCAAACCGAAATTTTGTACGCTTCTGGTGATAGTTATGAAACCATTTCAAAATTACCAACGATAGAAAAAGCGAAAGAAAAAGGGCTAGACGTGCTTTACTTTAAAGACGGGGTAGATGAGTTTGTTGCAAGAATACTTGATGAATACGAAGGCAAGAAATTTAAGTCCGTTCAAGAATTAGACTTTTCGCTTGACAGTAAAGACGAAAAAGAAGAACTTGAAAAGAAAGAAACCGAAAACAAAGATTTACTACTAAAACTAAAAGAAATCTTAGGCGAAGAAGTTAAAGAAGTTAAACTAACCACTAACCTAAAAACATATCCGGTTTGCCTAACGTCTAGCGGTGGCGTTTCAATAGAAATGGAAAAGGTTTTAGGCTCTATTCCAAATTCTAACGGCAACGTTAAAGCCGAAAAAGTGCTATTGATTAGTAGCACTCATAAGATTTTAGATAAACTAAACGAATTATTTAAAACTGACGAAAATAAACTTAAAAATTACGCAAAAGTGCTATACGAAAGCGCAAGACTAATCGAAGGGTTAGCAGTCACGAACGTTGCGGATTTCGTTAGTTCGATTACCGGTATTATTGAATAAAAAACGCAAAAAACAATTGAAATTTTCAATTGTTTTTTAAGCATTTAAGGGTATAATATTAAAAAAGGAGAGAAAAATGGCTGATAAAATTGCTTTAAAAATTACTGACCTTACAAAAATTTACGGCGCTGGCGACTTTAAGGTTGAAGCGCTAAAAAACGTTAATTTAAGTTTTAGAAAAAGCGAATTCGTATCAATTCTAGGCCCATCGGGCTGTGGAAAAACCACCCTTTTAAATATTATAGGTGGACTTGATAGATACACTAGTGGCGACCTAGTTATAAACGGCAAATCGACAAAAAAATACACCGATAAAGACTGGGATGCGTATAGAAATAACACCATAGGATTTGTTTTTCAATCTTACAATCTTATTCCGCATCAAACGGTTTTATCTAACGTAGAAATTGCGCTAGAACTTTCGGGAGTGTCAAAAAAAGAGCGTAAGGAAAGAGCCATTAAAATCTTAGAAAAGGTAGGACTTTCTGGGCAAGAATATAAACTTCCAAAGCAATTATCGGGTGGGCAAATGCAAAGGGTTGCAATAGCAAGAGCGCTAGTGAACGACCCTAAAATCATTTTAGCCGATGAGCCAACGGGCGCACTAGACACAACTACTAGTATTCAAATTATGGATATTTTAAAGGAAATATCTAAGGAAAGACTAGTTATAATGGTCACTCACAACCCCGAACTTGCCAATAAATATTCGACAAGAATTATAAATCTTTTAGACGGCGAAAAAACGGGCGACACAAACCCCATAGAAGATGGAGAGCCTGTTGAGTTTGTTAAGCAAAGAAAGCCAAAAATGGGCAAGAAAACCGCCTTTTTATTATCGCTTAAAAATCTATTTTCAAAAAGAACTAGAACAATTTTAACGTCTGTTGCGGGCAGTATCGGCATAATAGGCGTGGCGCTTGTTTTGGCGCTTTCAAACGGCTTTAATACGTATATGTCGCAAATGCAAACGGATACGCTTTCTAACTATCCGCTAGAAATAAGCGAATCTACGGTAGACCTTTCTAGTTTCGACCAAATGTATGAAACTGAACTTAAAGAAAAATTCCCAGAACTTGATAATATTTTCGTATCAAAAGCGTTTGATAAACTAACGGGAATGCTACTTTCTAACAATTTAAGTGATAACACCGAAAAAGGCTTTATCAACTATCTTGAAACTCATAAAAAGAACAACCCAGAACTTTACTACACTATTTCTTACGAATATGGTTTTGATATGAATAAATATTTATATACTGACGTAGATTTTGGTGGCAATAAAATGTTTATGTCGATAGATATGCTTGTTAATAATATTCAGGCAAACTACGACAGCGATTTACAGCAAGCAATGGGTATAAACACTGATTTTGTAAGGCAATATATTCCAACCATAACCGAAATGCCTGACCGTGACCTTGTTGAAAAACAATACGATTTAATTAGTGACGGCGAACTACCTTTATTCACCGATGACAATAAACTAAAAATTATGCTAGTTGTAGACCAATATAATAGCATAAGCGATATCACGCTTGCACTTTTAGGTTATCTTGGAATTAACGTGCAAGAAAATGGTAGTGGTGGCTACGATATAACTTTCGTTGGCGAAGAAAGTATTCCGTTAGAAGAAATCGTTGGCAAAAAAATATATCTAGCAAACAACTCTCAAATGTACACAAAAATAGGTGATAGATACTACATAAATCGCCAAATTGGTGCAAATAGAGATGAACTTTTAGAACTTGAAATTGCCGGCGTATTAAGGGCGAAAGAAAACGTTAGTGGTGTTCTTCCTGTCGGTATCGCGTATATGCCCACCCTAACGCAATACGTTTTAGATACCAACCACGATAGCGAAATTGTTTCGGCAGTCACCGAAGGAACTTTGCCAGTTTATGATATGTTTTCACCACTAGGCACACCCGAAACGTTTAACGTTAGAACGCTTGCTGGCATCGATACACCTTCAAAAATCAAGGTTTTTGCTAAGGATTTTGATAGTAAAGAAATAATTAAAGAATACATCGAACTTTGGAACGATACACACGAAAACGAAGAAGACCAAATTACTTATTCGGATATGATGAGTATGATGTTTGGTATGCTTACTACAATGGTTGATGCCGTGACTTACGTTCTTGTGGCGTTCACGTCGATTTCGCTTGTAGTTTCTAGCGTTATGATAGGAATTATAACCTACATTTCGGTTGTAGAACGAACGAAAGAAATAGGTGTTTTAAGGTCGCTTGGTGCATCTAAACGCGAAATTTCAAGTGTGTTTAACGCCGAAACTTTCCTAATCGGCTTGTTCGCTGGGCTTATAGGCGTTGGCTTTACGTATCTTATTAGCATACCACTAAATATAATACTTGGCGGACTTGTAAGTGGAGTTGGAAAATTAGTAGTTCTAGCCCCGTTATCCGCTCTCATTTTAGTGCTAATTAGTATAACTCTAACGCTAATTTCAGGGCTAATTCCATCAAGAATTGCCGCTAAAAAAGACCCTGTTGTTGCTTTGAGAACTGAATAAAAAAATTTAATAAAATTTGCACGCCTTAAAAATCGTTTAAGGCGTGTTTTTTTTCAAAAACTAACAAAAAATGTCAAAAAAATTCCAAAAATAATAATATTTAAATTTTCTCTTGACTTTTATTAAAGATAGTATTAGAATAGACTATGTATTATAATATATATTATTAAATAATAATTTTTTTGTGAGGGTATTTTATGAAGTGTTCTTTCTGTGGCGGAAGCAATTTTAAGGAATATTTAGGCGACTACATTTGTAAAGATTGCGGTACTAGAAATAAAAAAGAAACCACAACTACTACAACAACTGCAAAACCAATGTCAACCACTACTTCTAGCGCGGGTGTTTGCGCAATTTGTGGGGGAAAAGACTTTAAGGAATATTTAGGCAAAAAGATTTGTAAAAATTGTGGTTCACCACTTGCTCCATCGGAGGCTACAACCACAACGACTTCAACGCCAAAACCATCAACTACAACTTCTAAACCATTATCAACCACTACTTCTAGCGCAGGTGTTTGTGCAATTTGTGGGGGAAAAGACTTTAAGGAATATCTTGGCAAAAAGATTTGTAAAAATTGTGGCTCTCCACTTGCTCCATCAGCAACCACAACTACTACAACTTCTACCGTAAAACCAACAGTTTCTAAACCAAAGCCAGCAACTAAACCGGTTTCTACTACAACGACAACTACAACGACTAAACCAATGTCTACAACATCCACCGTTAAGCCAGAAACCGTTAGCACTCCACCGGTTTCTTATAAATACGATTTTAGTATCGTGTTTAAGCCAAGTGTAAAACTTTTTGGTTTTGAATCGTTTACCAAAGACAAAAAGATTGCAGATGAAATTCAAAATTATCTACTTTCTAAAAAATACAAGGTATCCGAAGGCTACGGCGAATCTTCTGACAACGAAATTTATAGTAAAGCAATTATCGTTGTAGGAACAAAAGCCGAATATATCGACTCAAAAATTAACGAAAAATTAAATTCATATAAAAGAGATTCTGAAAGATACGGAAAATCAATCGTTTACTACGTTTACGATAAATCAATTCCTAACGGACTTCCAATAGACGTATCTAATACCGAATCTTTTGATAGTAATGGAGATGATTTCTTAGAAATGCTCTCTAAACGCTTTATCGAAGAAAGTGGCAAATATTAATTTTTAGGAAAAAGTAATTTAGGAGAATAAATACTCAATGGCAAACGAAGAATTTAGATGTATAAACTGTGGTAGCAACGAATACGTCATTAACGAAGAAAAAGGCGTAAAAAAATGTCGCTACTGCGGTACGGAATATGAAGATTCCGAAAACACCTATACTTGTAAAAGAATTGCTGAATACATAGACCTTGACCAGTTTGAAGAAGCAAGGCGTTTATGTGAACTCTACCTTGAAAAAGAGCCTAAAAACGCTACACTTCATTGGCAAAGGTTCCAAATAAGAAACAGCATTAAATTCGTAGTAGACCCTGTGACGAAGGAAAGAAAACCAACGTTTAGAAGTGAGTCTTTTACGAGAGATAGCGTTCTTAAAGACGAAAATTTATTAAAAGCAATTGAATATTCAACAGGCGCAAACAAATCACGCTACGAAAGTTGGGCAAATCTTATCGAAGAGATTAGACTTGAATTTTGTGATAAAATCAGCCAACGCGATAACTACGATATTTTTATCAGTTTTAAGGCGACAAGAGAAGTCACCGAATCAAACGGCGATAAAAGTTTAGTTGACACGCGTGATAGACTAATCGCTAGGGAAATTTACGAATACTTTACCAAAGAAGGGTATAGAGTATTTTTTAGTGACGTTGCGCTTGGCAAAGATAAAAGAAAAGTCGGCGAAAAATACGAACCGACTATTTTTGCTGCATTAGCATCTTGCCGTGCTATGATTTTAGTCGGCACAAAAGAAGAATACGTTAATTACGGCTGGGTTAAAGACGAATGGAGTAGATACTTCTACTTTATGAATATTAAAGGCGGTATCGATTCTAGGCTTAAAAAGAAAGAAGGTACTGTGTTCTACGTTTTCGACCGTGAAGTCCCAAGGGGATTACCAGAAGAAATTTCTTCGCTCCAAGGTATCGACTACGACCGTAGAGACGTGTTCTTTGATACTTTATTAGAACTTGTTAGCACCAGAATAGGTCACGGTGCAAACAGGGCGGGCATCGAAAGAATAGAACTTGGAAAGGTTGTCGGCAAAAAAGCAAAAACGGCTAACGTTGATAGTTTAGGAACGGTAGAACTTGGTTCAGGCAACGCTGTAAAACGCCAACAAAAAACAATCGAAGGTAATTTAGCCGTTAAAAAATTCGGCTTAAATAAAGTTAGAAGCGTAACTACTTCTATTGAAAACGACCTTAAATCTATCGGCCTACTAATCAATAATAAGAGATTTGAGCCTGCAAAGATTAAAATTGAAAACATCTTAAAAGACGGCGACAATGCTGACGCGTATTTTTACAAAATTCTTTGTTTAATGGAAGTAAGAAACGAAGAAGAATTTATTGAATACGCTAACGACTTTAAGGATTTTGAAATTTTCGAAAAAGCATTAGACTGCTCTGATAAAGATAGTGCAAAACGTTTAACCGATATGTTCGTTGCAGGGTATAAAGACTGCTTTGACGATGGTTATTATGATTCTGCAATAGAATTTTTCAATCAACTTATAAAATACGACTTCGACCAACGTGAAGAAGTTATTTCTACAATGAAAGAACACGTTGCAAAACTTATGGACAGCGAAGAAAGTGATGAGTTCTTAATTAAACTAGTAGAATCTTACCTTTTATCAGTAAACCCTAACGATATTGATAACTATATCGCTGAGTGTTTAGAAGTTGCGCACAACGCCCACGTTAGCGATAGATTTGCCGTTGCTGAAAAGTTTATGGCAAAGGTTAAAGAGATTGACGAAGGCAACCCAGAAGTGACGATGTTTAACATATTGCTTCAAACGGGTTCTTCATCTCCAGACCAACTTATCGATAACATTTGCAAAATTAACGATTTAAACGAAATCGTTTCATTGATTAAAAACTCTTCGTCAGACCAAGCGTCTATGTGTATGCAACTATTTGTAGAAGGCGTTAAAAAAGCCGTATCAAATAGTCAAGACGTAGAAAGTTTCAATAAAGCGTTAGAAATATTCAAAACGTTATTAACCTTTAACTTTGACGAAAGAGAAAGTGCTAAAAACGACGTGTTGAGTTCGGTAATCGAGCACGTAGAAAACGCCTACGAATATGACGATTTAGTTTTAACTGATTTCATTGAATACTTGCTTAAAGCAACGAGCGCTGAAAACGTTGACGAACATATTTACATAAACAAAGCGTTTGGTATTGCAATGAGAAAAGACGGTAAGTTTGAGATTGCAAATACCTACCTAAATAAAGTTTTAGAACTTGACAACACGGATATCGAAGCAAGATACAATTTAGTTTTAGCGCTTGCTGAATCTTATCAAGACGATATCACTTCTTGTGTTCCTAAGTTTAAAGATGAAGAAGGCGTTGTTATTCGTGCCACGGCAGACCTACTAAACTACTCACTTCACGAAGGCGTGACAGGTGCTTATTCATACGAAAATTTAATTAAAAAGTTCACCAACGCTATTTTTGATGCGTTAGACAATAAAGAGTGTTCAGAAGCAGATGCCGATACGGCTTACTGCAATATCATTAGATATATTCAAGACTCTGAAAAAGATTTACTTGTAGAACGCCTATTAAAAATGGGTGAATATCTAATCGAAGGCAGAGAATTTGCGCTAGCATCTAAATACTTTAAGTTAGTTTTAGAAGAAGACCCTAATAACTTTAAGGCAAGATGGAGTTGTATGCTCATTGAACTTGGTTGCATTTCGGATTTCGACGTTATCGCATCTGATATGCCAATCGAAAGTTGTGTTCAATACGATGAAACACTTGCTTGTGCATCTCCTGAACAAGTAGAACACATTTGTGGGCTTGCAAACAAGCAAGAACGCTTAAAAGCAAACCCAGACCTTGCTAAAAAATACGATGCAATTATCACCGACGTAGAAACTACTAAATCTATTAAAGAAGAACTTGCATCTTGTTCAATAGACGATTTTGATGCTAAGGTAATCAAATACTTCGGTAAAATCGAAGAACGCGAAAGAATCGCAAAAGAAAAGAGAAGAAAAGAACTAGAAGAAGAAAGAAAGCGTAAGGCAGAAGAAGAACGTAAACTCCGTATCGAAAGAGAACGTCGCCATAACGAAGCAAAACGCGCAAGGAGAGAATTTACTGCAAAAACTGCGTCGAAATTCTTCTTAATATTCGTTCTATTGCTTGGTGCCGTTGCTGCATTTGGCGTTCACGTAACTTCGGGTTCGCTATCTAGCATATTCGCAGCTTCTGAAGAATTACAAAAATTCATTATAATGGGCGCGTGCGTTGTTATCGCAGTAATTGCCTTTATCGCTTACATTAAGTTTAAATCTGGACTTATTAAACTAGAAATATTGATATACGAAGTGTTAACACTTCTAATGCTCATTATTTTCGGAATGTTTATAATCGATTCAGTAATTCTTTCCGTGGCTATTTCGGCAATGAGCATCGCTTCACTTTCAGTATATCTAAAATGTAAAGCGGAAAGTGGTAGCAACTGCATTTCAATATTCTTTGTAAATCTAATTGCAACGATTTTAATCAGTTTAACGTATTTCTACTTAAAATTTGAAAGCGTACATATTTTCTATAACGAACAATTATACGTTCCAATCTTTGCTATTTTAGTAGAAATTGCAATGTTTATCTTAACACTTGTATATACTGCTAAACAATCTTGCGATTACGAAGGTAAAAAAGCCTTTGCAAACGTTGTTGCATACATATTATATAGCATTGCGTTTATCGCGTTCTCATACGGAATAATGTTAACTGCTAACTCATCAGCATATTCAGGTGAAGGGTTTATTGTAGAGCCAACGCTTGCACTTATTCCTTGGATGCTAGTGTTTGGTGGAACAACAATAACGTCACTCACGTTATTCTTAATAGATGCGTATGCTGACCAAATGAAAATCGCTTGGCTCACTTGGTTATTCTACACGATATTTGAAGTGTTAACGTTCTTACTTGGCAGTCTTGTTATAGCAGAGTATAACACCGTGTTTGAAAACCTAGTTGCACTAGCAGGCGTAATATTCGGCTTTATTAAGATGAATATTAAAAACTACCACGACCAATGGAAAGGCTCTATTATTTGGTTATTGCTACCATTTATTTTGATGTTCGTTGTTGCAATATTCGGTGCGATAGGTAATGCTTGCACAGATGGCTGTGGCGGTTCTAGTCCAAGTTGTAGCAGTTGTGGCGGTGGCTGTGGCAGTTGTGGTGGCTGTGGCGGTGGCGTAGGCGGACTTGTGTTCGTTATACTTGTTATCATCGGAATCTTCAAAAAAGATGACTAATTAAAAATAAAATAAATTAAAAAATATATAATCATTATATAAATAATAAGGAGAAAATTATGGATAGAAAAATGTTCAAGTACGAAGGTACAAACGATGAAATGTTTAAAAGAGTATGTGTTGACGATTATGAAGCAGATGCTGTTATGATTGTCCCAGACACGCACTACGCAGTAACCGTGAAAGACGGACGTTTCCAAGACGTTAAAGATAGCGGTAGTTACGACCTATTCGACTATAAAAAAGGCGCTTTTGGTAAAAAAGTTAAAGTTGGTTCACACACGGTAGACATTATCTTTATGTCAAAGACTTATAGGCTTAAAGTTCTATGGGGCACTAAACAAAAATTCGATTTAAGAGACCCTATTAGTGACGTAATGATTAAAGTTGGCGCATGTGGTGAATTTACCGTTCAAATCTGCGAACCTAAAAAAGCATACGAAAGATTTGTTGGTACGCTTAAAGAATACAATGCAGACGACCTTAAAGAATATTTAGCAAATGAACTTATGGTAGAAATTAAATCTGCGCTTGCTAACACTATGGTAGAAAGAAAACTTTCTTACGATAGATTAAGCGAATGCAGTAAAGAAATCGGCGACAACATTAAAGTTTTAATTGCTAAATGGTTTGAAAAAGAATACGGCTTAAAACTATTCAATTTCTTAATTTCTAGCATCTTAATTTCTGATGAAGATAAAGCAAGAATCGAAGCAGAACTTCAAAGAAGAAAAGACGAAATCGCTGAAAAAGAAAAAGAAATCGAAAGAAAGAAAGAAGAAGAACGTGCTGAAATCAAAGCAAGAGAAGAAAGAGAACTTGAAAAGAAAGAAGCGCGTGAAATTGCTCGTGAACTTGAAAGACTTGATGATAAAGCATTTGAAAGACAACTTAAACTTCGCGAACTTGAAAGCAAAGACTACGAAAAATACCTAGAAGTATTAAAGATTTTAGGTTGGGAAAGTGCTGCTAACGGCAAAACCGTAGAAAAACCAAGTGGTGCTAAATTCTGTACTAAATGCGGTCATAGTTATGAAAACGGCGATGCTTTCTGCCCAGGTTGTGGTTCAAGAGTAGGCAGTTCAAAAATTAAATGCCCAAAATGCGGTAAAGAATCTAAGGGCGACGCTGCTTTTTGTAGTGGTTGCGGAACTAAATTAAACTAATATATTTTAAGGAGAAATATTATGGGATTATTTTTTAGAAAGAAAAAAATTAGCAAAGATTTAATCGATGAAGATTTAAAGATTATTAAACAAAACTGTCAAATTATCGACGTTTTAATGGTGCACGCTGATGCTTGCGAACCACTTGTTGAAAAACTTAAAGATTTAAGAGAAAAAATTGAATTCTTAAATCCATCTACTAATGCAGACGTTAAAACTGCCGACAAAAAAATCGGTGACAAACTTGGCGATATTAAAATCACGTTAAGCAAATGCAGTGCTAAGGGTGATTTCGAAGGTTGGGAAAAACTTGTTAGAGAAATCGAAGTTGCTATTGCCGAAAGAAACACTAAACTTTAATTTTTAGGGGTGTATTATGTGGCCTTTTAAAAAAGATAAATTCAAAAAATTAAAAAGGGAAGACGTTGTTGATTCTATCGTTGAACTTGAAAAACAAGAAATGGCTTTGGAAGAAGGCATTATCCAAAAAGCAAGACAAATTGAAGAAATGCTTGCTAAGGGTAAAACCGAAAAGTCAAGAGATATTCAACTTCTTCTTGCTAAAAAAATCACCGCTTTAAGAGAAGAAAAAGAAAACGACGTTAAGCGTTGTATGTATTTAATGTATAACATTAAACTTGCGAAACGCTTAAAAGATGCTATCGATGATAATCAATTTATCGTTGATACCGGCAAAGTTTCTATGAGAGATTTACTCTCTGACCAAAAAGGTCTTGCTAAATTCTTAAACAAAGCACTTGACACCAAGGTAAAAGACGAAGAAATTTTAACTACGGCAGACGATATATTTAGTGAAGTTAAAGATAGTTATACCGAAAACAATTCTATTTACGGCGTTCAAAATAAAGATGACGAATTACTTGCAATGTTTGAAACTGCAAACGGCATAGAAGACGATTTAGGTACAACAACCACTACTGAAAACACTACTAAAAACGCTACTGCTAATAACAACTAGTTAAAGTTTTTATAAAAATCCAATTTTAATAGGGAATTATAATTATGTTTAATAAAAAGAATAAAGAAATCGAAAAAAAGATGTTAGTTAAAAAAACGATTAACACTATGAACAAGCAAATCGAAACCCTAGAATCACAAAAAAAGGTGTTTATCGAAAAGGCTAAATATGCTAAAAAGAACGGCTTAGAATCTCAATACAACTTAGCGTTAACCGGTTATAAAATGACCTTGGCTCAACAAAAAAGAGCACAAGAAATGCTACTTAACTTTGAAATAACCGCACAAATGAAAGATATGACCATGATGACTTCTGAATTCCTTGGTGGTATGGGCGTACTTAGTAAACAAATGGCAAAACTTGCTAACAACAAAGACTTCGTTAAGGTTCAAAAACAATTCGAAGTTGCTATGGCTAACGTAGAAACTCAAACCCAACAAATCGAAGTATTTATGGAAACTAGCAAAGATTCATTTGCTAACGCATCAGGCGTTAAAGCCACTACTGATGATAGTAGCGTAGAAGATTTAATCGAAGAAAGCACCGTTCAAGATGAATTTTCTGATGATGCAATAGATGCTGAAATGGAAAGAATCCGTAAAGAAATCGAAGGTCAAAATTCATAAGTAAAAATCTAGCAAAATAGAGGGTAATTATGTCTGATTTAGACTTAAATTTATTAGTTGATACTTTTGAAATGTATCACAGCGCGGCAAAAAAAGCCGAAGAAAAAGGCGATTTTTTCATTGCAAAACGCAACTATTTATTAGCGGCTGAAACAATGATGAAAATGGCAAAATTAAGTTCGCCACAACTAAAACAAGCGCGCGTTCAAAGAGCAAAAAGACTTATTGAACTTGCTAATTGTTTAGAAGTGAACGGAATGCCTGTTAAAAAAGCGCCTCCAACAAACAGTAATAACAATAATCCTAATGCTAACGCCACTAAGGAAAACCAAGAAGGTGGAAAAGAGTGGAAGGCAGCGCAAATTCCCGATATATCATTCGATGACATAGCAGGTTTAGACTATGTTAAAGAAACCATTACTATTAGAATGATAAATCCTATAAAATATCCAGACGCGTATAAACTATACGGCAAAAAAACGGGTGGTGGTGTTCTTTTATACGGCCCTCCGGGAACGGGTAAAACAATGATTGCAAAAGCAATCGCACACGAAGTTGGCGCAGTTTTCTATGCAATTAAAGCATCTGATATCGTTAGTAAATGGGTGGGCGAATCTGAACAAAACATTAACGCTTTATTCGAAGCCGCATCAAAACAACCCCTAGCAATAATTTTTATCGACGAAATGGACAACCTTTTTGGCGCAAGGGGCAATGATATACATAACGACCAACGCGTTAACGAATTCTTGCAACAAATCGACGGGTTTGCAGGCAAAAATCCAAACCTATTGTTGCTTGGTGCAACTAATAGACCTTGGGCAATCGATAGTGCAGCCGTTCGTTCGGGTAGATTTTCTGAAAAAATTTACGTTCCACTACCAGACTTTGATGCAAGAAAATATCTATTTAAGTTAGGCTTAAAGGGTATAGACGTATTATCAGGTATTGATTTCGACGCATTAGCAGAAAAATCATTAGGTTATAGCGGTGCAGACATTTCTGAAATTGTTGACCTTGCTAAAATCGAACCACTTAACGAATTCATTAGAACGGGCGTTAGGGTAGATATTACTATGCAAGACTTTGAAAGAGCGTTTGCAAAAGTAAAACCATCAGTTGATGCAAGGGAAATTGCTAATTTCGAAAAATATGCAGGCGTTTCTAACGTTCCTGATAGAAAAGACGCTCCGGTTAGTAAACCAGACGTTAAACCTACCGAACCCGAAGAAGTTAAACCTGTAGAAGAACCAAAACCAACTGCTCCTACCATCCCTGTTGAAGTTCCTACCGAACCCGTAGAAACTGCACCCGTTGCACCGGTAGCACCTGTTGATAGCGCTAAGGTTAGTGTTTCTTTTGCTGAAAAAGTAATCACCATATCAAACGTAAAACCAAAACTAGAATTTAAACTTTCGAAAGATTTTGAGAGTGTTTACGTTAAAGTTGGTGGCAAAAACTATATGTGCGCAAATAGGCTTGGCATTTGGGTTTCGGAAGAACTAGAAATCGAAGAAAGTGGTAATTATCACGTTCAAATTTTCGGCGAAAGACTTATTGCCGAAGACGATATAACGTTTACGAAAGGAATAATCGAAAACGATTTATTTTAATCAATAGGAGAAATATTTATGAAATATTGTGATAACTGTGGTGGCGAATGCGTTGAACTACGCAAAAATGGCGCCAAAGTATTTAAATGTAAAAACTGTGGTAGCGAATTTGAAGATGCACCAAAACCTGCACCAGCACCTGCTCCTGCACCAGCACCTGCACCTGCTCCATCTCAACCAACCACAAAAGATGGCAAAAAGATTTTATCAGGTGAAGAAATCTACGATAAAATGTCTGGTTGTGCAGTAGAAATTTTTGTTCAAAACGATAGAAGTGCAGCATCAGCATCAGGCTTTTTCGTTTCTTCAACGGGCTTTGTTATTACCAATGCTCACGCAGTTTTAGATGGCAATGGCGACGTGTTTGACGAAGTTTACGTTAAAATTTCTGGCAAATACTATTCTGCGGGCGTTGTTGCGCTAGGTAGACCAATAAACGGTAGAGATGATTCATTAGATATCGCGCTACTTTTCGTTCCACAAATGAAAGATATTACGGTTGCCGACCTTGGCGATTCGTCTAAAATCAAAAACGGACAAAAAGTATATCTTATCGGCAACTCATTAGGCGAAGGTACTTGTATCACTTCTGGTATCATAAGCGATGCAAAGAGAGCAATGCCAGGTTTATCTTATCCATATATTATGACCGATGCTGCTGCAAACCACGGCAACTCTGGTGGTCCACTTCTTAACGAAGCAGGCGAAGTTATCGGCGTTTTAGTTGCAGGTATAGATTCAGCAAAAGGTATGAACTATGCTATTCCAATAAATATGGTTAAAAAATTCATCAACTACGTTATTGAAAACACCGACCTATCTAGGCGTTCACTTGCAGAACTAGCAAACGTTAAAAACTCTCCAAGTGATATGGCTATCGGCACAGGTATGCTTTTCTCTGGCATTAGACTTGTTTTAGACGTTGTTCAATATATAATAGGTTGCTTTCACTAATTAAAATAGGGGAATAAAAATGGCTGACAAATTTTTAGAAAATTTTAAGGATATGTCCGTAGTTAAATCAAATGCGCAACAAGCCTTTTCGGGACTTGCTATACCATCTTTTATAAGAGACTGGTTTATTATGCGCTATTCTGATGCAGACGGCTCTGTTAATCTAGGTTTAATGCTAGAAAAACTTAACCAAATTATGCCTGGTAAATCTCAATGGAACAGCATAATGGATAAGTTAGTTAGTGGTAATCAAGTTAAAATTCTTGCACGTATTAGCGTTATTTTCGACATTAAAACGGGCACGATTTCTTTTAACCTTCCTGACTACGATATTACTAGCAAATCAACATACATAGAAAAGAAAGTTTGGGACGAAGTTAAGAGCAAAATCTTATCTGGTGGCGAAACTTGGGGTGTTTTAACTCTTTCTTATCGCCCAATCACCCAAAAAGAAAGTAAAATTTGCCTAGAAGGTTTTAACTCTTTTCAACCTTATACCGCAGACCTTAAATATTTCAAAAATGCTAGAAAGAATTTCACGCTTGACGAGTGGTTTTCAGTATTGCTTGGTGCGTTCGACTACGATGCAACGGGCTTTACTCAAAGCGAAAAATTGTCTGTAATAAGACGTATGCTCATATTCGTAGAGAATAGGTTAAACCTTATAGAACTTGCCCCAAAAGGAACGGGTAAATCTTATATGTTCTCTAATATTAGTAAGTATGGCTGGCTAATCAGCGGTGGTGTGTTAACTCGCGCTAAACTATTTTACGATATGAGTTCTAAGCAAGAAGGTTTAATTAACAGATATGATTTTGTCGCAATCGACGAAATTTCTACCATTAAAATTCCTGATGCTGACGAAATGAAAGGCGCACTTAAAGGCTACCTAGAAAGTGGTAAATACACCGTTGGTAGCAAAGCAGGTAGTTCACTTTCGGGTATGATTTTCCTTGGCAATATCGATAGTGATATGTTTAGCACCGATAAGGCTATGTTTAGCGAAT
>JAZLCK010000019.1:0-56330 GCA_045614165.1 Christensenellaceae bacterium | reverse complement strand
TTTCCTTGCTACGTTTTCTTAAAGATGATTTATAGCAATGAAATCTGGTATTTAGTAACCAACACTAGGGGCGTTACGGGTTTCGTAGGTCCACAAGGCAGACCGCTTCCACTAACCGAAGACGAAGTTGCACGCATGGGCCTTGAAAAGAAAGCCGTTAAAATCGACTTTATGGTTGGCGATACCGTTCAAATCGTTTCTGGTCCTATCGAATCTTTCTGTGGTAAAGTAGTTGCTCTTAACGAAAACACCCAAAAAGTGACCGTTAACGTTTTAATGTTCGGTAGAAATACAGACGTAGAAGTAGATTTCGTTCAAGTTAAAAAAATTGATTCGGTTATAACCGAAGAAAGTTTTGCCGAAGACAATAAGTAATTAAACGGCAAACGAAAAAACAAACATTATATATATATTATACGCGCGTATAATCGGGCGATGCCCGTTATATATAGTGGGAGTTGCGATTAAATTTTTTCATGGTCGCAACGTGATAACCACTTTTGGAGGAAACTATTATGGCAAAAAAAGTAACTGCAATTGTTAAACTTCAACTACCTGCAGGAAAGGCAACCCCAGGCCCACCTGTTGGTTCAACCTTAGGTCCTCACGGAATTAACATTCCAGGATTCACCAAAGAGTTTAACGCAAAGACACAAGACAAAGTTGGTCTTATTATTCCGGTTGTAATGACGATTTATCAAGACCGTTCGTTCACCTTTATTCTTAAGACTCCACCAGCACCTGTTCTAATTAAGAAAGCGTGCGGTATCGAAAGCGCAAGTGCGGCTCCTAACAAGAACAAGGTTGCTAAAATAACCAAGGCTCAAATAGAAGAAATCGCAAAAATCAAGATGCCTGACCTTAATGCTAACACCATCGAAAGTGCTATGAGCATGATTGCTGGTACTGCAAGAAGTATGGGTGTCGAAGTCGTAGATTAAAGGAGATGTGGGAGAGGAGTTATTCTCGAACGTACCACAGGAGGTAAATAATGAAACACGGTAAAAAATATTTAGAAAGTATTAAAGCCATTGAAAGTGGCAAACTTTATGAAACTGAAGAAGCAATTTCATTAGTTTTAGATAGTGCAAAAGCAAAATTCGACGAAACTGTTGAACTTCACGTTCGTTTAGGTGTAGACCCTAAACAAGCAGACCAACAAGTTAGGGGCGTTCTAGTTCTTCCTAACGGTACTGGTAAAAACGTTAGAGTTTTAGTTCTTGCTAAGGGCGACAAAGCAGACATCGCAAAAGATGCTGGTGCAGATTTCGTTGGTGCAGAAGATATGATTCAAAAAATTCAAACTGAAAACTGGTTTGATTACGACGTTATCATCACCACCCCAGATATGATGGGCTTAGTTGGTCGTATCGGTAAACTTTTAGGTCCTAAAGGCTTAATGCCAAACCCAAAATCAGGTACCGTTACTATGGACGTTGCTAAGGCAATCAAGGATAGTAAAGCAGGTAAAGTTGAATACAGACTTGACAAAACCGGTATTATCCACTGCCCAATCGGTAAAAAGAGTTTCGGTAAAGACAAACTAAAAGAAAACTACGAAGCACTTATCGAAGCAATCATTAAAGCAAAACCTGCTGCTGCAAAAGGTCAATATATTAAGAGCGCAGTTCTTGCAAGCACTATGGGTCCTGGCGTTAAACTAAACGTTAAAATTTAACCTAAAATTTAGTTGACATTAAATTTTAATAGTGTTATAATCAAAAAGTAAAAAAATTAAATAGCCCAAGACAGTAGGTTTCTAACTTGGCTTTGTCAAGACCTACCGAGGCAGATATTAAGAGCAAACGCTAGTATTATAGTATCAAAATGCCCTTGTATTCTGTTTCGGAGTACAAGGGTTTTCATTTTAAGAGGAGGTAAATATGTCAGCAAATCAAGAAGCAAAAAAAGTCGTTGTTGAAGAGATTAAAACTAAAATTCAAAATGCTAAATCGGTAGTTTTAGTTAGTGCAGTTGGTTTAACCGTTGCGCAAGATACCGAAATTCGTCGCGAATTTAGAAAAGCAGGCGTTGAATTCAAAGTTCTTAAAAACACTTTAATTCGCCGTGCGTTTAACGACCTTGGCGTTTACGACTTTGATGCAGACTTAAACGGCCCTACCACCGTTGCTTTTGGCGAAGATGAAGTTTCTGCTGCTAAAATCGTTATGGAAGCAGTTAAGAAATTCGATGGTAAATTCTCTGCAAAAAGCGCATACGTAGATGGTCAAAGGGTTGATGCAAAGGGTGTAAAAGTTCTTGCAGAAATGCCATCAAAAGAACAACTCGTTGCAAAAATGCTTGGTTCACTTCAAGCACCTATTTCAAAATTTGTCGGTGTTCTATCGGCAATCCCACGTTCTCTTGTTATTGCGCTTAACGCAATTTCAGAACAAAAGGCTCAGTAGTTAAACTGAATAAACTATAACGAAAAAACAAAAAAATAAAAAAAATAAAAATTAAAGATAATTTTGGAGGAAACTAAAATGGCTGATATTCAAAAAATCATAGAAGAAGTAAAAGGTATGACCGTACTAGAACTTAACGAACTCGTTAAAGCATTAGAAGAAGAATTTGGTGTAAGTGCTGCTGCTCCTGTTGCAGTTGCTGCTGCTCCTGTTGCTGCTGACGCTCCAGTAGTAGAAGAAAAAACCGAATTCAAAGTAGTTCTTAAAACTGTTGGCGCTAACAAAATCGGCGTTATCAAAGTTGTTAAAGAAGTTACCGGTCTTGGTCTTGTTGAATCTAAGGCACTTGCTGTTGACGGCGCTACCATTAAAGAAGGCGTATCTAAAGAAGATGCTGACAAGATGATTGCTAAATTCAAAGAAGCTGGCGCAGAAGCAGTTGCTGAATAATTTAGAAAAAACAACTCTTAAAATAAAAGAAAAAAGCGTTTCAATCGAAACGCTTTTTTTATTTTTAAATATATACGCTTTTTATTTAACTTAAAAAAGTTTTTTACAATTTGGACGTTAGTTTATAATTTTTATTGATTTGATATCTTGTTCGTAGAACTCAATATATTCTCCACGTTGTGTTTGGATAGTTATACTCTCTTTACCATTTTCGTTATCTTTTGGATAAAAGTATTCATCTACATATCCAGTAAATATTTTGTCGAAAACATCAACAATCTCAACAGTTTTTTCCAAAAAATTTGATAATTCCATACACCTATTTTTCCTTGTTTTTTTGTTCAGGTTTTGCGTTTGGTTTCGAATGCATTATTCCCTTTGCTATGTTTCCTAAGAGTTTTGTCTTTTTTCCAACAGTAGATAAGCCAGAGACTTCTATAGCCACACTGCCTACAACGGTTGCTGTGGTTTTTATTGCTTTACCTATATCGATATTAAGTGCTTGATTAGTCTCTTCAACAACTTTTTGTGCTTTTTTCACACCCCTAACAAATTTTGAATACCCACTTACAAGCCTTAAAGAAGTGTCTGTAAATTCTTTTGCTAATTTTACACTTGGGAATTCTATACATTTTTCCGTTTTAAGCATATAAATTTCAACGTTATTGCTTTTTCTAATAATTTGATAAGTTGAATTGTAAACTTTAATGCTTTTTACGTCATGCACTTCTTTATTAGCATTGCCTAAAAAAACAATATTTAGATTTGTTAGCAGTAATTCAACCTCGTCACATTTATCGTTTAAAGATTTAACCTTTACTTTGCATTTAAATAATACTATTTCATCTTCTCTTAAAGTATAGTTTTTCATATGTCACCAAAATTTCTAGATTTTTATAAGCGTGACGGAAGCGTGAACGCAAATGCCTTCTTCACGCCCAACGAATCCAAGTCCTTCAAGCGTGGTTGCGCCTATGCCTACTTCGGTTTCGTTAACACCTAAAATACTAGCAAGGTTTTTGGTGATTTCGGGGATAAAAGGTTTTAGTTTAGGTTTTTCCGCCATAATGCTTGCGCTAACTTGCATCACCTTATATCCTTTACTATTTGCAATTTCTAAAACTTTTTTAAGAAGTTCTATGCTATCAGCGCCTTTATATTTATCATCGGTATCAGGGAAGTGATAGCCAATATCGCGCTCGCTCACGCCGGACAATATCGCGTCCATTATAGCGTGTGTTAAAACGTCTGCATCGCTATGTCCTAAAAGCCCCTTGTCGTGTGGAATTTTAACCCCACCAAGTATTAGTTCTCTACCTAAAACTAATTTGTGGCAATCAAACCCAACACCCACTCTAACGGCTAGTGGGGGAGTGGTTATAAGTTTAACGTCTTCTTTATAAGTAATTTTAACGTTTTCAGGCGTGCCTATAATAGCGTAGGTCTTGCCGATATAACTCTTATAAACTTCGCCATCATCGTTAAAAGTTTTATCGTTTGCCATTTCGTATGCTTTCTTTATTAGACTTGTCTTAAAACCTTGTGGCGTTTGAACGGAATAAAGTTCACTCTTGCCTAAATAGTCTATAATCTCTCCGTTATTAACGTTGCAAATAGTATCCCTTGATGGCACAACGGTTATCGCACTACCATTTTCTTTGGCGCACTCTATACATTTATATATAGTATCTTTATCGATAAAAGGTCTAGCACCATCGTGAATTAAAACTATATCGCCACTAACTAAATTTAGCGCGTTTTTAACAGACTGCGTTCTAGTATCTCCGCCAAGGCAAATAATAGCGTTGTCGCCAAGAATACCTTTCACTTCTTCTAAATCGGTTTTAGAAACACAAACGATAATTTCATCTACTAATTTAGAACCTATAAACGCGTTAAAAGTTTTTTCTAAAATAGTTTGTCCATTAAAACTTGCTAGAAGTTTGTTTTTATTAAGCCCCGCGCGTTCGCCTTTTCCTGCGCACGCTAAAATAACGCTAACTTTCATAATTAGTCCTCTAATATTTCGTATAAAGTTTCGGCTTCTTCTTTTTTAACCGTTTCTTTAATATTAAGCACTCTAAATTTAACCGTTCCGCTATTAAAACCAAGTTCTAAAACGTCCCCAACCTTAATTTCGTGTGCGGGCTTAACGGTTTTTCCGTTGATTTTAACTCTACCTCCACGGCTTGCTTCGCTTGCAACCGAACGGCGTTTAAGAATTCTAGAAACTTTTAAAAATTTATCTACTCTCATACGTTCCTTTTTTGCCGAAATCCGTCTAAAAAGGGCTAATTTTAGGTAAAATCAAAAAAACCCTTAAAAACAGTTGACATATTTTAATTTATGCATTATGATACTATAATGTATTATGATAGGTTAGTATCGACATTTATCGCCTTTTTTAGAAAAAAAATTTTTTTTGACACTAAAAATTGCTAGATAAATGCTTGAAAAAACAAGATTTTCGATACAACCGTGGTTTTGCTTACGATAAAATTATACAACAAAAATTTTATTTTGTAAACAACTAAACCGCCAAATAAATTTTTTTTAAGGAGTGCGATGTAATGACGCGTAAATTATCTGAAATTGAAAGTGGCAAGATTACGAGAAAAACTTTCAGCAAAATTAAAGAAGCAATAGAACTTCCGTACCTTGTCAAAATTCAAAAAGACTCCTATGATGCTTTTATCAAAGAAGGCATTACCGAAGTTTTAGAAGACTACTCTCCTATAACTGACTACTCTGACCGTTTTGAACTTTACTTTCTAGACCACAATCTAGATGCAAAGCCAAAATACGATGAAAAAGAGTGCAGAGATAGAGACGTGACTTACGCTCGCCCACTTCGTGTTAAAGTGCGCCTTGTTAACAAGGTGACTGACGAAGTTATCGAGCAAGAAGTATTTATGGGTGAAATTCCATTGATGACCGATAACGGTTCGTTCATTATCAATGGTGCAGAAAGGGTTATCGTTTCACAACTCGTTCGTTCACCTGGCGTGTACAATGGTATGCAAGTAGACAAATCGGGTAGAAAACTATTCGATACTACCGTTATACCTTCAAGGGGTGCTTGGCTTGAATTTGAACAAGATTCTGGGGGCGTTCTTTGGGTTCACGTTGATAGAACTAGAAAACTTACCGCAACCGTTTTACTTCGTGCGCTTGGCTTTGGTACTGATGAAGAACTTTTAGAACTCTTTAACAACGACCAAATGATTATCGACACCATTGCTAAGGATACTTCTAAATCAGAAGCAGAAGGTTTAGTAGAACTTTATCGTCGTCTTCGTCCAGGCGAAATTCCTACCGAAGAAGCAGTTAAACAACATCTTAAAAACTTATTCTTCGAAGTTAGAAAATACGACCTTGCAAGAGTTGGTAGATATAAATACAACAAACGCTTACGTTTAGGTGCAAGAATTGTTGGCTTAAAAGCGTTTGAAGACGTTGTTTCTCCTGACGGCGAAGTTTTAGCAACCAAAGGTCAAATCATCACCAGAAGTATGGCAGAAGCAATACAAGATGCTGGCATCAACGTATTCTATGCTGATATCGAAGGCGCAAAACACAAGATTATTGGTAATAACGTTATTAGTTTTAAATCAGCAACGGGCGTTGAACCATCAATCTTTGGTTTACTTGACTACGTTTATAGCCCAATCTTAGATTTCTCTAAGGTTGTAAATGCGCTTGCTCTTGAAAAAGGCGTAGAAACTACTGCCGAAGAACTCAAAAAAGAAATCAACGACTTCTTCTATATCGAAAATAAAGAAATTACCGGCGAAGAAAAACCAGAAGATAAAAAGAACGAAGACAAGGCAAGAGAAATTAGAAATAAATTCGTTAAAGCCTGCGTTGAATTCTACGAAGTTATCGCAAAAGAAGACCTTAAACCTTTAACTTTCGAAGAAAAGAAGGCTGTAAGACCTTTACTTGATAAATTAAACCACAAACACGTGACTGTTGAAGATATTATCGCAACCGTATCTGTTAACCTAGACCTTAACGTAGGCTTAAATACCACCGATAATATCGACCACCTTGGCAACCGTCGTGTTCGTTCAGTTGGCGAATTATTACAAAACCAATTCAGAATCGGTATTTCTAGACTTGAAAGAGTTATTAGAGAACGTATGGCAACCCAAGACCCTAAGGACGTTTCTCCACAAGGACTTATCAACGTTCGTCCGGTAGGCGCTGCTATTAAAGAATTCTTTGGTTCATCACAACTTTCTCAATTTATGGACCAAACCAACCCAATCGCAGAACTTACTCACAAGAGAAAACTTTCTGCCTTAGGCCCTGGTGGTTTAAATAGAGATAGAGCAACCTTTGAAGTGCGTGACGTTCACCACTCTCACTACGGAAGAATGTGTCCGATAGAAACCCCAGAAGGACAAAACATCGGTCTTATTTCTTCACTTGCTGCTTACGCTATGGTAAACGAATTCGGCTTTATCGAAGCGCCTTATAGAAAGGTTGAACACACCGTTAATGCAGACGGAACTATCGAAACCATCGTTACCGAAAGAGTTGACTACTTAACCGCAGACGAAGAAGATAACTACATCGTTGCGCAAGCAAACGAACCACTTATCGATAACAAATATTTCAAAAACGACCGTGTATCTTGCCGTCATAGAGATGAAATTACCGAAGACGTTAAAGAGAAAATGGACTATATGGACGTTTCTCCAAAACAACTTATCTCTGTCGCAACTGCACTTATTCCGTTCCTTGAAAACGACGATACCAACCGTGCGCTAATGGGCTCTAACATGCAACGTCAAGCCGTTCCACTACTTTGCCCAGAAAACGCTATCGTTGCAACGGGTATCGAAAGAAGAATCGCTTACGACTCTGGCGTTATGGTAAACGCTAAGGAAGGCGGTATTGTTAAATCAGTTTCTAGCGATGAAATCATTATTTTAGAAGACGACGGAACTGAAAGAGTTTACAAACTCAAAAAATTCGAAAGAAGCAACCAAGGCACTTGCTTAAATCAACGTCCAATCGTTGACAAAGGCGAAAGAATTGTTAAAGGACAAACTATTGCAGACGGTCCTTCAACTAAAAATGGTGAACTTGCACTTGGTAGAAACATCCTTATCGGCTTTATGAGCTGGGAAGGCTACAACTACGAAGACGCTATACTTCTTTCTGAAAAATTAGTTAGAGAAGACGTGTTTACTACTATCCACATAGAAGAACACGAAATTGAAGCAAGAGATACTCGCCTTGGCGAAGAAGAAATCACAAGAGATATTCCAAACGTTGGCGACGACGCTCTTAAAGACCTTGACGAAGACGGTATCGTTCGTATCGGTGCCGAAGTAAATTCTGGCGACATCTTAGTTGGTAAAGTTACGCCTAAGGGTGAAACTGAACTTACCCCAGAAGAAAGACTTTTACGTGCAATTTTCGGTGAAAAGGCAAGAGAAGTTAGAGATACTTCACTTAAAGTTCCACACGGCGAAGGTGGTATAGTAATCGACGTTAAAGTGTTTACTAGGGCAAATAAAGACGAACTTGCCCCAGGCGTTAACAAGGTAGTTAGAGTTTACATTGCACAAAAACGTAAAATCTCTATCGGTGACAAAATGGCAGGCCGTCACGGAAACAAGGGTGTTATTTCTAGAATTCTCCCTGAATCTGATATGCCGTTTATGGCTGATGGTACGCCACTACAAATCGTACTTAACCCACTAGGCGTTCCTTCACGTATGAACATCGGTCAAGTATTAGAAGTGCACTTAGGTCTTGTATGTAAACAACTTGGCTGGAAGATTGCAACGCCTGTATTCGACGGTGCAACCGAAGGCGATATCAAAGAATTACTACGCGAAAATAATTTCGTTAACCCACAAGGCGAAGTTGATGGTAAAATTCAACTTTACGATGGAAGAACGGGTGAACCATTTGAAAACAGAGTTACTGTTGGTCAAATGTATATGATTAAACTTCACCACTTAGTTGACGATAAAATTCACGCTAGAAGTACAGGTCCATACAGTCTTGTCACACAACAACCTCTTGGCGGTAAGGCGCAATTCGGTGGCCAACGTTTCGGTGAAATGGAAATTTGGGCACTCGAAGCATACGGCGCAGCACATATTCTTCAAGAAATTCTTACCGTTAAATCAGACGACGTTGTTGGTAGGGTTAAAACGTACGAATCAATCGTTAAAGGCACTAACATTAGCGAACCTGGTATCCCAGAAGCATTTAAGGTGCTCTTAAAAGAATTACAATCGCTTGCTCTTGATATGAAAGTTCTTACCGAAAACAAAGAAGAACTTGCTATTAAAGACCTTATCGAAAGCGATATAGACGACGTTCCTGTTGTTAAAGAACGCGAAGTGACCGAAGAAGTTGACATTGAAACCGAAGACGATACTGAAATCTTCGACGATAACGAAGTGGTTGACCTTGACGATGACTTTGGCTTTACTACTAGGGATATCTTTGAAGATGACGACGACGAAATAGATACAACTATTCCTGACGGAACAATTTTTGAAGACGACTTCGACGACGAAGATAACGAATAATAGGGGGTAGATAATATATGTTTGAACTTAACAATTTTGATTCAATTCAAATAGGAGTTGCATCTCCCGAAAAAATTAGAAGTTGGTCTTACGGCGAAGTGACCAAGCCTGAAACCATCAATTATAGAACACAAAAACCAGAAATGGGTGGTCTTTTCTGCGAAAGAATTTTTGGACCTACGAAAGACTGGGAATGCCATTGCGGAAAGTATAAACGTATCCGTTATAAAGGCGTTATCTGCGACAAATGTGGCGTAGAAGTGACCAAATCAAAAGTTCGTCGTGACCGTATGGGACACATTGAACTTGCAGCACCTGTTTCTCACATCTGGTACTTTAAGGGTGTTCCATCAAGAATAGGTCTTATGCTTGATTTAAGCCCTAAGGCACTTGAACAAGTATTATACTTTGCTAGCCATATCGTTTTAGACCCAGGTACGACTCCACTTCTTTATAAACAAGTTATTACCGATAAAGAAAAGATGGAATACGAAGACCAATATGGTTATGGTTCATTTAAAACCGGTATGGGTGCAGAAGCCATTAAAGAACTTTTGATGGCTGTTGACCTAGAAAAAGAAAGCATCGAACTTAAAAAGATTATCGAAGATAACGAATCAGGACAAAAGAGAATTCGTGCCGTTAAACGTATCGAAATTATCGAATCATTTAGAAAGAGTGGAAACCGCCCTGAATGGATGATTTTAGACGTTCTTCCTGTTATCCCACCAGAATTAAGACCAATGGTTCAATTAGATGGTGGCAGATTTGCAACGAGTGACCTTAACGACCTTTATAGACGTGTTATCAATAGAAACAATCGTCTTAAAAAACTTATGGAACTTGGCGCTCCAGAAATCATTATAAGAAACGAAAAACGTATGCTTCAAGAAGCCGTTGACGCTCTTATCGACAATGGTCGTCGTGGCAAAGCAATTTCAGGCGCAGGCAATAGAGAACTCAAATCTCTATCTGGTATGCTCCGTGGTAAACAAGGTAGATTCCGTCAAAACTTACTTGGTAAACGTGTTGACTACTCTGGCCGTTCGGTTATCGTAGTAGGTCCTGAACTAAAACTTTACCAATGCGGTCTTCCTAAGGAAATGGCTATCGAACTCTTTAAGCCTTTCGTTATGAAGAAACTTGTTGAAAACGGCGTTTGCCACAACATTAAAAATGCAAAAAGAACTGTGGAAAAAGCAAAAACGGTTGTTTGGGACGTTTTAGAAGACGTTATCAAAGACCATCCAGTTCTTCTAAACCGTGCACCTACGCTTCATAGACTTTCTATTCAAGCGTTCGAGCCTGTTCTTATCGAAGGTAGAGCAATTAAACTCCATCCGCTAGTTTGTGGCGCGTTCAACGCGGACTTCGACGGCGACCAAATGGCAGTTCACGTTCCACTTTCAGTAGAAGCACAAGCAGAAGCAAGATTTTTAATGCTTGCATCTAACAACATCTTAAAACTTTCTGATGGTAAGCCTGTTATGAGCCCAACGCAAGATATGGTTATGGGTTCGTACTATCTAACTATTATTCGCCGCGCTATCGGTGAAAAATACAACGAAAACGGCAGAAAAGACCCATTAGGAAAGGTTTATGGCGTTCCAGAATACACCGTTTCTTACACTTCTCCGGAAGAAGCGATTATGGCTTATCAAACAGGTAAAATCGGACTTCAAGACGAAATTATCGTTCGTAGAGAAGTAGAAGTTAACGGCGAAAAAGTGGTTGGCAGAGTTAAAACTTCGGTTGGTAAAATCATATTTAACGAAGCAATCCCACAAAACATCGGCTTTGTTGTTCGTAAAGAAAAAGAAGATTTCTTAAAATACGAAATCGACAAACTAGTTGGCAAAAAAGACCTACAAAAAATCGTTGGTGCTTGCTTTAAAAACCACGGTGCAAGTTGCGCAGCAGACGTTCTTGATAAAATTAAAGCACTTGGCTTTAAATATTCAACTATCGGCGCAATCACCACTAGCGTGTTCGATATGCATATGCCAAAAGAAAAAGCAGAAATTCTTAAATCTGCCGAAGAACACGTTCTTAAAGTTGAAAACCTATTTAAGAAAGGCTTTATTACCGACGAAGAAAGATACAAAAAAGTCGTTTCAATTTGGAAAAAGGCTACCGACGACGTTACCGAAAAACTTATGGCAACGCTCGATGAGTTTAACCCAATTCTAATGATGGCAAACTCAGGTGCCCGTGGTTCGAAAGACCAAATTAAACAACTTTGTGGTATGCGTGGTCTTATGACCGACCCTAATGGTAAAACCATTGAAATTCCTGTTAAATCTTGCTTTAGAGAAGGTTTATCAGTTCTTGAATACTTCATTTCTTCACACGGTGGACGTAAAGGTCTTGCCGATACGGCACTTAAAACCGCAGACTCTGGTTATCTAACCCGTCGTTTAGTAGACGTTTCGCAAGAAGTTATCATTAAAGAAGACGATTGCTTTGCGTCACTTGGCGAAAAAGTTAAAGGTATGAAAGTTTCTGCTATCAAAGGTAGCAAGGGCGAAATTATCGAAGGTCTACGCGATAGAATCGCAGGTAGATTCGTTGCAGAAGACGTTATTAGCCCAGCAACCGGCGAAGTTATGGTTAAGGTAAACGAAATGATTACCGAAGATATGGCTGACGAAATCGTTAAAGCAGGTATCGAAGAAGTGACCATTAGAAGCGTATTTACTTGTAAGTCTAAAACGGGCGTTTGTGCAAGATGCTATGGTAAGAATATGAGTAATAACAACCCTGTTCAAATCGGTGAAGCAGTTGGTATTATCGCTGCTCAATCAATCGGTGAACCTGGTACCCAACTTACGATGCGTACCTTCCACACCGGTGGTATCGCATCAACGGGCGACATCACGCAAGGTCTTCCTAGGGTTGAAGAATTATTCGAAGCACGTAAACCTAAACACGCTGCAATCGTATGTATGGAAAGTGGCGTAGCAACCATAGAAGAAAAAGACAAAATTATTCACGTTATCGTTAAAACTGACGACGGCGAAACCAAAGATTACACCATACCTTTCGGTACAGGCGTTATCGTAAAAACCGGCGACAGAGTAGAACCAGGTACGATTCTTACTAGCGGTTCAGTATATCCACAAGATATTTTAAGAACCAAGGGTGTTAAGGGTGTTCAAGACTATATCCTTAAAGAAATCCAAAGCGTATATCGTTCACAAGGCGTTGATATCAACGACAAACACGTTGAAATTATCGTTCGTCAAATGATGAACAAGGTTCAAATCGAAAAATCTGGTGATACCGACCTACTTCCAGGCGAAAAAATCGACCTATATAGATTTGAAGAAGAATCTATTACCGCTCTTGAAAAAGGTGGTAGAAGACCGGTTGGTAAGAGAATACTTTTAGGTATCACGAAGGCTGCGCTTGCTAAGGAATCATTCTTATCGGCAGCATCGTTCCAAGAAACTGCAAGAGTATTAACCGAAGCCGCAATCAAGAATAAAGTGGACCCACTTATCGGCTTAAAAGAAAACGTTATTATAGGTAAACTAATCCCTGCGGGAACTGGTATTAAAAACTACAAAAACGTTTCTCCACAAACGGTAATTACCAGAACGGTAGAAGAATAAAAAAACTATTAAAAAACACGTTATTATTAGCAAAAGGCCGTCATTTGTTTGACTAATTTTGCTAATAATGATATACTAGTTAAACACGGCGAAAGCCATAAATACGTTTTAGAGCGGAGTTTTCCGAATCCGTTTTCTGAATAACCGAAATTTTATAAGGAGGTGCAACAATGCCTACAATTCAACAGTTAATTAGACAAGGTAGAAAGAAAAGCATTACCAAAAGCAAATCACCAATACTAGAAAATTGCCCACAAAAACGTGGTGTTTGTCTTTCAGTAACAACTACTACCCCTAAAAAGCCTAACTCAGCACTTAGAAAAATTGCCAGAGTAAGACTTACTAACAAGGCTGAAGGTATCGTTTATATCCCAGGTGAAGGACACAACTTGCAAGAGCACAGTTCAGTTCTTATCCGTGGCGGAAGGGTTAAAGACCTTCCTGGTGTAAGATACCATATTATTCGTGGTGCATTAGATACTGCTGGTGTTGCAAAACGTAAACAAGCAAGATCTAGATACGGCGCGAAGAGACCTAAATAGTATTTAGAAAAAACACAAAACAATCGTTTTAATTTAAGTTAAAACAAAACACACCTACTTATATCGGATATTCGGAAAATTAACCCGATTCGGTAGGCAGTATGCTGAAAAGCAGAAGGTTCGCTACCCGAAAGGGCAAGTGATAGCCGTACTAAATTAAGGGTTTACCCTTAAATCGCGTGAAAACGCAAAAAAATTTAAAGGAGGATTTAATTATGCCAAGACGTGGCAATATTGCAAAAAGAGACGTATTACCAGATCCAGTGTATAGCGATAAAGTTGTAACCAAACTTATCAACCAAGTTATGCTTGATGGAAAGAAAGGTATTGCGCAAGGCATCGTTTACGAAGCGTTCACCGTAGCCGCTGAAAAAGTTGGTTGCGAAGCAATGGAAATGTTTTCTAAGGCGCTTGCAAACATTATGCCGTTAGTAGAAGTAAAAGCAAGGAGAGTTGGTGGTGCTAACTATCAAGTACCAATCGAAATTCGTCCTGAAAGAAGACAAACTCTAGCAATTCGTTGGCTAGTTGCCGCTGCTAGAAAAAGAAGCGAAAGAGAAATGAGCGCAAGACTTGCAGCCGAACTCGTTGACGCTTTCAACAACGCTGGTAGCGCTGTTAAGAAGAAAGAAGATACTCATAGAATGGCTGAAGCAAACAAAGCATTTGCTCATTACAGATTTTAATTTGGAGATATAGTTTATGCCAAGAGATTACGAATTAGCCGTAACCAGAAACATAGGTATAATGGCGCATATCGACGCTGGTAAAACCACCACTACCGAAAGAATTCTATTCTATACCGGTAAAACCCACAAAATCGGCGAAACTCACGAAGGTTCTGCAACGATGGACTGGATGGTTCAAGAACAAGAACGTGGCATTACCATTACTAGTGCTGCTACTACCTGTCACTGGAAAAATCACAGAATTAACATTATCGACACCCCGGGACACGTTGACTTTACCGTAGAAGTTGAAAGGTCGCTCCGTATTCTAGACGGTGCAGTTGCAACTTTCTGTGCTAAAGGTGGTGTAGAACCACAAAGTGAAACCGTATGGCGTCAAGCAGACAAGTATAAAGTTCCAAGAATCGCATACATCAACAAGATGGATATTAACGGTGCTAACTTCTTTAACGCTGTTAATATGATGAAGGAAAGACTTCATACCAACCCACTACCAATCATTCTTCCTATCGGTAAAGAAGATACTTTCAAAGGTATCGTAGACGTTATTACTAGAAAAGCGTATATTTATCTTGACGATTTAGGAATGAAAGTAGACGTGACGGACGTTCCTGCTGATATGGTAGACCTTGTTGAAGAAATGAGAGCAAACGTTATCGACGTTGCTGCTCAACAAGAAGACGAACTTATCGAAAAATTCCTTATGGAAGAAGAACTAACTCTTGAAGAAATCAAGAGAGGTTTAAGAAAAGCAGTTCTCAAAATGGAAGTAACCCCAGTTCTTTGTGGTTCTTCTTATAAAAACAAGGGCGTTCAAAACTTATTAGACGCAATCGTTGACTACTTACCATCTCCATTAGACGTTGGCGAAATCAGAGCGATTAACCCAAATACTGATGCAGAAGAAGTTAGAAAGCCAGACGATAACGAACCTTTCTGCGGTTTAGCGTTCAAAATTATGACCGACCCATTCGTTGGTAAACTTGCTTTCTTCCGTGCATATTCAGGTGTATTAAAAACCGGTTCTTACGTTTACAACACTACTAAGGGTAAGAAAGAAAGGGTTGCACGTATCCTAAGAATGCACGCTAACCATAGAGAAGAAGTTGATACCATCTACGCTGGTGACATCTGCGCTATCGTAGGTTTAAAAGACACTACTACTGGTGATACTCTTTGTATCGAAAACGCTCCAATCGTTCTAGAACAAATGGAATTCCCAGAACCAGTTATTAGAGTTGCTATCGAACCTAAAACCAAACAAGGTCAAGAAAAAATGGGCTTTGCTCTTGCAAAACTTGCAGAAGAAGACCCAACCTTTAAGACCTACACCGATACCGATACTGCACAAACCATTATCGCAGGTATGGGCGAACTTCACCTAGAAATTATCGTTGATAGACTTCTTCGTGAATTTAGAGTAGAAGCAAACGTTGGTAAACCACAAGTTGCTTACAAAGAAACCATTAAAATGGCTGTTGAAGCAGAAGGTTTGTTTAAGCGTCAATCTGGTGGTCACGGACAATACGGACATTGTAAAATCCGTCTTGAACCACAAGAACCTGGTAAAGGATACGAATTTATCGACGAAACCGTTGGTGGTTCAATTCCAAAAGAATTTATTCAACCAGTTAACAAAGGTATCCAAGAAGCAGCAAGAAATGGTATTCTCGCTGGCTACGAAGTAGTAGACTTTAAAGTCACCGTTTACGACGGTAGTTATCACGACGTTGACTCATCAGAAATGGCGTTCAAAATCGCAGGTAGTATGGCTCTTAAAGACGGTCTTGCAAAAGCAAAATGCGTACTTTTAGAACCTATTATGAAAGTTGAAGTCGTAACCCCAGAAGCATACTTTGGTGATATTATGGGTAACGTGACCGCTCGTCGTGGTATTATTCAAGGTACTGACGACCGTAACGGTGTTAAAGTTATCGATGCAAATATCCCACTTGCAGAAATGTTCGGTTATGCAACCGACCTACGTTCAAGAACACAAGGTAGAGGAAACTACACAATGCAATTCAGCCACTATGCTGAGGTTCCAAAATCTGTTGCCGAAAAGATTATAGGCAAAAAAGACAATTAGTTCTTGACAATACCCCGTTTTTATTGTAAAATAAAGACAATATATCAATTTAAGACCTTTAAAATTAAAAAAAAATATATCATTAAAAAAGTTGGAGGAAAAACTAAAATGGCAAAGGCAAAATTTGACAGAAGTAAACCACACATTAACATTGGTACCATCGGTCACGTTGACCATGGTAAAACCACCCTTACCGCTGCTATCACTATGACTTTATCATCTGTTGGTAATGCTCAAAAAATGAGATACGACGAAATCGATAAAGCACCAGAAGAAAAAGCAAGAGGTATTACGATTAATACGTCTCACGTAGAATATCAAACTGACAACCGTCACTATGCACACGTTGACTGCCCAGGACACGCCGACTATGTTAAAAACATGATTACCGGTGCTGCTCAAATGGACGGCGCAATCCTAGTTGTTGCTGCTACTGATGGTCCAATGCCACAAACCAGAGAACACATTCTTCTCGCTCGTCAAGTTGGCGTTCCATACATCATCGTATTTATGAACAAATGTGACCAATTAGACGACCCAGAATTACAAGAATTAGTAGAAATGGAAATCAGAGAACTTCTTTCTGAATATGGTTTCCCAGGAGACGACACCCCAATCATTAAAGGTTCTGCTCTTGTTGCTCTTGAATATGCTCAAGCAGACCACTCTGCAGAAGACATCAAGAATTCAGCAGAATGCAAACCTATTTTCGAATTAATGGCTGCTGTTGACTCTTACATCCCAACCCCAGAAAGAGACGACGTTAAACCTTTCTTACTTCCTGTAGAAGACGTATTCACCATTTCTGGTCGTGGTACCGTTGCTACTGGTAGAGTAGAACGTGGTGTTGCTCACGTTAACGACCCTGCAGAAATCGTTGGTCTTTCTGAAGAAAGCAAAACTACCGTTATTACCGGTCTTGAAATGTTCAGAAAAACTCTTGACGAAGCTCAAGCAGGTGACAACGTTGGTGCATTACTTCGTGGTATCGACAAAAACAACATCGAAAGAGGACAAGTTATTGCTAAACCTGGTTCAGTAAAACCACACACCGAATTCGAAGGTCAAGTTTACGTTCTTAAACAAGAAGAAGGTGGTAGACATACCCCATTCTTCAACAACTATCGTCCACAATTCTATTTCAGAACTACCGACGTTACTGGTTTAATCCAATTACCAGAAGGCGTAGAAATGGTTATGGCTAGTGACCACATGACCATCAACGTTAAACTAATCACTCCTATCGCTATGGAAGAAGGTTTACGTTTCGCTATCCGTGAAGGTGGCAGAACCGTTGGTTCAGGCGTTGTTTCTAAAATTATTAAATAGTTTTTAAGACACAAATAAAAAGTAGTGCAAAACGCACTACTTTTTTTTGTTCGTTTATAAACGGCGTTATGCTACGTTACTGCCACTCGCAAAAAACTTCGATAACCAACAAGGTTAATCTCATCTTTTTGCTCGGTCGAGCCTTGCCTAACTTGTTTCTAAACGCTTAAAAATATTTTATAAAAATCCGCCATCAGCCTTGTCTTACTTGGCGCTATGCCTTAAAAACTTTTAAGACACAAAAATAAGCAAGTAGCAAAAGCACTGCTTTTTTTGTTTGGTTATAAACTGCGTTATCTGTTTATATTTCTTCTCTACCAACAAGATAGTCTATTGAAACGTCAAAATAATCGGCTATAAGCCATAAAGACGTTATGCACGGCTCTTTCTTTTTAAGTAGCCACGCGCTAATGGTGTTTTGCTTAACTCCTATTTTTTCAGCAAGTTTTACTTGGTTCAAATTTTGTTCTTTCATTAACTCCTTAATGCGCTCTGCAATCATTATTTTCATAATATCCCCCCTTTATTATTGACATTTTAGCACCAAGGTGATACAATAATAAAAAATAGCCCCTTGGGGCTATGTTTTGCGCTATGTAATAAAAGGAGAAAAACAAATGAAAGATAAGATTAAAAAAATATTAACATTTATAGGATTTGTAGTTGTTGTAATATCGGGTATAATTACTGCGATGGATTTGGGTGTTGCAGGAGGAGAAAGCCTATTAACTCTTTGTTTACCAGCGATTTTTGCATTATGTTTTATATTCTCAGAAAAAGCAACGTTAAAAAATTTCGGCTACGCAATTTCGGCAGTTAATTTAGCAGTTGGTCTTGCAATGTTCGAATACGACGATACTATGATTTTAGGCGTTGGATTAGTAATAATGGCACTTGCAAGTATTTTATATTTTATAGAAATAGTTTTTGGTTTTTTTGGATTTGCATTAAACAAGTCTAAGGGGCGTGCTAAATGTGACGGCTCTTCTGACGAATTTGCTGAAATTGAAAAATATGCTCAAATGTATGCTGATGGCATATTAAACGAAGAAGAATACATCTCATTAAAAGCAAAAGTTTTATCAATAGAAACTTCTAGTAAAAAAAGTTCAATAGACGACCTTAAAAAATGGAAAAAACTTTTTGATAAAAAGTTAATTTCAGAAGAAGAATATTCTACAATTAAAACTAAAGTTTTAAGATAACTAGATTAACAGCGCAAAACAAAAAATACAAAATAAAAAAGCCCGCGATTGCGGGCTCTTTATTTTTTAATAATTAAAAAGAGTCTTTGTAGGCTTTACCGAATTTAAATACAGGTGTTTTTGATGGAGCAATGCTAATTTTTTCTCCGGTTTTTGGGTTAATACCTTCTCTAGCACCTTTAGATTTGATTTCAAAAGTACCAAAGCCAGAAATTTGAATTTTTTCGCCTGCTTTTAGTCCATCGGTAATAGCATCGATAAATGCTGAAACTGCGATAGATGCATCTTTTAAGGTGATACCTGCTTTATTTGCCACGTCTCTTATAAGTTCGTTCTTATTCATACTATTTCCTCCTTATAGTTATAGATTTATTATACCATAAAAAATTCTATTGTTCAATAGTGTTTTTAAAAAAAGTGTAAAAAAACGAACTTTTATGTCTAATTTTTGCCAAAAATCAACCAATTTCAAGTTTTACTTGACATTTTTTGTAAATTAAATTACTATATGTTTATGAACAAAAATTTTAAGATAGACGAACAAAAATTTATTGATGCGATAAAGCGTAGTGGCAAAGACGTTTCCGTTCATTTCGGGGGCGTTTTAGAAGTGCTTAAATCGTGCATTATCAAAGAATTTCCGCATCAAAACGTGTTGTTTATATTAAAAGACGGCGAACAAATAAAGCACAAAACTCTAATTGAAACGCTTATTGAAAGCGACGTTAGCGTTCACGTTCAAATTTTAGAAGAAAAGCCAATTAGCGTAGAAAACGTTTCGGTTTTGTTTACCTATCTAGAGAGTATAAGAGCGGTTATATGTTTTAGCGAAACGCTTTTTGATTATGCTACTTACTATTCGCGCGTGACGGGGGCAAAATTATACGTTGCGCCAAGTCTTATCGATTTTTCTAGGGTAATACGTCACAAGATAAAAATACAAAACGGTAATCAAGTTGATGAGATAAAGGTTAGCCAAAGCACTAATATCGTGTTTGACGTAGAAAATATAAATTCTTCTAACGTTAGCCTAGAAAGTGCTTATGAAACTGCTGTGAGTTTCGCGCTTTCTTTAATAGAATATAGGCTAATGCGCGTTATCAAAAACAAAAAAACTTATAAAGATGCGTATAACCAAATAAAAGAGTGTGTGACAGAAGTTTTTGATTTAACGGCATATAAAGTAGAAGACCGAAAAATCGTTGTTGCTTACTACACGCTTTTAGCGTGCATTGCGGACTATTCAACATCTAACGACGCGCTGAAAGACACTACCATTTCGGCATATTTTGAAAGCAATTCTACGGCAAGCATTTTAGAGATTTCAACAAAAATTCTTCGCCTTGCAAAACTTGTTTTTATAGAAGAAAAAAGGCTAAGCGCGATACCTGACTACTTAAAAAGAGCGGAATTTTTAGAAGAAACATTTAAAATTTCAAAAGCGCAAGCAATCTCTAACTTTTTACAAACGGCTAAATTCTATAAATTGCACGAAAAACAAATAGTTGGCTTTTTACAAGGTTGCGCGCTTGAAATAGACGGCATTATAAAATCGCTTATAACGGCAAGGCGAATTGTTAATAACCTTGGCGAAAGGAGCGCGATTAAAGAAAAAAGCGAAAGCGTTATTAAATATCTTGGCGATATAAAAAAAGACGTTAACTTATGCACGCTTTTAAGAGAAACAGGTGTTTTAGAACAAATATAAATTTTCGAAATTACTGATTAAACCATTAAAAAAGTGTTAATACTCTCTATTACTATATAGGGAGTATTTTTATTTTGAAAAAAGTATTAAAAGGCGCGCTAATGGTCTTGTTATCAATGATTTTTATAGTTTTATACGCGATTTCAACGCCTAAAATCTTGCCTCTTAAAACACCTGATAGAATAGAAATTTATCTTGATAACGGCTCACACGGACAAATAAAGAGCGTTAATCTACTAAAAGTGCAATATTCACTTACGAAAAAAGGGCAGGCGTATGAGTATTTAGAAGACGTTAGTATTGAAGAAATTTTAAGGTTTTACAGCGCAAAAGTAGTGTTTACAGAAAGCAGCTATTGGGGCGAAAGCATTTACGCGTATTCAAAAAACATTAAACTTAGTAGGGAGATAAACGGTAAAATAGTAAATATTCAAATTAGCAAAAGCAAAACCGACAAAAAAACTAAAATTGGGTTTCCTATAATTTACGGAAGTTATTAAACTTATGTATAAAAGCAAAAAAAGGGGAAATAATCTACGCGATACATAATTTAGGAGGATTAAAAATGAAAAAATCAAATTCTAGACTGGTAGCATACCTTAAAAGAAATGCCGTTTATCTAATTTTAGCGTTTTGCATTATTGCCGTGGGGCTATCTATCACGCTAATGCTAGTAAACAAAGAACCAATTATCAACAACGACAATATCCAAGCGCCGACAGGCGACGAAGACCTTAATCAAATGCCCAACCAAGACCAAGAAGTTGGCGACCTTGATAAGCCAAACGACACGCCTGTTATAGTTGTTCCAACCTACGTGTTGCCCGTTTCTTCGGCGACAAAAATCACCGAATATAGCGATAATTTAGTGTTTAACCCAACGCTAAAAAGGTTTGAAAGCCACAAAGCCGTAGACTTTTTTGCTGATGAAGGTACGCAAGTTTTCGCCGTTTCAGACGGCACGGTAGTTAGTGTGGAAAATTCGTTTTTAGAAGGATATAGCATAACAATCGACCACGGAAACGGACTTACAACGGTGTATAACTCTTTATCTGAAAATACAGCCGTAAGCGTGGGACAAAAAGTTGCGTCTGGCGACGTGATTGGCGAAGTTTCTATAACCAACAGACAAGAAAACAACGAAGGCGCGCACCTACACTTTTATATGCTAGAAAACGGCGTTAACGTTAACCCAGAAAAATACCTTACCTTTAACAAAAAATAAGCAAAAAGAATAAAAACGACAAGCCCTGAATATGTATTAAAGTAGTAATACAATTTGGGGTTTTTTAATGCGAAAATTTAAATTTTTAATCTTAATAACGTTAATTCTATCAATAAGCATACCAACCTTTGTTGCTTGCTCAAACTCAAATAAAAACGAAAACGCGACAACTTATCAAATAGACTGTCGTTTAGAAGAAAACGTTTTAACGGGCATAGAGCGCGTTGAGTTTTATAATTTTACCGAAAACGCTTTTAGCGAACTTAAATTCAATCTTTACGGAAACGCCTTTCGCGAAGATGCCGTATATAAGCCGATAGCAGAAAAACTATATTACAAGGCATACCCTAACGGCGTTAACTACGGCAGTATGCAAATTAAAAACGTGAAAAGCGAAAATAAAGAACTAGACTACGACATTTTAGGTAAAGATAAAAACGTGCTAGTTGTTAAATTGCAAACCGAATTATACCCAAACGAAAGCGTTTGTGTTGATATAGATTTTGTTTTAGAACTAGCAAACGTTATTTCTAGAACGGGCGTGAATGACAAAACTATAAACCTAGGCAATTTCTACCCGATTTTATGCGGAATAGAAAACAATGAGTTTTTTGAGTGCGAATATTATAGCATAGGCGACCCGTTTTTTAGCGACGTGGCAAATTACGACGTTAGTATTACGCTAGACAAAGATTACGTTGTTGCGAGTAGCGGAAACCTTGTAAAAGAGAGTGCTAGTGAGCAAGTAAAGACCTATGATTATGAGATAGATAACGCGCGTTCTTTTTGCTTTGTGCTTTCAAAAAACTTTGAAGTGCTATCGCAAAAAGTGGGCGACACCGAAATAAAATATTATTTTTATGAAGATGATTTTAGAGAGCAAAACCTAGACGTGATTAAAAAGAGCCTAACCTTTTTTAACGAAAAATTCGGCACTTATCCATACAAAACCTATTCGGTGGTAAAAACCAAGTTTTTAGAAGGGGGTATGGAATATCCCGCGCTAACTTTAATTTCAGACGAACTAGAAGAAAACCAATATAAAGAAGTAATCGTGCACGAAACGGCGCATCAATGGTGGCAAACGGTTGTGGGGAACAACGAAGTTAAACAGGGTTTTTTAGACGAAGGGCTAACCGAATATTCTGTGGTAATGTTTTATGAAAATCATTTAGAGTTTGGCTATACTAGAAAGAACCTAATATCGACTATCGAAAATAATTATAAGACGTTTTGTTCGGTGTATAACAAACTATATAATAACGTTAATACCAAGATGAATAGAGCGCTTAACGAATACAGTAGCGAGTTCGAATACGTTAATATGGCGTATATAAAACCGTGCATTATGTACGATTATTTTAGAACAAGTGTAGGTGATGAAAAGTTCATTTTAGGCATTAGAAAATTTTACCAAAAATACGGGTATAAAAACGCTTGTATAGACGATTTAATAGCGTGTTTTGAAGAAGTTGGGGCGAGTGCAGGGGTGTTTTTTGATGGGTTTATAAATGGCAAAGTCATTATTTAAAAAACTTTTAGAAATTGTTTGACAAAGTTAATAAAACAATGTAAAATATAGACGTATATAAAAAAGGGGAATATTATGAAAAAAGTTGTATCTATAATTTTACTTTGTATATTATCAATGACTTTGGCGCTAACCTTCGTTGGTTGTGGCGAAAAAGATGGTGGTAGCGGTAACAGCGCCCACGCTCACCCAATTATTCAAGTTAAAGGTAAGGCAGCAACCTGTGGCGCAAACGGTATGGAAGAACACTACTACTGCGAATATTGCATGACCTATTTTAATGATGCAGAAGGCAAACAAGTGACCAAAAAGAGCGCGTTAATCATTCCAGCAACTGGCGAACACATTCCTGGTAGAGATAACCCAACCGATTTAAACGGCAAATATTACCACGATTTAAGATGTTCAAAATGCACCAAAACTATCGATGCATCACCTATTGAATGTCCAAATTGTAAAGCAACCGAAAACCTAATTCAAGACCCAAGCATTAAACTTAAATTTACTTGTGGCAAATTAACTTGTGGCGAAGTTTTCGACGCTAGTCTATAAAAACAAAAACAAAGAGTTTGACAATAAGTCAAACTCTTTTTAATTTTAAATTTTATTTATAAAACAAAAAGCGTTGCCATTTAGCAACGCTTTAATATTTTTCTAAGGTGTCAGTCTATTGATATCACGTGGGAACATCGTTGCTTCTCTAACGTTCTTAAAGCCAAGTAGGTGCATAGTAAGTCTTTCAAGCCCGATGCCTAAACCGCCGTGTGGTGGAGCGCCGTATTTATGGAACATAAGGTATGTTTCAAAATCTTCTGGGTTAGTGCCCATAGCGCGCATTTTAGCAGTTTGTTCGTCATAGTCGTGAATTCTTTGGCCACCAGAAGTGATTTCTAGCCCCCTAAACAATAGGTCGAAAGAAAGGGTATATTCTGGGTCGGTTGGGTCGTCCTTAGTGTAGAAAGGACGTTTTTTAGATGGGTAGTGGGTGACGAAAATAAAATCGCTACCAAGTTCTTTTTTAGCGTATTTGCCAAGTAAACTTTCTTCTTCTGGGTCAAAGTCTTTCATATCAGTTGGTTTATACTTGAACTTTTTCATTAAAAGTTCCTTAGCATCCATAAACTTGATAACAGGGATTTCGGTGATTTCAGGGATATCAGCGTGCAATAGTTCTACTTCTTCTTTGTATTCGGTTTTAAGAAGGTTCATAATGTATTTCAAAACGCCTGTTTCCATTTGCATAATTTCAGAAAAGTCGTTTATAAAGCCCATTTCTAAGTCCATAGAAGTGTATTCGTTTAGATGACGCGAAGTATCGTGGTGTTCTGCTCTAAACACAGGCGCGATTTCAAACACGCGGTTATAAACGCCGACTAATGCTTGTTTATAAAGTTGTGGGCTTTGTGCTAGATAAACTTGTTTGCCAAAGTAATCAAGTTTAAACACGTTAGTGCCACCTTCAGCGCCAGCATAGTTAATTTTTGGCGACCTAATTTCAGTAAAGCCGTTCTTTAATAAAAATTCTCTAAAACCCCTAGCAATACCTTCTTGAATTTTAAAGATTGCTCTTTCCTTAGGATTGCGCATAGAAACAGGTCTTAAATCTAAAATGGTGTTAAGGTTAATGTTATCTAGTTGTTTTTTGTTGATAACGATAGGTAAAAGTTCTTTTGGAAGTGAAAGAATTTTTATATCGTGAATTTGGATTTCAAATCTATCGTTGCCTTTCGCGTCAACGCTTTTTACAACCTTACCCGTTACGGTCACGCACGCTTCTTCGGTAATTCTTTCGTCGAAACGGTAAGAAGAAAAGTCAGGCGAATAAACGCATTGAATAGTTTCTTTAGCCGTTCTAATTATAATGAACGAAAATCCGGTCATTTCCCTAATTCTATGAACATAGCCACTAATAGAGATAACTTGATTTTCGTACAAATTAAAATCGCTAAAATTTATTTGCGAATTAGTAATGTTTCCATTTATTTTTTCCATAAACGCTCCTTGGCAGGTGTAAAATAATTATATATATAATGATAAACCAAAAAGCGCAAAAAAGCAAGTATTTAAGCCTTTATTTAGAGCGCAAAGCCTATTATTTTTAGAGTAAAATAGTTGCGAATGTGCTTAAATTATGCTAAAATAAACAAGTAGAGCAATCTAAAAAATATAAATATTGTTTTGGAGATAAAAATGAAGATAGCAGTTTCAGTAGAATCTACTAACGATTTGAGTAAAGAACTTTTACAAAAGTATGATATTAAAGTTATCCCTTACCATATTACATTAGGCGACAACACTTTTAAAGACGGCGAAGTTCCGGTTAGCGAAATGTTTAAGTTTGTTGATGAGAACGGCGTTCTTCCAAAAACCAACGCTATAAACGAATTTGAATACACCGAATATTTCACCGAAATAAAAAAAGAATACGACGCTATTGTGCACATCGCACTTTCTAGTGGGCTTTCATCATCTTGTGGCAACGCCGTAAGAGCATCTAATAGTTTAGAAAACGTTTACGTTGTTGATAGCCAAACTCTTTCAACGGGCATAGGCATACTTGCTATTCACGCTAGAGAACTTGCAAGCGCGGGCAAAACCGCAAAAGAAATTGCCGAAATTTTGGATGCGAAAAAAGAAAAAGTTCAATGCACTTTCGTTATCGAAAGACTAGACTATCTCCATAAAGGTGGTAGATGCAGTAGTTTAGCACTATTTGGCGCAAACCTACTTAAAATTCGCCCAAGAATTATCGTTAAGAACGGCAAGATGACTTCGGATAAAAAATATAAAGGCAATATGGGTGCTGTTGTATATAAATACTGCACCGAAACGCTTAACGAATTCAACACGCCAGACCTAGATAAAGTGTTTATAACTTACACAACGGCAACCCCAGAAATGCTTGAAAGTGCCGAAAACGCTTGTAAAACTGCCGGCTTTAAGAATATCTACCACGCTCACGCGGGTGGAACTATTGCAAGCCATTGTGGTGGCAACACGCTTGGCATTATCTATTTTAACGACGGAGAATAGACTTTTTCGCTACGCTAAAACTATAAAACGGCTAAATTAAAACCCTTTGCAAAATCGCAAAGGGTTTGTTTTTTATATAACTTATTCCACTAGGCGTGGGTGATAGTTTTAAGCGTGAACTCTAAACTGCCCATAAACTCAAAAGTGCCATAGCAAACAAGTGGTTGAACGTATTTAAACATATACGCGTTGTTTTTTAGCGTGCCTTCGCTTGTTTCGCTTTGAATAAAAACGTATTGTTCGTTGCCCGAATTTTTAGCAGAGTTAACTCTAAATCTTAACATATCAAGTTTAATATCTTCGGTTAAAGCCGTGCCGTTTACCATTAAACCATCGGTGCTTTCGGTGGTGCTTTTTTCAAAGTAAATAGCAAGGTCGGTTTGCTCTTTATAAGCAGAAGAAGAAACGTAAACGCTCCTTGGCGAACCTTCTAAAACTTCTAGGTTTCTTAGTGCGAAAAGTAGTTGCGCGTTATCGATTAAAGTTTTAAACTCATATTCGTGGTTGGTTGTTGTGGTTTTCATACCGTCGCCCGAAAGGGTTAGGCTATAAGAATTTTTGCTATAAACAAAGGTTGATTGATATTTAACCGTCAAAACGTCGAACCCACCTTCTACTGCGCTAAACACACTATAATCTGCCGTGGTAGAAGAATAGATTGGCGCAAAAGACATATCTTGTGATAAGAAGTAAACAACGCTGTCTATCTTGTCAACAAAACTTTTTTCTTCGCCGTTAACGTAATAAGTGACGGGCATTTCAAAAGAAGTTGTGTATGAGTAGAACTTATCGTTTTTATTAGGTGCAAACACTTCGTTGTTTTTAAGTTCTTCAAGAGGCATATCGTCTAACTTTTTAAGCGTGGTTTTATAAGTTCCAACGCCAAACTCAAAATCTTCTGGATTTAAGCCGTTAGAGATATTGTAGCCATACATATCGTCTTGATAATTTATTTCGTAAGTAAGTTCTTCAAAATAATTATCTAGTGAACTCTCGCCAAAGCCTTTAACAAACCTGTTTGTAAAACTAATTGGCTGTTCGCCCGCGCACCCGCACGCCGAAAGCGTGAAAACGCAATATATAGAAAGCAGTATTAGGGCAATTATACCCGTTAATCTTCTTTTCATAGTTTCTCCTTAACAAAAAGCCGAAAATATCGCCTTACTTATATATCATAACATAATTTTAAAAAAATGTAAAATCATTAAATAATATATTTAAAAAGGACGTTATATGTGGTACAATATAATTATGATAAAAATTATTACCACCAATTCGTATTTTAATTTTTTTAATATCTTAACTACCGAATTAGAAAGCGCGCCAAAAGGCATTGCCGAAAAAAACTTCGTGTTCTTAGAAGAAAAAATTTCGCTTATGGCAGAGCGCGCCATTGCTGATAAATTCGGTGGTTCTTTTAACACGCTAGTTTATTCGTTTGGGAACTACTATACTCTAAACAAACGCTTAAACAAAACGCTTTCAAAAGAAGGCGCAAGTATGGTGGTTAGAAAAATTTTATCATCATTGTCCTTAAAAACTTTTAGGGGATTAGGTCAAAATCTAGCGCCTAGCCTTTATGAACTAATTATTCAACTAAAAAGTGCATCGGTTAAACCCAAGGATTTAGAAACTGCGCTAAACGGTACGCGTGGAATATTAAAAAACAAAATTACAGACGTCTTAGCAGTATATTCTGAATACGAACGCTACCTAACGGATAACGGACTAACCGACCAAAGCGCACAATTAGACTGCCTTCCTGAAATTATTGAAAGCGATAAAGATTTAAGTGGCTCAAACGTTTACGTGGTGGGCTTTCAAGGCTTTACTTCGCAAATTAAAAACGCCATTAAAAGCCTAATAAAAACGGCTAAAAACGTTATCTTTATTTTGCCAGACGGGGATAATAAGTTTGCTTTCGTTGGCGAAACCAAAAATGCAGTCGTTTCGATTTGTAAAAATCTAGGCGTAGAATATTCACTTTGCCAAGAAAACGCTAAATACGAACTCGAAGCGCAATATATCGTAGACAACCTTTTTGCGCCAAAAAATAAGAGTTCGCAAAAAATTAAGACGGATAAAATTTTCACTTATGGTGCATCTACTTTTAACGAACAAGCAAGAAAGGTGGCGGGCATTATTAGAGATTTAGTTGTAAACAAGGGCGTAAGATATAAAGACATAACTATCGCGTGTGTGGATAGTTCGCTTAAAGACGCTTTAAAAGATGAGTTTATTGCTAGTGAAATTCCGTTTGCATTAGACGATAGAAAGAGCGCAGAGCACCACCCGCTAATAAGGCTTATAATTTCTTATACGGATATTTTTAGAAAGAACAAAGAGCGCAAGGCAATGCTAGATTTTATTAAAAATCCGTTGGTTTCTATCGATAAAGATTTTAACGATAAGTTTGAAAACTACGTTTATAAATATAACGTAAATTATTCGCTATTCGATAAGCCTTTTACTTATGAAATGAACACCGAAGAAGGCAAGGCGATGGAAGAATTTAGAATTAAAATCAGCGCTTTGCTTAAAAAATTCAACCCCGAAGAACTTTTAGAAAAACTATGTATAACCGATAGGCTTAATGAGTTTACTAAACAACTTAAAGGCTTAAACGCGGTAGAAACTTCTGCCGTTAACGAACAAATTTATAAATACGTTTCGCGCATTATTTTTGAAATCAAAGAAATTCTTGGCACAAACGGAACTTCTTATAAAGAATTTAGAGAAGTGTTTTTAAGTGGCGTTTCGGCGCTTAAAATTTCTATACTGCCACAACTATCCGATGCTGTTTTTGTGGGTGATTTTAAAGAGTGCGCTATGGCAAAAGCCGACTATTTATTTTTGGTTGGGCTAGACCAAAACGTTCCAAATCTAAAAGGCGACGTTGCGCTTTTATCCGATGCGGATATTAGTGCGTTAGAAAACGTTAGTCTTTTAATAGAGCCTAAAATAAAAATCGTTAACCATAGGGCGAAAGAACAAACGCTTTTAGGCGCGGCAAGTTTTAACAAGGCGTTATACGCCATCTACACGCTTGCTTCAAGGGTGGGCACAAAAGCATCTTTATGTGAAGTGGTTAACTTTTTAACGGATAATTTTACCGCCTTAAAATGCGAAGAAACAAAAGAGTATCTTTCGCTTAAATCTGGGCTACGCGATTTTAGTATAAGGTGTGGCGACTTTGCGTATGGCAGAGCGATAGAAATGGGCGATGCTAGTTGTTTTTACGAACTAAACCCTAAACTATGCGAAAAGATAGTAAACTACTCTAACAAAGAAGTGGTTATTAGGCTTGACAAAAACAATAATCTTTTAGTTTCTAAGGTGGCTTCGCCAACGGCAATAGAAGAATATTATGCTTGCCCCTATAAGTTTTTTGTAAATCGCGCGCTTAAAGTTAAAGAGCGTGAAGAAGGCGTTGTTAACGCGCTTAACGTGGGCAACGTTATGCACGAAATTTTCAACGAAGTTATTGCTAAAATGGATGAAGTTAGCGAAGAATCGCAAATTTTAGAATTTATAAACGTTGCAAAAGACAAAATTGTGGCTAGTGACGTGTATTCTAAACTGCTTTTAGATGAAAAATCAAAATACGAACTTTTAGAAGCGATAAAAGAAAGTTATGAACATCTTAAAAGGATGTATAAACTACATAAAAATTCGCTCTTTAAGTCGGGTGGCGGTGGAACGGAAGTCACTTTTGGCAAGCACGGGGATTACCCAGAAATTCCACTATTATCGGGCAGGGTAAATCTCTCTGGTAAAATCGACCGTGTGGATACTTACGGTGATTACGTTAGGATTATAGACTATAAAACGGGCAGAACGGACGTTAGCGAAAAAGCGCTATATTCCGGCACTAAACTTCAACTATATCTATATGCTCTTGCAATGAAGAACAAGAAACTTGCGGGCGCATACTATATGCCTATAAAAAGTGGGTTCGTTAAAGAAAAAACAACCACGTTCGTGGGCAAAAGTTTAAACGACCAAGAAATTTTAAAGGCGCAAGACAAAACTTTCTTTGAAACAAGTTTAGACGCGCCAACATTAGACGCTAAAAACTTAACTACAAGCGAAAATCTTACGGCTCTACTTGAGTATTCAAGGGTTATAAGTGAAAGAGCGATACTTTTAATGGAAGAAGGCTTTATTTTTCCAACCCCTTACGAAGACACTTGTACTTATTGCGAATATAAGGCGTTTTGTGCTAACCGTGATTGCACGGGTAGAAAAGTTAAGGCTATAAAAGAAAAAGACCTTGTGTCTGCACTACAAACGGAGGCGAAAGATGAGTAATTTTACGGGTAATCAAAAGGCCGTAGTAGAGCACGAAAAGGGCAATCTTTTAGTTTCGGCTTCGGCTGGTAGTGGCAAAACCTTTACAATGATTAGTAGGGCGATTAGGCTTATAAAAGAAAAAAAGACCAAAGTTTCTAACGTTTTAGCCCTTACTTTCACAGAAGCGGCTGCACTAGAAATGAAAGAAAAATTAAAAAAGGCGTTATTTAACCTAATCGCAAACGGTGGCGAAGAATTCACCGAACAAATTAGCGATTTAGACTGCGCCGATATATCAACTTTGCACGCGTTTTGCGGGCGTATTATTCGCGCGTATTTTTTCACTTGTGGCGTTTCGCCAGACTTTAAAATTTTAGACGCCGACGAAGCACTTTTAATTCAAAAAAATGCAATCGACGGGCTGTTTAGAAAACTATACGAAAGCAAAGAGCCGTTCTTTTTGAATCTTCTCAGCATTTTTAGGGTTAACCGAAAAGACGATAATCTAAAAGAGTTAGTAATAAAACTCTACGAAAGCGCGATGGTTGAGCCCGATTTTGATGAGATGCTTGATAAGTTTAGCCTTATCTATACGCCTAGTGGATTAGACCAAGCCATATTGAAGATTAAAGAGTATTATAACGCTAGGGCGAACGTTATTTTAGATGAACTAGCGTGGGCTAAGGACGTTTTTTCTAGTGGCGATAGATTTACTGCCGTAGAAGTGACTAATAGGCTTTTTGAAGACGTTTTAGACAGCGTGAACGGCGACTATTATAATCTTTCTAAGTTCATAGACTACAAATTATCCTTTATGCCATCTCCGTTTGGGAGCAAACTTAACGAACTAGAAGCCACTGCGCGTGAAATCGTTAAAGGCGCAAAAGACAAGTTTATTGCGCTAATTAAACGCTTTACAAAAGATATTTGCGACAAAGAAACGTATCTTTCAAGGCTTGGCGAACTAAATAGTTTAAGCCGTGATTTGAGCGCGCTTACCAAGGCGTTTAAGGAACATTATAGCGAATTAAAACGCGAAGAAAACGCACTAGATTTTTCCGACCTAGAACACTATGCCGTTAAAGTTTTACAAGATGAAAACGCTAGGCAAGAAATAAAAGAAAAATACGATTATATTTTCGTTGATGAATACCAAGACACCAACTCCGTGCAAGAACTAATAGTTTCGCTTGTTGCAAACGACAATCTTTTTATGGTTGGCGATGATAAGCAAAGCATTTATGGATTTAGGGGGTGCAAACCCGAAATTTTCTTGAACAAAGAAAAGGATTTGCAATCTAATGGTGGAAAGGCGTTAAGGCTTAACCACAATTTCCGTTCGGCAAGAAACGTTATAAACGCAGTAAACTCTATTTTTAGTTATTGTATGACCGATGAACATTATGGGTATTCTTACCTAAAAAAGGCGATGCTTGTTTTTGGTGAAACGTATCCAGATGGTGCAGAAGGTAGGGCGGAATTACATATTTTAGACACTTCTTTATCGGTAAAAGAAAAGAAAGAAAAAGAAAGCGTTAAAGTTTACGACCTTAAAGCAGAGTGTTTTAGGGCGCTAGAAGAAAAAGAAGAAGACGTGGACGTTGAAGAAGTTTCTTTGCTTATTGCCGATATAATAGAAAACGAATATAAAAAAGAATATTTCGACGTTAAAGATAACGAGTTTAAGCCCGTCACCCCAAACGACGTGGTTATTCTTTCGCGTAGCGTAGAAACGACCTACGTTCAAAGGCTAGTTTCTAGCCTTTATAGGCTAGGAATTCCCGTAAACTCAAAAGTTTCCGTAAACGCACTTGAATTCCCCGAAGTTAAAACACTTGTTAAGTTTTTAGAACTTTTAGAAAACGGCAGGTTAGACTTGCCACTAATCACCGTTATGAAAAGCGTTATAGGTGATTTTTCGGATGAAGATTTATACGACGTGGCAAGCCTTTACTACAATGGCGTTGATGGTAAGGATAGAAAAAACGGTGGCTTTTTTGACGCCTACGTTTACGCCATCAATCACGCGGACGGCGCTTTACAAGAAAAACTTGTAAGGTTTGATAACTACATAAAAGAGTGTAGGCTTTTAAAAGACTTTATCGGTGCAAAAGGCATTTTAGACAAAGTTGTTAGCGATACGGGATATTTTAACGCCATTTTAACCTTAAAAGAAGGCAGAACTATTAGCCAAGTGGTAGAATATTTTATTTCTAAAAGCGTTTTGGGCGATAAAATTTTAACCACTTTTGAGTTTTTAGAAAAAATACGCTTATCGGATAAGGCGTTTAGAGTGGAAACTTCGGTGGGCGAACAAGCCGTTAGAATAATGACTATACACGCATCTAAGGGGCTAGAATTTCCTGTTGTAATAGCCGTTGGTTTAGAGAAAAAGAGCAACGTAAGTGATGAAGAAAAGGAAATATTATTTAGCAAAGAAAACGGGTTTATAACAAAGTTTTATAACACGAACACTATGCTAAAAGAAGAAACGCCTTTTAGACTTTTAACAAAAGAACAAATTAGAGAAAATAGGCTAAAAGAAGAACTAAGGCTATTCTACGTTGCCTTAACGCGCGCATCTTATTCACTTCATATGGTTGCTAAATGCAAGGGCGACCCAAGAACTCAAACGTTTGCGGGTGGCGAAAGGTATATAGATTACGTTCCGCAAAGTTTTCCCGTAAGCATTAGAACGGCAGAAGAATTTAGTTTCGAAGCCGTAAAATACGAAGCAAGAAAAATCTTAGTGGGCAAGGTAAACGAAGAAAGAAAAGAAATAATTAGAAAAAATATAGAGTTTTCTTATCCACATTTATTAGACGTGTTTGTTCCGCTAAAAACAAGCGTCACTTCTACACTTTGTTTGGAAGATAAAACGCACCTAGACGACAACGACGTTTTAGATAACGGCACGATAATAAGCGTTGGCGCTATCGAAGAAGATGGTACCCTAAAAGGGCAAACGGGCAAAGAACGAGGCACCATTGCACATAAAATTTTAGAACTTTACGACTTTGAAAAGGGGAATTTACCAATTCAAGTAGAAGAAATGGTTAAAAACTCTCTTTTAACGGATGAAGAAGTTGCAAGCGTAGACGTTTTAAGGCTAAATCGTGCGCTAAACGAAGAAATTATAAGCGTTATAAAGGGCAAAAAACTTTATAAAGAAGCGCCTTTCTTTGCAAACTTTAAGGCGAGTGAAATTTTAGACACGGCATCTATAGAGCCCGTTTTGGTGCAAGGGATAATAGACTTACTTGCAGTAGGCGATGAAGATTGCGTTATAATAGACTATAAATATTCAACGCTAAACAAGGAAAAACTTAAAGAAAAATACAACAAGCAACTACGTTTATATAGCCTTGCAGTAGAGCGCGTTTTAGGTGTTAAAGTTAAGGATACCTATCTACTAAACATCTATTCGGGTGACGTTATAAAGTTATAAATAAACAAAATAAATTATAAAACGACTTTTTCTTTTATACTCTTTAACAAGTATATGTTAATATGGTTTTGGAGGCGAAAATGAAAGAAAAAGTTTTTTTATTTTTAAATAATTTGCTTAGTGGAAAAATGTGTTATATAGGGCTAGCGATTAGCCTTTTTGGGATAGTTGTGGTGTTTATAACTACGCTAATTCTTTGCGCCAAAAAAACCGAAAAGCAAGTAAAAGATTACGTTATTTTACTATTTTATTTGCCGTTTTGTGCGATAAATCTAGTATTTTTTAATGAAAATATGCTTAAAATATTTGTGCTAACGCTATCAATTTCAACCTTATTTTTTGCCATTACGAGTGCAACGTGGCAAAAGAAAAATTATAATAAAAAAAGCCAAAACGCCGTGCCTAAACCACAGCCTAAAAACCTAAATTTAGAAGTAAAAAATCAAGATTTTAGAGTAGAAAAACTAGAAAAAAATCCACCGCCAAACGACGAAAAAAGTAAAAGCATAACTGATTTTTCGCACGTTAAAAACGTGATTGAACGGCTATACTCTTTCCCTTTAACCCAAGGTGATAGAAAGCAAATTAAAGAATTAGAAGATGCTATAATTTTGATAGAAAACGGGCTTGAAGAAGAATATTCGATAGGCGAAGAACTTGGTGCGCTACTTAAAATAATGGCAAAATACGGCGTATAGGGGTAAAATTTAATTTTCTATTGACTTTTGCCTTTATATAATATATAATTTATACTGTATATTTATAGGGGTGAAAATCGTGCTAAAAAGGAGTTTTTGTTTATTATTAGCATTGCTCACGGCGTTATCCGTTGTTTTTACTTCGGCGTGTGGGGAGCGAGAGTTTACCGTTAGATTTTTTGCTAACGGTGGCACGCTTGTTTCTGGCGAAGAAGTGCAAATAGTGTCTAACGCTAGCGAAATTATTCCACCCGTTTACGAAAAAGAAGGCTATTTACTTAGTTTTGATAAGATAATAAAAAACATAAAAGGCGATACGGAAGTTCATGCCGTTTGGAGCCCGATATATTATAAACTAACTTTCGATGGCGATGGCGGAACGTTTTACAATAAAACCATAAGCATTGCGTTAAACGAAAAACTATCAAACCTACCCGTTCCCGAAAAAGAAGGATATATTTTCGTGGGGTGGACGATAGACGAAACGCAAATTTTCGATGGGTATAAGTGGACGTTCACACAAGATAAAGTCGCTAAGGCAAACTACGTTATAGATGATGGATACACCTATTCAATCACCTATGATTTAGCGGGCGGAAAACTAGAAAACCCAAAAACCTATTACACTTTTAGTGATGATACGTTCACGTTGTTAGAGCCACAAAAAACGGGGTATGAGTTTACGGGTTGGATTCGCGAAGGCGAAACTGATATAAACAAAACCGTTGTTATCGAAAAAGGTAGTACGGGCAATCTTAAATTCACGGCAACTTACTCTGCAAAGAGTTATAGTATAAGTTTTAACGCTAACGGCGGAACGGCAGTTTCTAGCGTGCTAGACGTTACGTTTGACCAAGAGATGGGCGCGTTGCCAACAACTCAAAAAACGGGGTATATCTTCCTTGGCTGGTTCTATGGCGAAACGCAAATTTTAAGCGGTCAAAAATGGAACGTTGCTGATAGCGTGGTGCTAGAAGCAAAATGGCGTGCAGAAGATGGGCAAACGTTTTCAATCACATACGATTTAGCGGGCGGGAAACTAGAAAGCCCTAAAAACACCTATTCATCTATCGAAAACGATTTTTATTTGCAAACGCCAACCAAAGAAGGATATATCTTTAAGGGCTATCTAAAAGACGGCGAAGAAGAAGTTGTTAAAACGGTGATAATTAGAACGGGGACAACGGGCAACCTTAAATTCACGGCAGTATGGGAAAGAGAATATATTTTAAGGTTTGAACTATCAAGAAAAGTTCGCCTTAGAGATGACGCGGTTGTATATTGTACGGTAAACGGCAATAGTTTTTACCCTGATATTCGCTTTACTATCGGGCAAACGATAGTACTTCCCGTGCCAAAAGTGTCTTCCGTGCCACCGAAGTTCGAACTTGATGAGTTTGGTTTTTCTTATAACTCAACGAAAGGCGCGTATATATACTGGATTATCGACGTTAAAGAAGAAGAACTAAACGGCACTAGCCCTGACAACGTGGGATATGAAATCTATAACGGCGACGTTATAACAAGTGAAATAGAAAAATACGCGACAGACGGCGTTATAATCATAAGACCGAGAATAAGACCCGGTTGGATTTAAAAAATAATAGGAGAAAAAGATGTCTATTTTCAAAAGAAAACCAAAAAAGATTGAAAGAAAAGAAAGAATTATCTCTATGGAAAACTCTACAAGAGTTGGTTCTAGGGGCTATACTAGGTTAAAAGATAACATTTTGTATCTTAATGCAGACGGAAAGTGCAAAGTTATCCAAGTAGAATCTTCACTAGCACACGAATGTAAAACAACCGTTTCTGCCAACCTTGCAGTAAACCTTGGCTTTACCGAAAAGAAAGTTGTGGTAATAGATTTAGACTTCCGCCGTCCAAGAGCGCATAGAATTTTCGAGCTTGAAAAAGAAAACGGAATTGCCGAATACGTTTTAGGCACGAAAAGTGAAAAAGACATTATTAAAAAGACAAAGTATAAAAACGTTGATTTAATCACGCGTGGCGCAGAAGTATTTAACCCATCTCTTATTTTCGTTTCGGATAAATTTAAACAACTTATGCAATACGCTAGGGATAACTACGACTACGTTATTTTAGACTGCGCGCCTGTACTACAAGTTTCAGACTATATTCAAATTTCCAAACACTCTGATGGCGTGCTATTCTTGGTTGCTTATGGTATTACGCCTAAAAACGCTGTTAAAGAAGCCGTTGCATCACTAAGGAATAGCAACATAAAAATCTTTGGCACGGTATTTACTATGTACGATAGAAAAGGTGCTAAGGAATACAACCATTACTATAAATACTACTATAATTACGACGATACTTACTACGTAGATACTGACGAAAACGAAGACTAATAAGGATTAAAACCTTACTATGATAGATATTCACTCTCATCTTTTGCCGTTAGTTGACGACGGGAGCGAAAGCGTAGAAACTTCTTTGGCTTTACTAAAATATGCCGAAGGCACGGGTGTCACCGATATAATTTTAACACCGCACTTCAAAACACCTTATAAAAAAACGCCACAAGAACTAAAAGAAATCTTTTTAGAGTTTAATAAAAGGAAAGATTTAGAAAATATAAACGTAAACCTATACCTAGGCAACGAAGTTCATTATTCTAAAAACACCCGTAAAACTTTAAGAGAGAACGGCGCGCTATCCCTTAACGGCACGAATTACGTTTTAATAGAGTTTGATTACTTTAACCAAACGGACGTGACAGAAGCCGTGTACGGTCTAATTAGAGATGGCTACACGCCTATCGTTGCGCACGTTGAAAGGTATTCTTACGTAACGCTTAACGATATTATTGAGATAAAAGAAATGGGTGGGCTAATACAAATAAACGCTAGTTCACTTGTTGGCGAAGTTAAAGGAAGAACTAAAAAGTTAATTAAAAAACTATTCAAGTTATCGCTAGTAGATTTTGTTTCTAGTGATGCGCACGCGAATAGAAAAAACTATCTAGCGCTTTCTTATGCTTACGTTTTGAAAAAATATGGCAAAGAAGTTGCCAATAAAGTGTTTGTTGATAACGCTAAAAAGATTATAGGGCAGGCTTAACGGTTTGCCTTTTTAACTAGGGAGAACAATGGAAAGAACGCTTATTGCGATAGGTGGTGGCGAAATAAAAAGCAAAACCACGCTTAAAATAGACGAATACGTTGCCGAAAAACTAAAAACAATCGCTAGCCCAAATAGAGCAACTGCGCTGTTTTTAGGCACGGCATCACACGATTCTATGCCATATTTTAATAGTTTTAGAAAAACCTATACTTCGGTGTTCGATATTAAAGCCGAAGTTGCGCTAACCGTTTATGGCGAAATGGATTTAGAGCATATACGCGCAAAAATCGACAAAGCGAACGGGTTTTACATCGGTGGTGGCGACACGCTTTTTATGCTTGAAACGTGGAAGGAAAAAGGGCTTTACGAACATATTATAAACGGCTACAACCAAGGCAAAATCGTTGCGGGCTTGTCGGCAGGTGCGATTTGCTTTTTTGAAACTATGTTCACCGATTATCTTATAATGCAAGGCAAAAGCGCAGACTATACTATTAAAAAGGGTATAGGCATAATTAAAGGCGCGTTTTGTCCGCATTACGATGAGCGCAAAGAAGAATTTATTAAAGCCGTTAAAGAGCACAATATTCCTTTTTCTTACGCCGTAGAAAACAACTGCGCGCTAGTTTTTGAAAACGAAAAACTTGTTAAAAGTATAAGTTCTGGTGGCAGAGCGTTTATTATCAAAAACCAAAACGGCGAAATTATAGAAGAACAAATATGAACCAAGTAAACTACGACAAGAACCTAGAAAATCTTATCGCCGAAAACCAAAAAAACGGCGTAAAACCAACTCTATTGTTGCACGCGTGTTGTGCGCCGTGTGCATCTTCTTGTATAGAACGCCTTTTAAGCGCATTTAACGTTAGCGTGTATTTTTATAACCCTAACATAGACACGGATAAAGAGTTCGAATACCGAAAGTTAGAGTGCAAAAGGCTATGCGATTATTTTGGCGTAGAGTTTATATTTGAAGAACATAAAAAAACGGATTTTCTATCGGGCGTGGTTGGGCTAGAAAATGAGCCGGAGCGTGGCAAAAGGTGCGAAAGATGCTTTAACATTAGGCTAGGCAAAGCCTTTGAAAAGGCAAAAGCGCTCAACTATGATTACTTTGCAACCACTCTAACGCTAAGCCCGTTAAAAAACGCTAGGCTAATAAATGAAATAGGTGCGCGCTTTACTGATAGCAAAACAAAATATCTTGAAACGGACTTTAAAAAGCGTGGTGGATATTTGCGTTCTATTTCGCTATCAAAAGAATTAGAACTATATAGGCAAAACTATTGTGGGTGTGAGTTTTCTAAAAGGAAGGAAGAAAATGTATAAGGTTTATAAATTTGCAGACGTTGCGTTTGGCGTAAACTTTAACGGCGATTACACGCTTAAAAAGAATGCTGAATACGAAACTTTGGATAAGCCCTTGTTTGATATAAGCCTAAACGACGGGGATATAGAGTTTGAAAAAAACGCCTACGAAAAAATCAATAACGAAAAGTTTAATCACCCAAGTTCTATTTTAGAGCATACCGCTATCTACCGAAAATTCGTAGAAAAAGCCGTAGAGTATGGCGTGGTGCTTTTTCACGGCTCTGCAATAGAATATAAGGGTAGGGCGTATTTGTTTTTAGCGCCGTCTGGCACGGGTAAATCTACGCACGTTAAACTTATAACCGAAGTTTTTGGCGCTAGTGTTAGGTATATAAACGACGACAAGCCACTACTAAAACTAGAAAACGGCGAAATTTTCGTTTACGGCACGCCTTATAACGGCAAACATAACCTATCTAACAACATAAAAGTTCCACTTGGCGCAATATGTGTTCTTAATAGGGGCAAAGATAATAAAATAGAGCGCATAGAAAAATCGCGCTCAATACTAAAATTTATGAATTTTAGTTATCGCCCCGAAACCGAAAACGCCTCTAAAATATACTTCGAAATTTTAGAGCGCGTGGCAAACTACCCAGCGTATAACTTATACTGCGATATGAGTTTAGAAGCGCCAAAATTATCACTAGGCACAATGAGTAAAGATTACGAATAACAAAAAACCGACGGATTATTTCGTCGGTTTTAATTTTTGCTAGGTTTTATTTCGTTGGGATAAAGTTTTCAAAAATAATATTATCTGCTAGGTTTTTAATTTTTTGGTAATCTTTTTCGTTATTAACAGTCCACGCGATAACGGGCAGACGCTTTTTGTTTTTTAATGGTAGCCCCGTGTGTTCATAAGAAATAAAGTGTGGTATGCATAAAAAGTTAAACGGCATACGTTTTACCACAAAACGTTCTATTTTTTTATCGGTGTCGGGCGTGTTAGACGCTAAAACGCCCCTTATAAAATCGGGCGCAAGGCGTTTAACTTTATTTATATATAGTGGATTAAAAGACTGAATTGCAAATTCGCCCTTATAATTTTTTAGTATATCCACCACGCTAACTACAAACGTTTTGCTCGGTTGGTTTTTTAGTTCTATAAGTAGTGGCGCTTTATTTTCGCAAACAGAAAGCGTTTCTTTAAGGGTAGGAATTTTTTGATTAGTGCCTAAAAGGTTTAATTCTTTAATTTCTTTAAGCGTTAGTTCCCAAACGAATTTATCTTTACCCGTAAGCCTGGAAAGGTTAGCATCGTGAATACAAACTAGTTCTTTATCTAGTGTTTCAAAAACGTCTATTTCAATAGCAAAACCATTATCTATTGCGTTTTGATACGCCAAAATAGAGTTTTCAACTTCGGCGTTATTCCAAAGCCCCCTATGTGCGATAAACGTTGTTTTAAGCCAATGATTTTCGCCTATTTTCATAAAGCCCCCAAGTAGCGAAATTGCACCAAAACACTTGCAAAAAACAGCGTTTTAGTATATACTAATTTCGTATTATATATGTAAATTTAGCACAAAGGTATTTAAATGTCAATTGATAAAAGTAAAATAAGAAACTTTTGTATAGTAGCGCATATCGACCACGGCAAGTCTACCCTAGCAGATAGACTTATGGAAACAACTGGTCAAGTTAAGGCACGCGATATGGAAAGCCAACTTTTAGACTCTATGGATTTAGAGCGAGAAAGGGGCATTACAATTAAACTAACGCCTGTTCGTATGCTATACACTAGTAAAGACGGAACTGAATATATCCTAAACCTTATCGACACCCCCGGGCACGTTGACTTTTCATACGAAGTTTCGCGCTCTCTTAAGGCGTGCGAAGGCGCAATACTTATAGTAGACGCGACACAAGGCGTTCAAGCACAAACGCTTGCTAACGCTTATCTTGCAATCGATAACGATTTAGAGATTATGACCGTTATAAATAAAATGGACCTTGCATCTGCTAGGCCAGATGAAGTTGCTGATGAAATTGAAAACATTTTAGGTATAGAAGCACAAACTGCGCCAAGAATTTCGGCAAAAAGCGGGCTTAATATAGACCTTGTTTTAGAAGATATCGTTGCTAAAATTCCTGCGCCAAAGGGTGATGATAACGGCAAACTTAAAGCGCTAATATTCGATAGTTATTACGATAACTTTAAGGGCGTTATTTGTTTTGTTAGGATATTCGACGGCACGGTTAAGGTTGGCGATAGAATTACCACCTTTAACTCTAAAAAAGAATTCGTTGTGACCGAAACGGGCATTTTTGCACCAAAAATGCTTGCCACCGATTGTTTAACAGCGGGCGAAGTTGGTTATATTGCGGCAAGCATAAAGAGCATAGAAGATACCGAAGTTGGCGATACCATTACTAACGCCGACAATCCTGCTGATGAACCATTGCCGGGTTATAAAAAAGCACTTCCTATGGTGTTTTCGGGCGTGTTCCCACTAGACGGCAGTAAGTATAACGACTTAAAAGACGCGCTACTTAAACTTAAACTTAACGATGCTGCGCTATCAATAGAACCCGATAACTCCGCAGCGCTTGGCTTTGGGTTTAGATGTGGCTTTTTAGGGCTACTTCATATGGACGTTATTCAAGAGAGAATAGAACGTGAGTTTGATTTAGAAATCATAACCACAGCGCCATCGGTTTCTTATAAAGTTTATAAAACAGACGGCACGGTTATGGTTGTTGAAAACCCAACACACTTACCACCTGTCACCGAAATCGACTATATGGAAGAACCCGTTATCAACGCTAGCATATTCACCCCGCCCGAATACGTTGGGCCGATTATGGAACTTTGCCAATACAAGCGCGGTGTGTATAAAGACCTAATTTACCTTGATAAAACTAGGGTAGAACTCAAATACGTTCTTCCACTAAACGAAATTATATACGACTTTTTCGATAGCCTAAAATCGCGAACAAAGGGCTACGCTTCGTTCGACTACGAAATTTCGGGCTACGCTAAAAGCGACCTTGTTAAACTAGACATACTCTTAAACGGCGATATTTGCGATGCGCTTTCGATTATCGTTCATAAAGAAAAAGCGTACGAACGTGGCAGACAAATCGCCGAAAAACTAAAAGACGTTATTCCAAGGCAAATGTTCGAAATTCCCGTTCAAGCAGCCGTTGGTGGTAAAATTATCGCGCGTGAAACCGTTAAAGCATACCGTAAAGACGTTCTTGCAAAATGCTATGGTGGTGACGTGACTAGAAAGAAAAAACTGCTAGAAAAACAAAAAGAAGGCAAGAAGAAGATGCGTTCTATCGGCACGGTTGAAATACCTAGCGAAGCGTTCGTGTCTATTCTTAAAACGGATAATAGTAAATAGGGGGCAATATGGCAGGATTATATTTACACGTGCCTTTTTGCAAACAAAAATGCACCTATTGTGATTTCGCGTCTTATCCAAAAGAGATTTGCAAGGCGGAAAGTTATTTCGCGTGCCTTTATAGAGAAATAGAAGGTAGAGCAAAGCAATATCCAAACACTACTATAAACACTATTTATATAGGTGGTGGCACGCCGTCGGTGGTGGATTCAAAGTTTATTATGGGCGCAATTAGGCAAATTAAAAAATGTTTTAGCGTTTCTTCTAATGCTGAAATCACCATAGAACTAAATCCCGGCACCGTTGATGAAAAAAAGATTAAAGACTATATATCAGTTGGGATAAACCGATTTTCTATCGGGCTACAAACGGGGTTTGATGCGCAATTAAAACGCCTTAACCGTATACATACTGCAAAAGACTTTTTGCTCACTTGCAATCTTCTTAAAGGCAAAAATTATAGCGCCGATATCCTTTTAGGGTTAGCAGACCAAACGCTAGAAGAAGTTAAAAAGACAATAGACCTAGCGATAGCAGGTGGCGTTTCTCATATATCAATGTATGCGCTAACGCCCGAAGTTGGAACGCCAATCTACACTGATTATCTTAACGGCGAACTACTTTCTGACGACGAAGTTGCTGAAATTTACGATGGGGCAAGAGCATACCTTAAAGAAAAAGGCTTTTCTAGATACGAAGTTTCTAACTTTTCTAAAACGGGTTTTGAGTCTAAACACAACCAAAACTACTGGGAGCGTGGCGAATATATCGGCGTTGGTGTTTCGGCTAGTTCGTTTATGCAAAATAGGCGTTTTACAAACTCTTATAGCGTAGATGAGTATATGAACGCTATTATCTACAACAAGTCGCCCGAAATTGCTAGCGATGAAGTACTTATAGAAGATGCAGAGTTTGAATATATAATGCTTGGTTTAAGGACTGAAAAGGGTATAAGCATAAAAGAGTTTAACAAGACCTTTAACGCTGATTTTTGTAAAAAATACGAAAAGGCGCTTGCTAAAAAACAAGCGTATTTAGAACTGAGTGACGAAACGCTTAAAATCAAAGAAGAATACCTTTACGTTCAAAACGGAATAATAATGGAATTTATGAACAAATAAAAAAACGCTTTACTAAAAAGTAAAGCGTTTTTTATTTTCTAGTTGTATTTATTCGGCTAAAATTTTCATCATAGGCACAACGCCCATAATGGTTTGGTTAACGTAGTGATAGTTATGCACCTTTCCAACGTTAGTTATTGCTTGTGCCATACGGCTATATTTGTTTATAAAGAACGAAGCAGAACGAAGCCACCATCTATAACCGCCGTCAACGTCGCTATAAGCGCCTTGGCAAAGCGAATAGTCTGTGTAGGCTTGTTTTCTTAGCGCATCTTCTTTGCCAGAAGTTTCAAAGCCATAATCGTGGTTTACGATTTCAACGAAACTTGGAAGATAAACGTAGTCTTCGGTATCTCTACCGGTAAAGTCGTTTAGTGGTTGCCCCGTGCTTTGACTATCATTTTTTATCGTTGACAAGATAACGTATTGCTTTTCTAAGGCACTAAACGCGTCCCCGTAAAAGTTTTGGTTTAAAAATTTTCTAACTTCGCTGTGTTCATACGAGTTAGCATAGGTGGCGATAGGTGCAACGTCGTGATTAGCGTAGTAAAACCCAGATTGTTCGCCGAGAGCCGTGTTAACGCATTGATGAAGGGCAGGCTGAAAAGCCATGCTAGAAATTATATATTCCGAAAGCAAGAGTTTTTCGCCGTTCTTTTCTTCTAAAACGCGCCACTTTATAGGCTCGTACTTAAAATAATGCACTTGGTTTATTTGATACCCATTATCGTCTTGATAAGAGTTTAACGCCGTGCTTTCTAAATTGCTTTGCTCTGGGCGATATTCGTTAAAAAACACCGCGCGATATTTTTGGCCGCTTAAACTCACGTCTTTATAAAACGCGAAACTTTCTTTTTTGCCTAAAATATAATATTCGTAATCCGTCCACCCGTTAAAATTATACGCGCTAGGAAGGTTTCCTATAAGCGAAGACAACGCCAAAATGGTTTGTTCGTTAGTTTCTTTTGAGTTTGGATAACTACCAAACAGCACGTATTCGTATTCTACTTCTTCGTTTTCTTCGTTATCTTCGGGCAAAGTAGGTAGTGTTTCTTGCTCATCTTCTTTTTGTGGCGGGGGCGTAGAGTTATTGCACCCGAAAAAGAAGGTAAAGCAAAATATAAAACATAAAACTATTGATAGTTTTTTTAGTGAAGAGTTGTTCATAACGATAAAATTATAACACTTAATATAAATAGTGTCAATAAAAGAAAAATTAAAAAAGCAAAGCGAAAGGCTCTGCTTTTCATTTTTTATAATTGCTATTTATTTATTCGGCTTTATCTAGTTCTTCTTTAACTTCGCTAGGTTTTTCAGGTTTAACTGCCGTGTCTATCGAATTTTTGAAAACGAAATATCTTTGATATAAAAATTCGGTGACAAAGTTAATAACCATCGTTATTGCTTGAACCAAAATTTCGTTCCAACCTAGCGTTTTAACTAAGTACATATCGCCAAGATGAATAGATAGTGGCGCAAAAACTAAATAGTATAAAAACGTTTTTGCCATAGCAATAGGCACGTTAGATGCCGACTTAAACGTAAACTTGCGGTTAAACGTAAAGTTCCATAATACCGAAAGTATTACTGCAACGTAAGACTTGATAACGTAATCTAAATTAAGCGCTAAATCCATTATCGTAAACGAACCGATTTGTATAACGCCCGCACTTATTGAAAACAGTAAAAATTTTAACGCCCTAAGTAGTTCTTTTTTCCTTTCTGTCATTTTCTTTTCTCCTAAACTTTTTCTTAAATGCAATTTTACACTCATAAACTAAACTTTGTCAATAATATTGCCAAAAAAAATTTTTTTAGAAAATTTTAAAAAACTTTTAAAAAACTGTTGACAAACCCTTTTTCATTGTTTATAATAATAGTAATCATTACTGATAACGATTAAATCGTAAGGGGAAATATGAGATATTCACATCAAAGAGAACTAATAGTGAACATATTAAAGAATAGGAAAGACCATCCTACTGCTGATATGGTTTACGAAAGTGCTAAAAGAAAAGAGCCGAACATTAGTCTTGGCACGGTGTATAGAAACCTTAAACTTTTGGCGGAAGAAGGGGTTATTGTCACGCTAGAAACGGTGGATAAGAAAATTCATTATGATGGAGACGTTTCTAATCACAGCCATTTTATATGTGAAAAATGTGGCAAGATTGTAGACCTATTCGTAGAACACAGTGCTCCTACAAAACTTGATGAAATGGGGCTAAAAGTTAAAAACGCTAAATGCGTTTATTACGGAAACTGTACTGACTGCATAAGTTAGTTTAAATAAAAATAAAAATTATATTATAACGGCATAAAGCCAAAAAGGAGAAGACTATGAAAAAATTTGTATGTACTATTTGCGGATACACTCACGACGGAGATTCAGCACCAGAAAAATGCCCGCAATGCAAAGCGCCTGCATCTAAATTTAACGAAAGCGTAGGCGACAGACATTGGGCAGCAGAACACATCGTTGGGGTTGCTAAGGGTGTAGACCCGGAAATTATCGAAGGTTTACGAATGAACTTTATGGGCGAATGCACCGAAGTTGGTATGTATTTAGCAATGGCAAGAGTTGCACATAGAGAAGGCTACCCAGAAATCGGTTTATACTGGGAAAAGGCTGCTTTTGAAGAAGCAGAACACGCTGCAAAATTCGCTGAACTACTTGGCGAAGTTGTGACTGATTCTACTAAAAAGAACCTTGAAATGAGAGTAGAAGCAGAAAACGGCGCTACTATGGGTAAATTCGAACTAGCAAAACGCGCAAAAGAACTTGGTCTTGACGCTATCCACGATACCGTTCACGAAATGGCAAGAGATGAAGCGCGCCACGGCAAAGCGTTTGAAGGACTTCTTAAAAGATATTTTTCTAAATAAGGACTAAGACTATGAAAGAGAACTATATGGTTTGTAATTGCATGAAAGTCGATTACAATTCTATCGCGACGGCGATTGAAAAGAATAACAACCTAGAAAACGTGCTAGACGTGTTTAAAAACGTGCAAAAAGTCACGCATTGTTCAACCGGTTGCGGTGGATGCTACCAAAAAGTTTTAGAAATTATCTCAGAAATTTTAATGGGCTAATTGATTTAATAAGCCGATGGAATTATCCATCGGCTTAATCATTTTCTTATTTAACACCCACGCCCTTTTAGAAAACTATTATAAACTCGTTGAAATTTGAATAAAATTAAAAATTATTCATAAAATATTCAAAAAAACAAAATAAAATGAATAAAAATATAAAAATTAGTAAAAAATTTGCAATAATTGTTTGACAAAGCAAAAATTAAGGAATATAATTTAAGCGTAAAACAAAATCAATTCTTTTTTAGGAGAAACATTATGGATAAAAGCAAAATTAAAAAAGTAGTTCTTGCATACTCGGGTGGTCTTGACACTTCGATTATAATTCCTTGGCTTAAAGAAAACTATAACAACTGCGAAGTTATTGCTGTTGCGGGCAACGTTGGCCAAGCAGACGAACTTGACGGATTAGAAGAAAAGGCTATCAAAACGGGCGCAAGCAAACTTTACGTTTTAGATTTAACCGACGATTACGTTGATAACTATATTATTCCTACGATGAAAGCAGGCGCGCTTTACGAAGAATATTTGCTAGGCACTAGCCACGCGCGTCCTTGTATCGCTAAGGCGCTTTGCGAAATCGCTGTTAAAGAAGGGGCAGACGCTATTTGCCACGGCTGTACGGGTAAAGGAAACGACCAAGTTCGTTTCGAACTTACCATCAAGCGTTTCTTACCAGAAATGCCTATCATTGCACCTTGGAGAGAGTGGAGCATTAAATCGCGTGAAGAAGAAATCGAATACGCTGAAAAACACAACGTTCCACTAAAAATCAATCGTGAAACCAACTATTCTAAGGATAAAAACTTATGGCACTTATCACACGAAGGCCTTGACCTAGAAGATACGGGCAACGAACCACTTTACGAAAAAGATGGTTTCTTAGAAATGGGCGTTTCGCCGATAAAAGCACCAGATAAACCAACTTACGTTGAACTTGAATTTGTTAAAGGCGTTCCAGTAGCAATCAACGGCGAAAAAACGAGCGCAAAAAACATTATTCTAAAACTAAACAAACTTGGTGGCGAAAACGGTATAGGTATACTCGATATCGTAGAAAACCGTTTAGTTGGTATGAAATGTCGTGGCGTTTACGAAACACCGGGCGGAGCAATACTCTATAAAGCGCACAGCGTTTTAGAACAAATCTGCCTTGATAAATACACAATGCACGAAAAACAAAAACTAGCCGTTACTTTTGGCGAACTTGTTTATAACGGACAATGGTTCACCCCACTTAGAGAAGCGTTATCTGCTTTCGTTGATAAAACCCAAGAAACCGTTACGGGCAAGGTAAGGCTTAAACTTTATAAGGGCAATATGATTAACGCAGGGGTTTGGAGCGACTATTCATTATACAGCGAAGAAATCGCAACCTTTGGCGAAAGTGATTACGACCAAACTGATGCAAAAGGCTTTATCAACCTATTCGGCTTACCATTAAAAGTTGCCGCTATGGTAGAAGAAAAAAACAAAAAATAACAAGTAATAATTAAAGTTTTGTCCTGCTAGTCGGGACAATAACTTTATAAAGGTGATTATATGAAAAAGATGTGGGCAGGCAGAACTGACGGCAAAACCAACAAAATTGCCGATGATTTTAATAGTTCAATCAGTTTTGACAAAAGGCTTTATAAACAAGATATACTTGGCAGTATGGCACACGCTATGATGCTTGGCGCAAAAAATATCATTTCTAGTTTAGAAGCCGAAACGCTTATTAAAGGTTTAGAAACCATTTTAGAAGATATCGAAAACGGCGTTTTAGAGTTTGATATGAGCGCCGAAGATATCCATATGTTTATTGAGCAAGTGCTAACCGAAAGGGTTGGCGAAGTTGGTAAAAAACTTCACACGGCAAGAAGTAGAAACGACCAAGTTGCACTAGACCTTAAAATGTATCTTCGCGATGAAATAGGCGAAATCAAAACTTTGCTTAAAAACCTAGTTCAAAACCTAACTCTTAAAGCCGAAGAATATAAAAGCGTTATTATGCCGGGATATACCCACCTTCAACGCGCCCAACCCATAACTTTTGGGCATCAACTAATGGCATATACCTTTATGTTCTTGCGCGATATCGATAGGCTAAACGATTGCAAAAAAAGGCTTAACGTTAGCCCGATAGGTAGTTGCGCACTAGCGGGCACCACCTTTGATACGGACAGGGAACTAGAAGCACAAAAACTTGGCTTTAACGGAATAACCTTAAACAGCATAGACGGGGTATCGGATAGAGATTATTGCGTAGAACTTTTAAGCGTTATTTCACTTATTATGGCGCACATGTCTAGGCTATCAGAAGAAATTATACTCTGGTCTAGTTGGGAATTTAAGTTTATCGAACTATCAGATGAGTTTACAACGGGTTCATCAATTATGCCACAAAAGAAAAATTCGGATATGGCAGAACTTTGTCGTGGCAAAACTGGTAGGGTTTACGGCGATTTAATGGCTATTTTAACCGTGCTTAAAGGCTTGCCACTAGCATATAACAAGGATATGCAAGAAGATAAAGAAAGCGTGTTCGACGGCGTTGATACGGTTAAAAATTGTCTATCAGTTTTCGTTCCTATGATAGCGTCTATGAAAGCGCTTAAAGAAAATATGTTATCGGCAGCGAAAAAAGGCTTTATAAATGCAACCGATTTAGCAGACTATCTAGCCAAAAAAGGCTTGCCGTTTAGGTCGGCTTATAAAATCGTTGGCTCTATCGTTGGGGATTGCATAAAGAACGGCAAAACGCTAGAAGACCTTAAAATAGAAGAATACAAAGCGTATAGCGAAGTGTTCGAAAACGATTTGTATAACGAAATCGACCTAGCAACTTGCGTTAATAAGCGTGTATCAAAAGGCGGAACTTCGGTTGTTTCGGTAGAGGCGCAAATCGAATATGTGAAAGACATTTTTGAAAATCTTTAATTAAAGGTGAAATTATGAACTTAAAAGGTAGAAACTTTCTAAAACTTTTAGACTTTACTCCGTGCGAAATCGAATATCTAATCAATCTTGCGATAGACCTTAAAAAGAAAAAACAAAAGGGCAAAAAGCACGCCTATCTAAAAGGTAAAAACATTGCGCTTTTATTCGAAAAAACTAGCACGAGAACGCGTTGCGCGTTCGAAGTTGCTGCGTCTGACCTTGGTATGAGCGCAACTTATCTAGACCCAAAAAGTTCACAAATGGGCAAAAAAGAAAGCATTAGCGATACGGCTAGGGTACTTGGCAGAATGTACGACGGCATTGAATATCGTGGCTACGGCCAAGAGATAGTAGAAGCGCTTGCCAAAGATGCAGGCGTTTGCGTGTGGAACGGCTTAACTAACGAATTTCACCCAACCCAAATTTTAGCAGACTTTATGACCATTAAAGAAAAGTTCGGCTACCTTAAAGGCATAAAACTTGTTTATATGGGCGACGCGAGATATAATATGGGCAATTCGCTTATGGTGGGTTGCGCTAAAATGGGTATGCACTTTGTTGCTTGCACCAAGAAAGAATATTTCCCAAGTGATGAACTAATCGATACTTGCAAAGAAATTGCTAGTCAAACGGGCGCAAAATTAGAGTTTATTGAAGACGTAGAAACGGCAACCAAAAACGCTAACGTTATTTATACGGACGTTTGGGTTTCTATGGGCGAACCAGACGAAGTTTGGGAAAAGAGAATAAAAGACCTTCTTCCGTACCAAGTAAATAAAGCCGTTATGGATAACGCCGACAAAAACGCCGTGTTTATGCATTGTCTTCCTGCTTTCCACGACCTAAACACCGAAATCGGCAAAGAAATTTATAAAAAGTTTAATATAACGGCTATGGAAGTGACTAACGAAGTTTTCGAAAGCGAAAAATCTATCGTGTTTACCGAAGCCGAAAACCGCATGCACACTATAAAAGCAGTTATGCTAGCAACCTTAAAGTAGAAAAAGTTAAAAATATAAAAACGCCACGGGAGTTCCCGTGGCGTTTGTTTTATTTTTGTCGTTTTATTCAAAATAACCTTTATATTCTAGTTTTAGGGGACTATTCTTAAACAACTTGTGGTAAAGTTCTATAAAATAATCGTCGGTCATACTTGCTATATAGTCTACAACAATTTGGTCTTTGTCTTCGCTAAGATATTCGTTCTTTCGCGCGTAGTAAGATTTAGCAATGTAGTTTATATGGTGGGTAAAAATAGGTGAAGACTGGTCGCCCGAAACTAAATCGGCTTTTAACTTTTCGTAAAGTTTAGTCATCATTTCGCGAATAACGGCGTTGCGTTTTTTATCTTCTTCGGTTTCGCCGTAAATACGCTCATAATTTTCGCGTTTTAACGAACTTAACGCGTTAAAATATTCTTTGTCTAGCGCAATATAATTTTTGCCATAACTATTTTTTATAACGTTTACCGAAATATTGTTTATAATTTCGGCGTTTATGCTACCTATAACGCTATTTTCAAAATCATTTTCGTTATAAACCTTGGTTTTCGTTCCGTCTTGCCTGTCTTTCCCAAGGTAAGCAATAATATCCGAAAGCCTAACCACGCAACCTTCTAGCGTAGATGGTGAAAGTTTAGAAACGGCATCAGTATCGGTGTAGCACTTTTCTATAATCTCGTCAAACGCCTTAAAATCGCGCTTTGGCTGTGGGTGATACACGGATAGTTCTATTTCGCCGTTGTGCCCTGCAATTCCGTCTAGGGTTTCAAGCGTGATATTATAGTTAAAAATTTTATCAAGCACCCTAACCGATTGCAAGTTATGATAAAAGCACCTTTTGGTGTTTGAGTAATAAATTTCGCTTAAAAACCTTTCGCCAAGGTGCCCAAACGGAGTATGTCCCAAATCGTGCCCAAGCGCTATCGCTTCGATAAGTTCTAGGTTAAGGTTAAGCGCTTTGCCGATAGTGCGCGCGATTCTAGAAACTAGTTGAACGTGCAAACTTCTTCTTGTAATATCGTCGTTTTTATAAAGAGAGAAAACTTGCGTTTTGTCGCTATACCTATTATAGAACGGACAGTTTAAAATTTTATCCACGTCGCGAATAAAGTTAGAACGCAAAACGTTTGCATTGTCGTGCGGGTTTAAAATTCTTCTAGTGGCATTTTTATCGCAAAACGCGTATGGGTTAGCCTTGTTTTCGGCTCTGTCTAGCAAAATCTTGTTTTCTAGTTCTTTATTAAGTTCATCAAATTTAACGTGTTTTTTATTCATAAATATATTATAACACAACGTTTGCAAAAAATAAAGTGCTTAATACCTATGTATTTTTGATATTGTTTGACAAACTGCATTGTTTGTGGTATAGTAAAGGGGATTTTTATTTTATAAAATCTAAAAAAGTTCAAAGGAAAAAATTATGACGTCAGAACAAATACAACACTTACTTGCTATGGTAGTTTATATGGGCGCGATAATCGCAATAGGCGTTTATTTCGCCAAAAGGTCAAACAAAAACGCCGAAGCATACTTTTTAGGCGGTAGGTCGCTTGGCCCTTGGGTTTCTGCTTTTTCGGCAGAAGCATCGGATATGTCGGGTTGGCTACTTATGGGTCTTCCTGGTCTTGCATACTGGTCAGGTTTAGCAGACGCGGGTTGGACGGCTATCGGCTTATTTATCGGCACGTATTTTAACTGGTTAATAGTTTCTAAAAAACTTCGCCGTTATAGTGCAAAAGTAGACGCGATTACGTTGCCAAGTTTCTTCTCTAACAGATATAAAGAAAAGAACAAAATTATACTAACCATTTCGTCGTTATTCATCACCGTGTTCTTTACCGTTTATGCAGGTCAATGCCTAGCATCTTGCGGTAAACTATTTATGAACCTTTTTGGTTTAGATTATCACGTTATGATGATTATTGCCGCTGTGTTCGTGCTATTTTACACCTTCCTTGGTGGCTTTTTAGCAGAAAGCGCATCAGACTTTATGCAAGCAATCGTAATGATAGTAAGTCTTGTTGCAATTCTTATCATTGCAGTTGTTTCGGCTGGTGGTTTTGGCGCTGTTATCGAAAACGCTAAAAATCTAGACGGGTTTATGTCTTTAACAAGCACTCATACGGCAGACGGCGCAAAAGGTTTCTCTTTCTTGTCTATCGTATCGGCTCTTGCTTGGGGGCTTGGATATTTCGGTATGCCACAAGTTCTTTTAAGATTTATGGGTATTAGAAACGAAAAAGAACTCACCCGTTCAAGACGTGTTGCTTGCATTTGGCTATTCATTGCAATGGGCGTTGCAGTATTTATCGGTATCGTTGGTAGAAGCGTTGCAGAAATTTCTTATACTTCTAACGCCGAAGCCGAAGGAATATTTATCGACATCGCAACCAAATTCTTACCACCAATTCTTGCAGGTCTTGCTTGCGCTGGTATCCTTGCTGCGTCTATTTCGTCTTCGGACTCATATCTACTTATCTCTACTTCTGCTATCGCAGAAAATATCTATCACGGCTTATTCAAAAAGAACGCTAATGATAAACAAGTAATGTGGGCATCAAGAATTGCAATGGCAGTTATCACCATTATCGCAATGGTTATCGCGTGGGACAGCGAAAGCACTATCTTTGGCATAACTTCTTTCGCGTGGGCAGGCTTTGGCGCAACCTTTGGTCCGCTAATGTTATTCTCACTCTTTTGGAAACGCACCAACAAAATCGGCGCAATCGCGGGTATGGTTTCTGGCGCAGTAACGGTTTTCGTTTGGAAAATCGTGCTTAACCCACTTGGCGGGGTATGGGGCGTTTACTGCTTACTACCAGCGTTTATAATTTCTTCTATTGCAATAGTCGTTGGCTCACTACTTTCAAAAGAACCAGAGCAAGAAGTTGTTGCAGAGTTTAACGAAGTTAGCGCTACGAAAGGCGGAATTTAATAATTAAAATTAAGCGAATAAAATAAAAGGCAAAATAAAAGGTTGTGGATTTTTCCACAACCTTTTTAATCTATATCACAAAAAAATTCATCAAAACTTATTTCAAATGCCTTTACAAGTAAAATAATATAACTTGCTTTCGGCTCGTTAACAGAACGCTCCCAATAATCAATCGCCTTTTGACTTACACCTATAATTTTTGCAAGACCATATTGCGAGAGTTTATGCTCTAACCTAAATTCTTTTATTTTTTCCCCTATTTTCATATTCTTATTATAGAAGAAAACTTCTCAAAAAACTTGACTGAGAAGAAATCTTCTTGTATAATTGTGTTATATTCTTTTAAAGGAGAAAATTATGAAAGAAAAAACCGAAGAAACAAACACAACGCAAACGGTTATAATGCCTTGTAAAGTAGACAAAGAGAAAAAGGTCGTTTGCGAAGTATGTGGGTATGCAAACCCAGAACACACTGCAATATGTAAAATGTGCAGTAACTATTTATCTTAAAGGAGAAAGGAAGAAATGTTTGGATTAAACAAAAAATCAGCAGAAGAAATTGCTAACAAGTTAGTAAAAGAAGAATTAAAAATTGTAGGATTAAACCTCGAGAAAGACGCGCATAAAGAAGGCTTATTAAAAGCATTGCAAAAACGCCCTGCTCTTATGACAACAATAATTGGCGAAGAAGCAAACAAATATATCGAATTTATTTTAGAAAACAATACGGCTCTCTTTGTTTATCTTAAAGAAGAACAATATACCGACGAATTTGCACAAAAATTCTTACTTTTCCGTCTAAACGAACTTGATAAGGGCGCGACAAAAAATGCAAAAGCAGATAGCGTTACAGCACAAAGCAGTATTGATAACAAAGTTTTATTAAACTATGCTTTCGTTGCACAAGACGATGATGAAATTTATTATTATGATGCCGAACTTGGTATTCCTTCGTCACTTAAATTCTCGTTTAAGGCAACCTTAAAAGTTCAAAGTGCTATGGTTTTAATTAAGAAATTAGACCTGCATATTACCCAACTCGGTAAAAATAAAATCAAAAACACCATCACTGATATTTTTGACAACAAATTTAAAGTATTTATTAGTGATTATATTGCTAAAAACAAACTAGGCTACTATGCTTTATGTTCTAACATTAACGCTGTTGAAGAAGAATTCAAGCAAAGTGTTGTAAGCAGTTTTGAAGTTTTTGGCGTTGAACTAACCGAATTTATTATTAAGAGATTTGCTATTCCAAAAGATATTCAAAATAGAATAGAAGACCAATACTTTAACATTAGAAAACTTAAAGTAGATAACGATGCTAACAACGAAATTGCAAAAAAATCTCTTGAACTTTACGAAACTAAACTTGCTATCGAAAAGAAATACCCAGATGGTATCCACTCTTTAACCGAATACGAAAAAGACCTTGCGCTTAAGAGATATCTTATCAAAAACGGCTACAACACGGAAGAAGTTGTTGATAGAGAAGTTGAAGTTAAAGACAGCGTAGAAAAAGTTGATACTCAAATCGCAAAGAAAAAAGACGTTAAACCAGAAGTTAAGAAAAAACCAAGTTTTATTAAAATTTTATATTATTTCTTAACGGCAGCGTTTGCTTGTGGCTTTTTTGCAATGTATATTGACAATGCTATTGACAACGCTTTAATTATTTTGGGTGTAGGCGTTCTTGTTCTCGGCATAATGCGCGTTGTATTCCGTGATAAACTAAAAAGAAAATCAATCAAAGGCGTTTTTTCTAAATTAAAAGGGGATAAATAATAATGAGCACAACAAAAAGCAATCGTTTATATATAATTATTATTTGTATTATATCAATTGTTTTAATCGGTTCTGGTGCTATGTTAAAGAGTGGCATAACTTTATTCAGACCTTCAAACAATGATGACCCAGACAACTATACTACTGCTTTAGTGAATGAAAGATATACTTATAGCACTTCTTATGGAGAGGAAAAAACTTATTTTTTTAATTCTGGTTATCACGAAGGTTATTATATTACAGTGTATAGAGCAGAAGTAGTAAAAATTAGAGAAGTTAATACAGATAATTTAGTTTCATATTCTCACGAAGGTTATGCTGGCGAATACCTAATATACTACTTTGAGACTTTTTATTTAGACAAAGAGTATTATATAACGTTTTCTTCAGTTTCTGATGAAGATGTACAATTTTATATCGAATGGCATAATTAATAAATGGTATAATTAACAAAAAAGGTTGCAAAAGTTCGCAACCTTTTTTATTTTTTAAATTCTTACTAAATTTTGCTTGGGTCTAAAACTGCTGCAAGGTATGGCAGTTCGCGGTATTTTTCGGCGTAGTCTAGTCCGTAGCCGATAACGAAAACGGGTGGCACGTCGAAACATTTATAATCAACGCTAATAGGAACTTGACGGCAATCGGTTTTATCTAAAAAAGAACAAATTTTAATAGACGCTGGGTTTTTCTCTTTAAGTAGTTCTATAAAATAAGAAAGCGTTTTGCCACTATCAACAATGTCTTCCACAATCAAAACGTCTTTACCCGTAATTTCGGTGGTGAAGTTAGCAATTAGTTCCATTTTGCCACTAGTTGTGCCGTTTCTATAACTAGAAAG